>JBEBXE010000228.1:0-5697 GCA_040391705.1 Aerobium aerolatum
ACGATCATCCGTGGCCAGTCAATCAGCATCGACGGCGGCGACACGCCGTATTGAGAGGGGGGTCAGCGACAGGTAAATGCGAGCCCGGACAGTTTGAAGTTCTGCGCACTGTTGCCCGGATCGATGCGCAGCTTGGGGCCGAACCCGTCCCGACTTGCGATCCGAATGCTGAACGCCTGGCGATTGCCACCGGCATAGCGCCAAACCGCGCTTTGCGGTTCGGCAAAACCCTCGTTGCGCGGGGTGGTAAAGAACACCTGCATCACGTCGTCATTGGTCGACTCGACGGTTCCCTTGACCCACATCACCCGACAGTTTTTGAGCTGTCTTATGGCGGCTTCTTCGAAGCGGTAGTGCAGTTGTGGGTCGATGCTGTTTGAGGCCATGCCAACGTCGCTTGCCTGAGCGTCGGCGCTTGCCCCTTCGATGCGATCTAGGCGTGGCAGATCAAGAAGAGAAACGGGCATCAGCGTCACGTTCTCGTCGTCGCTCACTTCATCGGGAAACAGAAAATGGCGCGTGAAGCTCACGTCAAGGTCGCGCGCGTGGCGAAGACCTTCCGTCAGGTCTTGCTCCCATCCTGGTCCTCCACAGACCACAGGAACCCGCAGCAACAGTTTTTCCTGGATGCAATTCATGTCGGCGCGCCGCCACTCTCCGGACATCGCGTAGAACGAGGCATAGTTGAACACGCCGGCTGTCATCGCATAGCCCACGAGCAGAACTGACAACCCAGCCGACATCATGCCTTCTAGCAGGCGCGGAAATTTCGAGCGCACCGCACTAAATCCCAACCCAACGACCCATGGAAGCATCAGCGTGAGCCAGAAAAAGTGAAACCGCGTCCCGCCTCCGTAAAACCAATTCAGCAGCGGGGCGCCCTGCGTTGCACCATGGGATGCCCTGCTTGCCGCGATCAGAACCGCATAAGCGCCTGTGCCACAGAAAAGAGTCAGGTAGACGACAGGGATCCGCATCTGGGCGAGCGTGAGCCTCCCGCGCAGCATCTGACGCATGCTGACGATTGCCACTGTGATGAAACTCGCGGTCACCAGCAGGGATAGCGAGATCGCTGCATTTGGCGAGAACGACTGCGCGCCAACCGTGCGCCCAACAACGCCAAGCAAGAATGCCCAGAATTCCAGCGTCCAGGGATATGTCCACGGGATGCTGTAGTGGTGGGTGTTTCCACCCTGCACGATAACGATCACCCACAGCTGTGCCGGCAGTGTGCACAGGGCTCCAATGGCAAAGCCGAAGCCGGCGAATCTCAGGCGACGTGCCGCCGTGCTGTCGGTTCTCAACGACAGCAGGAAGAAGACACAGGCTGTCGTCGTGACGATGACGGCACCCGAGATGTAGGCAAACCCGCCGAGAAGGCTCAGCACGGCCACAAGAACAGCCAGAACCGGATTTGGCACCCTCGTCAGCAACGTCAGTGCGAGAGCGGACATCACGGCTATCAGCGGCAGCACCTGATGGTAGGCGAAGTTTTGAATGCCCCAGTAGGTGTAGGGCTGGATCATGAAAACGCAGGCGATCATGCCGAGCGCAGCTGCCCGCCAAGGCAGGCTTCTGAATAGCAGGCGATGCTGAAGATAAAGCAACAGCCCGATGCAGAGGAGCATCGTCACCAACTGATAGACGATGCCATTGTAGGCCAGAAGGCGAACCGCAATCGCGTCAAGCAGTTTTCCGGTGGCATAGATCGTATCGTTGAAGGGATGAAACAGGTCGCCCAACGCGACAGACGAGATCGTCCCGTCGATAAAATGCCGCCAATCGTCAAAGAACGGCAGGTCGACGCCGTAGCGAACCCAAAGCATGGCGGCCGCGATCAGGGCGGCCACCGGCACCAAGGTTGACGCTGCAGAGGTCAGCCAGGTCTCTCTGGAAGGCGTGGACAGGGTTGTTTCGCCTTCTGGATGGGAGCTGGCGGTGGCGCGGCCTTCCAGCGTGGGATCGGGTAAGCTCATCTGCGCAAAACCCCTCGCGACAGAAAGAAATTGATCAGTGTCGTGGCGATGATGACCACGAAAATTGCCAGTCGAGGACTGAGTCCCAAAGCTTGTAATGCCTGCAGCAGGAGAAGACCTGAAAGGAAGACGGCGCAGTAGCATGCGGCCAGCAACAGGCGGTCGCCCGTGCCTTGGCGTCCGCCCTTGAACACCTTGTTCGGGTAGACCACCGCGACGAAGACGAGCCCGGCGAGCCACGCTGCGATATAGGCAAGCGACGGCGACAGTGCGAACAACAGCAGCTGATAGACCACAAGGGTCAGTCCGGTATTTGCGACGCCGGCGATGACAAAGCGGATGGCGTCACCGCTGAGGTGACGCGTCCAGCCTCGTTCTACTGGTGTCACGCTGGACCGCCTTTGCTGACAAGCTGGCGAAACTCGGAATAATTCCGGATATAATCCGCGGCATCGTACGGATGCGATGCGGCCACCATCAGCACGCTATCTGCGTCGAACTTGTACTGCACGCCCCAGATCATTTCCGGCATGTACAAGCCGACTGTCTGGTCGATGAGGCGTACTTCGCGTCGGCGCATGCCGTCGTCGACGACAATTGAAACGCCACCATGCGCGGCAACCAGAAACTGCTTGCATGCGTGGTGGGCGTGCTCGCCGCGAACGTGGTGGCTCGGAACTCCGTAAACGAGGAAAATGCGCGCCGGTAGGAACGGCAGGCCCTTTTCCATTTCGAGCGGGGTGAGGCTGCCGCGCATGTCGGTGAAATGAGACAACCGCTCCAGCCAGCAGCCAGCCACGCCGAGATCAAGGCGGCTTCCGATCTTGCTTCCCAGAGTGGCCGAGCCCGTGGAGAGTTCAGGAGTTCCCGCTTCTTCTTCCGGGCCGGAGCTGTTGTGATATCCGATGATGGCAGCAGGATTGCCGACGACGGTGCTGTAGGGCGGCACATCGCGGGTCACGACAGCCCCTGCGCCAACCATCGCGCCACGCCCGATCCGCACACCCGGTAATATTGTCGCGTTGGCTCCGATCGACGCGTCGTCTTCGACAACCGTCTGGAGGAATTTTTCGGGATAGTGCTTCGAGCGCGGAAACCGGTCGTTGGTGAAGGTTGCGTTCGGGCCGATGAAAACCCGGTCGCCAATCCGCAACCCGTCCCAGATCTGTACGCCGCACTTCACGGTGACGGAGTCGCCGATAATCACATCACCCTCGACAAACACGTTGTCGCAGATGTTGCAGTCGGCGCCGATGCGAGCTCCGGGCAAGACGTGTGCGAAAGCCCAGATCCTGGTCCGCTCGCCGATGTCAGCGCTTTCGCAGAGGCCCTTTGGATGGACGAAATAGCTGCTCGAGGTGTTCATATTCATGCTCTGACCAGATTCGAAAAGCAGAGGGAGGCGGAGAACGTCGCCGTCGGGTTCAGCCAACACATCCTATTCGACAATCCTGCTGACGATTCTCAACGGGCGTCGCTTTGTATTCTCAAAGGTACGCCACAGATAAGATCCAATAATGCCTTGTGATACAAGCATTGCGGACGCGGTGAAAGTAATGAGGACCACCAGCGTTGCATATCCAGGTTCGGAGATGAAGCCGAAGAGGCGCAGGACTACGATTACCAGGCCAAGGGTGATGCTGCCGAGGCATCCGAGCACCCCGAGCCACAGCACCAGAATGATGGGCAGGTCCGAAAACGAAAATATGCTGTCCATCATGTAACGCAGGCGGCGCATAAAATTCCAGGCACTGGTGCCTTTCAGGCGCTTCTGACGCTCATAAGGCACGAATTTGCGGCGAAAGCCGATCCAGAACAGCTGGGCGATGAGCGAACTGTTGGGTTCGCTGATGCTTAACACCGCGTCGGCTGCAGTGCGGTTGCAGGCAAAGATGTCGACACCGCCTTTTGGCACGTCCTTGATCACCAGCTTCCGGTACAACCACCAGAATGCATTGGATAGCGCATCTCGAAGAAACGCATCGCTGCGTCCTGAACGCTGGCCGAAAACGATGTCCGACTCGCCGGCCTCCAGAATACGGAAGAAGTCCTCGATGAGCGCCGGTGGCTCCTGCAGGTCGGCGGCCATCACGGCGATGACGTCGCCGCGGGCAAGCTCCATGCCGGTGCGGATCGCTGTGAACGAGCCGAAGTTGCGACTGTGAAACACGATCCTGGACGCGAACGGCATCTGGTCGCGGCTGGCAATCAACAACTCACCTGATCGATCTGGCGACCCGTCGACAACGAAGATCACTTCCATTCCACCGACACGGTGGTGAAGCTCGGCAAGCGCGGCGATCAGGTCGCTGATATTTTCTTCGTTTCCGTAAACAGGAATTACCAGGGAGCGTCGAACCGGCAGGTGCTCATCTTGTTGTGCGTGCGCCATGGTGGATTCCCCTACGCTGTCCACGATGAAAGCGCTTTGCAGACGGTGTCGACCTCATCATCGGTCATCCCTGGGAAGCACGGGATCGTCAGAAGGCACGGCACACTTGCTTCCGCGACCGCCACTCCGCCAGGCGCACAGCGTTGAGGAAGCGCGCTCCACCCCGCCTGATGACAATCCAGGATCGGATAGTGAATGTCAGTTGCAATATCGCGTGCCTTGAGATGTTCGCGCAGGCCGTCGCGATTGTCGCACAGCAGGATGGCAAGATGGGCGACGCTGCCGTGCGGGCTGCGTACCAGCGCGATCGCTTCGGGGCTTACGGCAGCGTAGCGTTCCAGAATGGCAATGCGCCTCGCGTTTGAATCGTCCAGCCGCTGCAACTGTACCGACAGAACCGCCGCCTGAACCTCATCGAGACGAGAATTGCGCCCGCCTGGTCGCGCGATGTCGTATTTCGACGCCCACCCGTACTGCCGCAGTGCTTCGCACGCCTTTGCCAACTCAGGATTGGAAGTCGTAATCGCGCCGCCGTCGCCAAATGCGCCGAGGTTCTTGGTCGGATAGAAGCTGAAAGTTGCGATGTCTGCGAGGCTGCCGACTTTCCGGCCGCGCAACTCGGCACCATGGGCCTGCGCACAATCTTCAAGGATGGCAACGTCAGCAAAGCCGCGCGCATCCATGGCGCTGCGAAGCGCCTCGACATCGAAAACGCCGCCATAGAGGTGAGTGACGACGACAAACGCCGTCGCGGTGGTCAAGGAGGCGAGAATCGAGTCAGTCGACGCAAGCTGCGAATCGCGCTCGATGTCAGCATAGACGGGGGTCAGTCCCAATTGACGCGCAGCGATCGTCGAATAACCGCCTGCATTCGGAACCGTCACCACCTCACGGCGCTCAGATTCGCTACGTTCCATCAAGGCACGCATGGCGATCTCAAGCGCGTCGGTGCCGTTGGCAACGCCGATGCAGCTTGCCACTCCGATGTAGTGGGCAAACGAAGCGCAGAATGTACGGTTCTGTTCGCCGCTCAACCACCACCCAGAGCGCACGGTGGACAGAATGGCGTGATCGAGCGCGTCGGCATCACGCTCATAGGTTCTCTTCAGATCATTCAAGGGAAGCGTCATTGGCCCTCCGTCTGAGCGCTAACTGGTCTAAGATCGGGAGTTTATAAGACAGATACCGATGATCTTGTGCCACGTCATAATGCAAACGCCGACAGGTGCAAAGGTCTCTTCCTCTCGGCAAGCCCAGGTGCAAGCTGTTCCAGCCCGGAGGCCTTCGTCAATCGTCCGGAAGATTGACGTTGAGAGCCGTCCTCCATAA
>JBEBXE010000229.1:0-5697 GCA_040391705.1 Aerobium aerolatum
TGTGGGTCGCAGCATTGACCACAATCCGCCCGCTGGCCGAGACCACAAGGTCCGGCAAGACCAATATTTTTAGCATTCGCGACTGGCTGTCCGATCGCTCTGAACTTCCGCGCACGCTCGTCGTCCAACATGCATCGGACTATGAACTGTTGTCCGAGGCGGTCAGCGGACTTCTTGTCGATCTGATCAGCAGGCAAATATTGAGTCCGGCGTTTCCTCTGCGTAACGAGGGGTGGCTGCATCTTATCCTGGATGAATTGCCCGTCCTCGGCTACCTCAAGGAATTTCCAAAGCTTCTGAATGTCGGCCGCGAAAAGGGTGTGCGGACCATTGTCGCGGTTCAGGACTGGGACCGCATCGTGGAGATTTTTGGCCAGAACGATGCTGCAACTCTGGAAGCGCGCTTCAAAATCAAGGTGGTTTGTCAGCTCGGCATCAGCGAAACGCGCAATCGCGTCGTCAGCCTTTATGGCGGTAAACGCACCATCGAGACCTGGGAACACTCCGGCGACCCGAATGGCCGCAAGGTACGGCGTGAAACCGAAGTTGATGTCATTGAGGCAAGGCAGCTATCTGACGATTTGGGGGTGCGCAAACGCGGAAAGAACCTTATCGTCCGCGTGGCGATCTTTGGCCTCGGCAATCCTGCGATTCTCGACATTCCCGCCACGATATGGCCTGCACGGCGCGAGGGTCACATTCGTGCTGATTGGCAGGCCGAGCATGAAGTCGGATAGGCCTCTGTACTCATAGCCAGAAAACTTTGAGCGGCTCCGTGACCAACGGGGCCGTCTTCTTGTTGCTACCTGGGTGGCGCAATCTGGCTGTGGACTGTGCGGCGGCAGGCTGCGAGCGAAGCGCGTCATCAAATCGCGCTGTAGATGCGAGCGGTCGGCTCCAGTCCATGTGTTTGGCGCTACAAATACCTGCCCGACCTTCTTTCTGACTTCTTGTCCAAAAATATCGAGCCGATCAGCCCCATGACGAAGGCCTCATTTCGGAGGCCAACTTGGTTGCGACCTGGAACATTGCCGCCGCCAGCAGCTATTATGCCCGTGGCGTTGAGTACTACTTGGGTAGCCACGAACCGGCCGGACACTGGTATGCGCCAGCCGGTGATTTTGGACGGCGAGACGGTACGGTCGTCAATTCCCGAGACTTCGACGGGCTGTACCAAGGACTTGATCTCGCCGGCAAGCCGCTGATCAGCAATAGCGGCGGGCGCTCCGTCGACCGCGTGCCGGCGTACGATGTCACACTGTCCGCACCGCGTTCGGTCTCGTTGGCCTGGGCGTTCGCTGACGTGAACCTGAAGGTCTCAATCGAAGCCGCACAATTGAAGGCGGCGCGCGCCACGCTTGCGATGCTCGAACGGGAAGCCGCCTATGCCCGCCGTGGTCGTGGTGGTGCGACGGTCGAAAAAGTCCCACTCACCGCCGCGTTATTCCAGCACGGCGAAAGCCGACCGGCGGAACATGCTGACGGCAGGATATTTGCCGATCCGAACCTTCACACCCATTGCGTCATCGCCAACCTCGCTACGCGTGCAGACGGCACCGTCGGCGCATTACACTCAAAGGTCCTGCGCGATTGGAAGATGACGGCGGGAGCCATGTATCATGCGGCGTTGGCCGCTGGGCTGGCGGACATTGGCTTCGAAATCGATCGCGTCGGAAAGAATGGCGTTTTCGAAATCGCAGGCGTCTGCGATGCGGCGATCGAATATTTTTCGGCTCGCAGGAACGAGATCGAAAACGAACTGGCAACGGCAGGAACATCAAGCGCTGAAGCCTCGGCACTCGCGTCGGCCGTCGCCAAGGCGACCCGCCACGCCAAGCTCGAACAAGCGTCCACCGACCGCGAGGCTATCTGGCGTGACGCCGCTGAACGGAACGGGCTCAGTGTCGAGCGATTTAATGCATTGCTCATACATGACGCTGCCAGCCGCGAGCCGGTCGAGAAGCTTCTTGCCGAGCGTCTGACGGTGCTGCCACGCGAATTGACTGAACATGAAAGCGTTGTCGACCGGCGTGAACTGGTGCGCGCGGTCAATGCCAAGTTGGTCGGTACAGGCCTGCCGGCACATCACGCAGAGATCGCAGTCGATCGATTGGTTGAAGCCGGCGTGATTGTCGAGATCGGCCACGACGCCATCGGCCAGCCCCGATACTCGACCCCGGAAATGATCGAAATCGAGCGCGATGTCGTTGCGCTCTCTACCGAACTGGCTAGCCGGGAGTGGGCGGCTATCAGTGAAGTTGATGTTATCGCCCGAACACATCGACGCGGCCTCAGCGCCGAACAATCCAGAGCAGCGCTTGCCGCGACCGGCGTAGAAGCGATCGCCATTGTCGAGGGCGCGCCGGGGTCCGGTAAGACGACAACGCTTGCGCCGATCGTCGATGCTTACCGCGATGCCGGCTATCGTGTCGTCGGTACGGCCACTGCCTGGCGTGTCGCCAGATCGCTACACGATGATCTGAAAATCGAAGCACGGGCAACCGCATCGTGGATCGAAGGTCTCAATCGGGGCCGGCGATTCCTCGATTCCCGATCGGTCCTGGTCGTCGATGAAGCCGGGCTGCTCTCCGCGCGCGAGATGCATGCCATACTGACGGAAGCGCATCATGCCGACGCCAAAGTCATTCTGGTTGGTGACCGGAAGCAATTGCAGGCGATCGGCGCCGGGCCAGGCCTCGATCTGGTCATGCGCAGCGTCAATGCCGCGCGGGTCGATACGATTGTCCGGCAACGGGAGGAATGGGCACGGGAAGCCGTCGCAGCCTTCGGCGCCGGCGATGCGGAAAGCGGCATCGCCGCCTTTTCGGCACACGATCTCTTCCACGAAGCCGACAATCACAAGGCTGCATTGGCCCGCCTTGTGCAAGACTGGCGGGCCGCCCGAGCCACTCAACCCGATCAATCCTATCTACTGGTTGCCCGAACAAATGCACAAGTCAACGACATCTCGCGCGCCATCCGCGCCGAGTTGAAAGCAGAAGGTCATCTCAAAGGGTCGGAAATCTCCATCGATGCTGTGACCCCTTCGGGTCACAGTCACCAAATCCAGATCGCTACTGGCGACGATATTCGCTTTCTGCATCGCAACGATCAGCTGAGCGTCGTCAACGGCACGGTAGCGCGCGTCACCGCTATTCGCGAGGAGGGCCACTCCGCTCCGGAAGCGGCCTCTGCTCTCCGGATCGAAGCCGAGGTCGACGGCCGTCGCATCGAATTTGCGCCAAACGATATTTGCGACGATCAGGGCCGCGCCCACCTTGGCTGGGCCTATGCCTCCACCGTCTACGGCTGCCAGGGAATGACAGTGGATCGTGCGGCGGTCCTGCTCGACGCCAACTATGACCGCCATGCCATCCATGTCGCGGCAAGCCGAGCGCGAGAGCAGACCAGTCTTGTCATTGACCGTTCGGCGATCGACAGGCTGCTTGCCGCGAACCAGCCAATCGATAAAGCACATCTGCCTGTTGCGGTTACCGACACTGAACGGCGCGCCTTGCTGGCCGCAAGCCTGTCGCGCTCGACCGCCAAAACCACGACCATCGCGGTCATCGAGGCGGTTCAGAAGGACGCACACCAGCACGATCGGATTGCCCGAGACACGCTGGAGTCGAAGCAGGCGGAGAAAACCTCGTTCGAGCCGGCCCGCCGTTCGCGTGTCCGTTCGCGCGAGCTTGACCATGGACTGTGAGCCCAAACGGGCATCGCGGCGCAAGCGTCTCGCAAAGGTCGAGCGCGAACCCACGCGCCCAAAGCGCGCGCGACCTTGTTCTAAAGATGATTGGACCGTTATCGTCGACCTGCCCGATCCCGTGCCGATCTTCGACGCAGAAATGCACGTTCTGGAAGTCTACCTCGGAAAAGCACTGGATGACCTGCTCGGCTGACGATCTTCCATTCGGATCACCGCCATTACATCGTTGCATCGTGATTCTTGACCTGCGAGACTCGCCAGAGAACAGCGCTACAATCTTGGCAGGTTGCTCATGACCCTCCGTCAAAAAACTCATCGCATCGACCTGTCCGAGGCACGACCTTTGCGCGCAGCACTTTACCTGCGCGTGTCCACCGGAAGGCAGGCCGAAAGCGATGTCTCCTTGCCATCGCAGCGCGATCTCACGCGGCGTTACTGCGAACGGGAAGGCTGGACGGTCGTCGATGAGTTTGTCGAGCCGGGCCAGAGCGCAACCGATGATCGCCGCCCGGCATTCCAGATGATGATTGAACGCGCCTGCGAGCCGGACCACCCCTACGATGTGATCGTCGTCCACGCCTTCTCGCGCTTCTTCCGCGATGGCGCGGCGATGGAACTGACCATCCGCAAGCTGCGCAAGCATGGTGTTGAGGTCGTCTCGACAACACAACCGACAGGCGCTGATCCCTCCCAGGAAATGATGCGCCAGATCATCGGCATCTTCGATGAGTACACCTCGAAGGAAAACGCCAAGAACGTCACCCGCGCCATGATCGAGAATGCCCGCCAGAATTTTTGGAACGGGGCCAGCCCGCCCCTCGGCTATAGGATTGTCGAGGCGGAGCGCCGTGGCCAGAAGATCAAGAAGAGGTTGGAAATCGATCCGGTCGAAAAGGAAACCGTCGAACTGATCTTCCGTCTCTATGCTGATGGTGATCTTGGGACCGCCACGCCACCGCTTGGGCTCAAAGGCATCTGCACATGGCTGAACAGCCATGGCTACCAGACCAAGCGCGGCGGAGCCTTTGGCATTGGTCCGCTGCACCTGATCCTGACCAACACCGCCTATGTCGGCCGCTGGAAATACAATGTCCGCTCATCGAAGACTCGCCAGAAGAAGCCGGAAAGCGAAGTCGTCGAAATCGCCATACCACCAATCATCGACGAAAATCTCTTCGACCGTGTCCAGGTCAAGCTTGCCGCCAACAATCCGAAAGTGACTGCACCGCGCGTCGTCAATGGGCCGATCCTGCTGACCGGCCTTGCAACCTGCGCCCATTGCGGCGGCGGCATGACACAGCGCACCGGTACGTCGGCGTCCGGCAAGGTTTATGCCTACTATGCCTGCGCAAGCCGCGCGCAAAAGGGTGCGACGGCGTGCAAGGGCAATTCCATCCGCATGCAGAAGCTTGATGAAGGGGTCGTCGGCGCATTGAAGGAAAATCTGTTCACGCGCGAGCGTCTGACGGAGCTCCTCTCATCGCTTGCCGAACGCCGTGCAGCACGGGCCATTGCTGTCAACAGCCGCCTCGTCGCGCTCCAAGCCGAAGTTACCAACGCCGAGCAAAAGCTGAAACGGCTCTATCAGTCGATCGCCAATGGCATTGTCGAACTCGATGATCTCCTGGCCGACCAGATCGCCGTTTTAAAGGCCGATCGCGAAAAGGCCAAAGCCGCGCTCGAAAGAGCGCGTTCACAAGGCAACAGTCCGATCACAATCGATCCTGAAAAAGTCGACCGATTCTCACGGCTGATGGTCGATCTTCTCAATTCCGGCAACATTCCAGCCCTCAAAGCTTACCTACGGTCGATCCTCGGAAGCGTGATTGTCGGTGACAAAACGATCAAAATCGTCGGCAGCAAGGATGTGCTCGCCGGAGCCGTAACCGGCCGAAATGCCGTGCGTCGAAATGTTCGTGGTTTTGAACCGGAATGGCGCGCCCGAAAGGATTCGAACCTCTGACCCCCAGATTCGTAGTCTGGTG
>JBEBXE010000230.1:0-5677 GCA_040391705.1 Aerobium aerolatum
CCCAGCACGGCCGCCGCGATGCCGCCCATGCCAAAGGCGAAGCCGAAGAAGATGCCGGCGATCATGCCGATGCGTCCGGGAACCAGCTCCTGCGCGAACACGACAATCGCCGGAAACGCCGAGGCGAGAATCACGCCGATGACGAAGGACAGGACGCCGCTCCAGAACAGGTCGGCATAGGGCAGCGCCAGCGTGAACGGCAGGACGCCGAGAATCGAAAACCAGATGACGGTCTTCGAGCCGAAGCGATCGCCCAGCGGGCCACCGAGCACGGTGCCCAGCGCCATCGCGCCGAGGAACAGGAACAGCATCATCTGCGCGTATTGCACGCCGACGTCGAATTTCTCGATCAGGAAGAAGGTGTAGTAGCTGGAAACGCTCGCGGTATAGATGTTCTTGGTGAACACCAGCAGCGCCAGCACGACCAGCGCCAGCACGACCCGGTTGCGCGGCAGCGGCAGGGTCAGATCGGCGGCCGGGCGTCCGGCATTGGCGGCGATGTGGCGGCTGTACCAGTTGCCGACCTGGCGCAGGATCAGCATGCCGGCGAGCGCCAGCACGGAGAACCAGGCGACGCTGGCCTGTCCGCGCGGCACGACGATGAAGGCCGCCAGCAATGGGCCGATGGCGGTGCCGAAATTGCCGCCGACCTGGAACAGCGACTGCGCCAGACCATAGCGACCGCCAGAGGCAAGCCGGGCGACACGCGAGGATTCCGGATGGAAGATCGCCGAGCCGATGCCGATCAGGGCCGCACCGCACAACAGCAGCGTGTAGGACGAGGCGTAGGCCAGCATCAGCAGGCCGATCAGGCTGGAAGCCATGCCGACCGGCAGCGACTGCGGCAGCGGGCGTTTGTCGGTGTAGAGGCCGATAGCCGGCTGCAGCAGCGATGCCGTGACCTGAAACGTCAGCGTCAGCATGCCGATCTGCCAGAAATCGAGGGAGTAGTCCTCTTTCAACATCGGATAGATCGCTGCGAGCAGCGACTGCATCACGTCGTTGAGCATATGGCAGAGGCTCACCGCGAGGATGATGGGGAAAACGGTGGTCTGGGCAGATGGACGCGCCGCGCCAGCTGTCATGTCGGTCAAGGCACTATCCTCGATTGATATCGGCACTGCTTACGCCGATTGAATGCGGTCGTCCTTTGTGGTTTGGTCGATTTCTTTCGCAAGTGGGCCAAACTGGACGCGCAGATGACTGGGTTTGAGCAAAAGTCCCGCACGGTGTTCGGCAGCGACGTGGCATTGCAGACGCGGCTGGACTGGATCGAGGCCGCCGAAGGCGATGTCATCGCGGTGTCGGCCGACTATGCCGACGGGCATCGCATTCCCGCGCATAGCCACAGCCGGGCGCAGCTGCTGTACCCCTTTCGGGGCACGGTGATGATCTCGACCGGGCAGGGCCGCTGGATGGTGCCGCCGAACCACGCGATGTGGATTCCGGCAGGTGTCGACCATGCCGTCGAGATGCTGGGCGTCGTGCGCATGCGTTCCGTCTACGTGGTGCCGACGGCGAGCCGCAAGCTGCCCCAGGGCTTGCAGGTGGTGGCGGTCAGCGAGCTGATGCGCAGCCTCGTCGTCCAGGCGGTGCAGGCCGACGCCGAGGAAACCGGAGAACGCACGCAAGCCGTCATGCATCTGATACTGCTGGAGATCCCGCAGCTTGAGGAGCGCCCGTTCGCGTTGCCGTTCCCCGCTGATCCGCGGCTGATGAAACTGTGCCGTGCGTTTATCGCGCGTCCCACTGCCGATGCGCCGATCGACGAATGGGCCACCAGCGCCGGTATGAGCCGCCGCAGCTTCACCCGTGCCTTCCAGCGCGAGACCGGTCTCAGCCTGTCTGTGTGGCGACGACAGGCGGTGTTGCTGGCGGCGTTGCCACTGCTGGCGAAAGGCAACAGCGTCACCGACGTCGCGCTCGACCTCGGCTATGAAAGCGCACCGGCGTTCACCACCATGTTCCGGCGCATGCTCGGCGTTGCGCCGCGCACCTATCTGCGGCAGGGCGGGCGGACGAGGCCCTTCCCACCGGAGCCGTCACATCCTATATAGGCGTCGAAACCAATAGAGGAGTGACCCACGATGAACGATGCAAAGCGCGCAAACCTTGCCCTTTCTGCATCTTCGTTCGCGGTGTCCCATGTCGTTTCTCTCCATTCACGGTCTTTCGTTTCAGCTTCCTGACGGCCGTCTTCTCTTCGAAAACATCGATCTCGCGTTCGGCAGTGAGAAAACCGGCCTTGTCGGGCGCAACGGCGTCGGCAAGTCGTCGCTGATCGCGCTGCTGGCTGGCGATGCCACGCCGTCGGCAGGCACGGTGCGCCGCACCGGCAAAGTCGCGCTGCTGCGCCAGATGGCGCATGTCAGCGACGGCGAGACGATTGCCGACCTGTTCCAGGCTCGACCAGCGCTCGACCTGTTGGCCCGTATCGAGGCTGGTGAGGCCGATGGCGACGAGATCGCTGACGCCGACTGGACGCTGGAGACGCGTCTCGACAAAGCGCTGTCCGATCTGGGGCTGCCGGACGTGTCGCCCGATCGGCCGCTGGCGACCCTCAGCGGCGGTCAACGCACCCGCGCCGCGTTGGCAGCGCTCGCCTTCCAGCAACCAGACGTCATCCTGCTCGACGAACCGTCCAACAACCTCGACCGCGACGGACGCCAGAAACTCTACGGCTTTCTTGACGGCTGGCGGGGTGGGGCGGTCATTGTCAGCCACGACCGGGAATTGCTGAACCGGATGGATCGGATCGTCGAATTGTCGTCACTGGGCGCGCGCGTCTATGGCGGCAATTTCGACGCCTACCAGCAGCAGCGCGACGCCGAACGCGCCACGGCGGAAAGGGCCATGGACAGTGCCGAACGTCTGGCGCGCCAGACGGCGCGGGCCGCACAGCAGGCGCGGGAACGGCAGGCGCGCCGCGATTCAACCGCAAAGAAGAGCCGTGCCGGCAGTTCCGACCCGAAAATCCTGCTCGATGCCCGCCAGCAGCGCGCTGAAGCGACAGCGGGACGCGGCGACCGGCTTGCCGCGAGGCTCGACGCCGAGGCGCAGGACAAGCTTGAGCGCAGCCGCGAGGCGATCGAGCGCCGGACGCCGTTCACCGCAGGGGTGGCGGCGGCAGAGGTGCCGGCCGGCAAGGTACTGCTCGAAGCGCGCCAACTCGCGATCGGCTTTGCCGATCAACCGGTTCTCAGCACGCTCGATTTCGACATCGTCGGCCCGGCGCGCATCGCCATCAGCGGACCCAACGGCGCGGGCAAGTCGACGCTGCTAAAAACACTGGCGGGGTTGTTGCCGCCGCGCGGCGGCTCGCTGCGCGTCCATGCAAGCTTCGCGTTCTTCGATCAGCATGTCAGCCTGTTGCATGATGACGCGTCGATCCTCGACAATTATCGGCGGATCAATCCGGGGGCGACCGACTTCGAATGTCGCAGCGCGCTGGCGCGCTATGCGTTTCGCGCCGATGCCGCGTTGCAGCTGGTGGCGACGTTGTCCGGGGGCGAACGGTTGCGGGCAGGGCTGGCGTGCGTTGCAGCAGGCCAGACACCGCCCGCCTTGCTCATTCTCGACGAGCCGACCAACCATCTCGATCTCGACTCGATCGCCGAGGTCGAAGCGGGCCTCAACGAGTTTTCAGGCGCGCTGCTGGTCGTCAGTCACGACGAAACATTCCTGCAGAATATTGGCATCGAGGCACGGCTGGTGCTGCAGCCGGGCGCTGCTGTTATCAAACTGTCGCACGATGTAGGTTAATCGGCTCCGCAGGTGTCAAAGGACTATCTGGTGCAGCAAACTGACAAACCCGGCCTGGGAGAAGTGACCGCGGCCTTCGCGCGGATCGGGCTGGTTTCGTTTGGCGGTCCGGCCGGGCAAATCGCGCTGATGCACCGTGTTCTGGTCGATGAAAAACGCTGGCTCGACGAGGCGCGGTTTCTCCACGCGCTCAACTACTGCATGCTGCTGCCGGGACCGGAAGCGATGCAACTTGCAACCTATTCCGGGTGGCTGCTGCACGGTGTGCGCGGCGGGTTGATTGCGGGCCTGCTGTTTCTCCTGCCGGGTGCGTTCGTTCTGGTGGCGCTGTCGGTGGTCTATCTTGTCGCCGGCGAAGTCACGGTGGTGCAGGGGTTGCTGTTTGGCCTCAAGGCGGCGGTGCTGGCCATCGTGCTTGAAGCGTTGCTGAAGGTCTCGAAGCGAGCGTTGAAATCGCGCTGGGCGATCGTGCTGGCGCTGGCAACGTTTATCGCCATCACGGTGTTGAAGGTGCCGTTCCCGCTGGTGATGCTTGCGGCGCTGCTGATCGGTATCGCCGCGCATTTTCTTGGAGCCGGACAACCTGCTCCTGATACCTCGCCAGCCATCGGCGAACGGGCGGATTCATCGCTGGCGCAATTCCTGAAAACGCTGGCGCTGTGGCTGGTCATCTGGCTTGGCCCGCTTGCGCTTTTGCATCTCGCGCTCGGCAGCGATCACGTCTTTACGCAGGAAGGCGACTTCTTTTCCGTCATGGCTGCCGTCACGTTCGGTGGCGCTTATGCGGTGTTGGCATGGGTGGCCCAGCAGGCGGTCGAGGTCTATGGCTGGCTCAAGCCGGACGAGATGCTGACGGGGCTCGGCCTGGCGGAGACGACGCCGGGGCCGCTGATCCTCGTGCTGGTGTTTGTCGGCTTTCTCGGCGGTGCACGGCTCTCCGGGCTCGACCCGGTTGTCGGCGGGCTGGGTGGCGCGCTGGTGGCGCTGTGGTTCACGTTCGTGCCGAGCTTTCTGTTTATCTTCGCCGGCGCGCCCTACCTGGAGACGGTGCGCAATGTGCGCTGGCTGGCGACAGCCCTGTCGGCGGTCACGGCGGCGGTGGTCGGCGTCATCGCCAACCTTGCCGTGTGGTTCGGCCTGCATGTGCTGTTTGCAGAAATCCGCACTGTCGCGGTCGGGCCGGTCGACGTGGCCGTTCCGGTGTTGGCCAGCGTCGATATGGCCTCTGTGCTGATTGCAGTCGTTGCGGGCATTGCCCTGACCGGCTTCAAGCTGAACCTGTTCGCCGTCCTTGCAGGGGCGGCGTTGGCAGGCATCGTCGTGTCAGGCCTGGCCTGAGATCAGTCGAACAGGCTCGAGACCGATTGTTCGCTGGCAGTGCGCGAGATCGCTTCGCCGATCAGGTCGGCAATCGTGACGATGCGAATGTTGTGCGCAGCTTCGACGGCTGAGGTCGGCTGAATGGAATCGGTGGTAACCAATTCCTTCAGGGCCGAGGAGGTGATGCGGTTGACCGCGCCGCCCGACAGAACGCCGTGGGTGATGTAGGCGGTGACGCTGGTGGCGCCGTTGGCCAGCAGGGCGTCCGCTGCGTTGCAGAGCGTGCCGCCGGAATCGACGATGTCGTCGATGAGCAGGCAGTCCTTGCCGCGCACTTCACCGATGATGTTCATCACTTCCGACTCGCCCGGCTTTTCGCGGCGCTTGTCGACGATGGCCAGCATCGCGTCGAGGCGCTTTGCCAGCGAGCGGGCACGGACCACGCCACCGACGTCAGGCGACACCACGGTGACGTTCTGCGGCACGTAGTTGCGCTTCACGTCGCGGGCCAGCACCGGCACGGCAAACAGATTGTCAGTTGGGATGTCGAAGAAGCCCTGGATCTGCCCGGCATGGAGGTCGAGCGTCAGGACGC
>JBEBXE010000231.1:0-5671 GCA_040391705.1 Aerobium aerolatum
CGGTTCAAGGGGGAAAGCCCGCGCCGGACGCTGAGCCAGATCAGGCCAGCCAGCACGGGCAGAATCAGCAGGACCGGCAGCAGCAGGCCACGGATGACGTCGTTGACAAGATTGTTGCGGACCTTGAGGTGATCGCCGATCAGGACACGCACGCCCAGCGCCTCATTGACGACGGCATAGACCCGCCATGCCTCGCCGTCGATCATGGTTTCCGAAAAGCCGGAGCTGTGTTCCGACAGTTCTTCCGATGGCGCGCTCTCGGACAGGCTGACCAGCTGGCCTTGCAGCGACCAGATCTGGCACGACAGCTGCCGATTGTAGTCGGGATGCTCGATCGGGCGCAGTTCGGTGGTGAGATCGATGGCTGGACGTTCCCCGAGGCCCTGCCGGTCGAGCAGCGAACTGACCATGCGGCCGGCTTCCATCAGGCGTGCGTCGAGGACGCGTTCGACTTCCGCGCGCGTGTTGATGAAGATCCACGCGACCGCCGACAGCCAGACAATGCCGGTCGACACGATCAGGATGGTGATGAGACGTCGGCTGATCGATGGCATCAGGCCTCTCCCCCCAGACGGTAGCCGATGCCGCGGATCGTCTGGATCAGCCCCGGTCCGAGTTTGGTGCGCAGATGGTGGACATGAACCTCGACCGCATTGCTCTCGATCTCTTCCTGCCAGCCATAGAGCTTGTCTTCGAGCTGGGCCCGCGAGACGACTTGTCCCGGATGCGTCATCAACACATGCAGGACGGAGAATTCGCGCCGCGACAGATGCACCGGGCGGCCGTCTTGTTCAATCGAACGGGTGGACGGATCAAGCTTGATGGTCTGCCATGTCAGGCTGGTGGTGGACCGGCCCGCCGCGCGTCGAAGCAGCGCGCGCAACCGCGCTGCAACTTCGTCGAGATCGAACGGCTTGCCGAGATAGTCGTCGGCGCCGCTGTCGAGGCCGGCGATACGGTCGGCCACCCCGTCACGCGCCGTCAGCAGCAGCACGGGTGTGTCGTCCTGACGGTCGCGCAACGCCTTGAGGACATCCAGCCCCGAGCCATCGGGCAGCATCAGGTCGAGAACCACCGCGTCGAACTGGTTGGCGCGCAAGGCAGCGTCCGCTTCAGCGCAGGTCTCGACCGCGTCGGCAGAAAATCCGCTCAGCGACAGGCCGACCTTCAGCCCATCGCGCAAAACCGCATCGTCTTCGACAATCAATATTCGCATGCCGCCATTCCATTCGCCGATGGGACCTTATCTCACTCCCTTAAGGCAGCCTTAAGGATCGCGCGATGCCTAACGTCGCGGCGAGGAAGGCGCAGTGGTTGGCTGGCACAGCGGTAGCCCGCCCCAGACGGGCCTTCATTCAAAAAAATGCCGAGCAGGGGGCCTCGCCTGCCCGGCAGAATCGTTGTGTTTGGTCAGTTGGCGGGAAGAGCGGCGAAGAGTGCTTCAAAATGCGCCTTGGCCTTGCCGGGATGCTTGACGGTCTTGGCTTGCTCCAGGTTGGCCGGTGCGCCGACCTCGATCAACATCACCATGCCCATGGCATAGTGCGGGGTGCATTTGACGCCGTAGATACCCTCGGCGGTGACCGTGTAGACGACCTCCTCGTTGATCTTGCCCTTGAAGGCTTCGGCACCGTCGGGCAGCATTCCCTTGATGATTTCGGCATTGTGGGACTTGTCCGTTGGAACGAAGCGGATCGTGTCGCCGGGCTGCGCCTGGACGAAGTCCGGCTCGAAGACCATTGTGCCCTTCGTTCCCTTGTTGAGCATCTGGACCTCATGCTCGGCAGCAAATGCCGACCCGGCGAAAGCCATCGTTGCTGCAAGCGCGATCGTTGCAAACATCCTGTTCATCCTGGCGTCCTTTCCTGAGACAGTCTGATTTTGTGTTCGGGACACCTACAACGCCGGGCAGGCCTGCTTCGTTGCGTTTTCAGCTCCTGCGCGATGCCGTGTGAACCCGACATGCTGGCCGACAATCGTTCCGTCGCGACCGATGATGGCCTGCCATTGCCGGTTGCCGCACTGCACCGTCAGACGCCACGTCCCGGCATCTTCGCCTTCGCCACGCTCGACACGGCTGGTGACAAGACCCCGCCGCATATGATCGCGCAATTCCGGGCTCGACCAGCCGAAGCCTTTGGCGACGAGGTCGGCATCAAGCGTGAAATCGCCATCGGCTTCGGTGATGACGAGGGTGTCGCTCATTGGAGACTTTCCTCCGAGATCGGCTCCACCATCAGCGTGTCCTGCTTGCGGTTCATCGCGATGGCCAGACGGAAGGAGTGCGAGACGCGCAGCGCCCTGTCCATGAACAATGCGGCCACTTCCGGGGGACAGACGCGATGCACCGTTGCACGGAACAGGCTGAGCCAGCGCCGGAAATGCGCTTCGCCGAGTTCGGGGATCGCCAGATGCGGCGGCAGCGGGCGGCCTTCATAGCGCCCGGTCCGCAACAGCGTCGACGACCAGAAGTCGCACATCTTGCCGAGATGATGCGCCCAGTCTTCAGCCGCGATGGCGCGATTGAAGATCGGGCCGAGCAGATCGTCGTTGAGGATGTCGTCGTAGAAGCCGTGGACGACGGCGTGGATCATGGATTCATCAAGCACATCCGGCAACGGCTTGCCGTCGACGATGATAGTGCGCTGTGGTGCGGGACGGTCCTTCATGCTGCGGCACGAACGTCGATCTGGAGCAGCGGGCCGAGGATGGCCCTGTTGCGGATTGCATCTGCGAGCGTGTAGTTGTCGAGCACCGCAAGGTAGGCCGCCAACGCTTCTGAAAACATGCCCTTGAGCATGCAGGCCGGCGAGATGACGCACGCGCCACCGGAGGTCTGCATGCATTCGACGACCGAGAAATCTTCCTCGGTGGCGCGGACCAGCGCGCCGATATTGATGCCGTCGGCAGGGGTTCCCAGGCGAATTCCGCCCGATCGGCCGCGTATCGTCTCGATATAGCCAAGTTTGCCGAGCTTCTGGGCGACCTTGAGCAGATGATTGCGCGAAAGTCCGTAGGCCTCCGCGACATCGTTGACCGTGCACGTCTTGTCCGGGCGCATGCCAACATAGACGAGCATTCGCAACGCATAGTCGGTATGAAAGGTCATCCGCATGAGCGGTTCTCCGGTGGATGCGACAGGCGCGCACGCCAAAGCGGGCGCTGCCACTAAGAGGTATTCAATATACCACTTTTACCGGAGAGCCGACCAAACACCAACAGCAATAACGTCGCAGGCGGTTTGCCGGCTGGGTCGCCCTCGTCGGTGTTTACCGCAGTAAACTCATCATCCTACCAGGATAGCGCCGGCGTGTGCACGCGCGCATCCCACAAAGCGGCCAATTCGTCGTCGAGCAGCGTCACCGTCAGGGAACAGCCCGCCATTTCAAGCGAGGTGACATAGGGGCCGACCAGACTGCGCGCGACGTCCAGGCCAGCAGCCTTCAGGCGGTTTCGCGCCGCGTTGTAGACCAGATACAACTCACTGGATGGCGTGCCGCCGAAGCCGTTGACGAACAAAAGGCAGCGCTGTCCGGAAACCGAGCCGAGATCGCCAAGGATGGCGTCCAGCAACTCGTTGACGATGGCATCGGCAGGCGCCATCGGCGCGCGGCGACGGCCCGGCTCGCCATGGATGCCGACGCCGATTTCGATTTCGTTATCGCCCAACGTGAAGGTTGGCTTGCCGGCAACCGGAACGGTGCACGAGCTCAGCGCCACGCCCATCGAGCGGGTTGCGGCGTTGACGCGCGCGCCCAACTGGGTCAACGCCTCCAGCCCCATGCCCTCTTCGGCGGCTGCGCCGAGGATCTTCTCAACCACCAGCGTGCCCGCGACGCCGCGCCGGCCGATGGTATAGGACGAATTGTCGACCGCGACGTCGTCATCGACGAGAACCCGTGCGACCGAGCCTGTGGCCATCTCGGCGGCCATCTCGAAATTCATCACGTCGCCTTCGTAATTCTTGACGATCAGAAGCACACCCGCGCCGGTGTCGACGGCCTCGATCGCGGCGAGAATCCGGTCTGGCGTCGGCGAGGTGAAGATGGCGCCCGGCACGGCGGCATCCAGCATCCCCTCTCCGACGAAGCCGCCATGCAGCGGCTCATGGCCGGAGCCACCGCCGGAAACGAGCGCGACCTTGCCCGACGCAGCGACGCGACGGCGCAGGAAGCGACGGTCGCCATCCATCTCGATCAGGTCGGCATGCGCGGCGGCAAAGCCATCCAGGCTTTCGTCGAGGACGTTGGCGACGTCATTCATGAGCTTTTTCATCGGATTCCTCTCCAGATGCAGGTTACTTTTCCTGCACAATACGAATGATACTGCGCGCCATGTCGCGGATGGCTTCGTCGACCAGACGGTTGGCCCGTGCACTGCCGAGGTCCGGCACGCTGACCTGAATGGTGCGACGCCCCGCGCCGTCATCGGCCCGC
Organism: Aerobium aerolatum; assembly: GCA_040391705.1. Taxonomy (GTDB): domain Bacteria; phylum Pseudomonadota; class Alphaproteobacteria; order Rhizobiales; family Rhizobiaceae; genus Aerobium; species Aerobium aerolatum_A. The sequence continues at coordinate 4,437 of JBEBXE010000231.1, forward strand.
TCGCGCTGATTGGGGTGCGCTGCCTCATAGGCGGCCAGGAACTCGGTCCGTTCGGCCGGCGAAAAGTGGCAGACCTCAAGGATCGTATCGATGTGGTGCGTCGGGATCGGTACCTTGTAGGTGGAACTGCTGATCTGCGACACGAACGACCGGTTGGTGCCCAAAGCCTCCGCCAGCCGCTGTCGCGTCCCCGAGGGACGGCTGTCGAGCACGCGCTGCAGCAGCTCCTTGTAGTGACGCACATGCTTGGGGATGCGAGGGCTGCTCATGGTGGGGCGTCAGATGTCCGTGGCAAGGTCGAGGCTGGCGATCCTGGCCTTGACCGCTCCTGCCAGCTCGGGCTGAACTGAAAGCGACCGCAGGCCGGCCGCCAGCAGAGCTGGCACCAATAGCGGATCTCCGCCGGCATCGCCACACAGGCTGACCTCGCGGTTCGATTTGCGACCATGGGCCACCACACCGGCGATCAACGCCAGTACTGACGGATCGGCTGCCGAGCCGAGCTGGGCGGCGGCGGCCTCTTCGCGGCTGACGGCGCAGGTGTACTGCACCAGATCATTCGACCCGATCGAGAAGAAATCGGCGTCGAACCGTTCAGGCGTAACGGCTGCAGCGGGAACTTCGACCATCATGCCGAGTGCGGGGCGTCCGTGAGCGATGCCGGTTGCAGCCAGTGCTGCGATTTCGGCGTCGAGCATGGCGCGCGCTTCCGCCAGTTCGCGCGGCAGCGTGACCATTGGCAGCATCACCTTCAGCGGCCCGTCGGCCGCAGCGCGGGCCAGCGCGCGCAGCTGGACGCGAAACACGTCCGGGTGGCGCAGGGACAGGCGAATGCCGCGCATGCCGAGGAACGGATTGGCTTCGTGCGCCGGGGTGTAGCCGGCAATCGGCTTGTCGCCGCCGGCGTCGAGCGTACGGACCGTGACCGGGCGTCCGCCGGCCCAGGCCAGAATGCGGCGGTAGGCGGCAAGCTGGCCATCCTCGTCCATCAGCCGCTCGGGGCGATCGAGGAACAGCTCGGTGCGCACAAGGCCGATGCCGTCGAAATGCGCCGGGTTCAATTTGTCGAGTTCTGCCGGATCGGCGATCGTTGCCTGCACGGCTACGCGCACACCATTGCGACTGCGCGCGGGTTCGCCGGCTTGCGCGGCCATCTCGGCGCGCCCTACAACGTCGGCTGCCTGGCGCTCGCGGGCAGCGGCCAGCCGCGCCGCGTCGGGTGCCGAGATCAGCGT
>JBEBXE010000232.1:0-5593 GCA_040391705.1 Aerobium aerolatum
CCTTTGCTGCCTGGCTGGGAGCCAGCATGACACTGCCCCCGAATGGGGTCTTCGGCGCGGTCAATGACGTATCGGATAGAAGGCCCGAAAGCCCCGCGCCGACGATCCCTCCAAGACCAACCCCGCCGGTCAGGATGCCGATGGCCTGCCGCCGATTCCTCGGGTCCGAATGATCCGCTATGTATGCCATGGCGGCCGACAGGTTTCCTGCGGTCATTCCAAAAAGCGCGCGGGCGAGCACGATGAAAAAAACGTTAGGTGCGCTTGCAAGCAACAGAAGGCTAACGGCCCCGACGATCTGGCTCGCCAGAAGAATCCGCTTCCGGCCGAAATGATCGGAAAGCTGACCAAGGACGGGGGCGGCCGAAAACTGGCTGAAGGCTTCAGTCGCGATGACGATGCCGAGGACCAGCGGCGAGCCTCCCATTTCTCGAATATAGAAGGGCAGCACGGGCAAGACAGCCGCCATGCCCGCGGCATATATGCTGACGACCAGGAAGACCGGCAGTATCAACCGCCAGTCAAGCATCTTCGTCCCGCTGGTCATATCCTCCGGCAAGGAAGCGGCCGTCATCTCACACCCCTCCGGTATTCATGACAAAGACGGTGCGGCAGGTGCTGTCATCCAGCGGCCATGCCTGATCGAAATCGCAGAACGGCACCGGCTTGAAGGCAATCTTGAGATCGTTGGAGGAGGTCGCACGAAGAACCTCGTTGGTGATTTCGATCAGGCGAGGAACCGGAACACTACCGTTGCCGCTGCCCATTAGTTCGATCGCTGAAGCGCGCAGCACCGCACTTGGCAGGGTAATGTCCTGAGTGGCCACCGATCCCACCTGAACGAAGCGCATGGGCACTGCATCACGGCCTGCCTTGACGGCAGCGATCAGCAGGCATTCGGCGCTTTGGCCCCAGAGATAGTCGATCACGATATCGACGCCGCGGGCAAACTCCTGCATGAATCGGCGCTCAAGCTGCTCTCTATCCTCGCCGAGTTGGATTGTCACATCAGCGCCAAGCGCCTCTGCTTCGCCAAGAGCCTTGACGTTGCGGCCGGTGGCGATAATGCGGCCCGCGCCAAGCAGCCTGGCGATCTGGACCGCAAGCCTCCCCGAAGTGCCGGTGGCACCATTGATCAGCACCGTCTCGCCCGGTTTCAGCCGAGAGCGCTCGCTCAGCGCAGCCCAGGAGGACATGCCGGGATTGGCGATCGCAGCGGCGGTGAAGTCGTCAAGCCCCTCAGGCACGGGGACGCAAAGCCTTGCGTCCGCCACGATAAGGTCGGCCATACTTCCATAAGGCGGTCGCGGCAGGGCGAAATAGACTCGGCTGCCGTCTTCCAGCCGCCCCACGCCGTCGATACCGACCACGAAGGGAAACTGCTCACCGGCGTTGTAATGTGCGCCCGAGGCTCGGGCTTTGACGACATGGCTGATGGCAGCGGCGTTCACCTGAATCAGCTTTTCGCCTATGGATGCCACGGGAGCGGCGAGCTTTCCGAGAACGGGTGCCCGCCCGGCAGCAGAAACGATGGCGGCCCTCATTTTGATTCCTCTTCGAGTTGGCCCACACCCATGTGGCCGAGATACCTTGCGAGCTTTCTGGTCCGGTCTGCGCCAAGGATCAGGAACGCACCGACATAGCCGTCCGGCCTGATCAGCACGCACTCGCCGGGGGCCAGTTCATAGGCATCGTGGACGTGCCCCCAAGCGTCGATGACATCGCCTTGCGGGTCGATGTGGTGGACATGCAGCCCCGGCCGAGGCGCTACCGTCTCGCCGCCCGCCCCATGGACAAGCAGTGTCCAATGCGGCCCTTGGAGCAGTTGGAACAGTCGCGAGGGTTGGCCAGCCGCGCCTCGAATTGGCGCATCCGGTGCGCGGTCTCCGGCACGCAGGGTTCCGCTGCGCTCAGTCAGTTGTCGGGAGAGCGGTGAGTCCGGATAGCCGATATTGAGCTGGCGCACCTCGCGGCCGCGGCGCATTCCACCCTGCTTCTGCGCATCGAGCAGCCGGGTTGAAAGGCCGAGCATTGATTCCGCGACCGGCCGCCGCTCCTCTCCATAGGTGTCGAGCAGGTCATAGTCAGCGCCGCCGAGCACGGCCGCGAGTTTCCAGGCTAGGTTATAGGCGTCCTGCACGCTGGTATTGAGGCCCTGGCCACCCGTTGGCGGATGGATGTGGGCGGCATCGCCGACGAGGAACACCCGATCAACCCTGTAGCGATCGGCAAGCCGGGCGTGCATCGCGTAGGCCGACGCCCATGCGACCGAGTTCACCTGAATATTGCTGCCCCCTGTGCGCTCGCCGATTATCCGTCCAAGCCCTTCGGCCGAGAGGTCGATTTTACCGTCCAGTGGAATGGGTGCCTGAATCTGGAAGAGATCAGTTCCCGCGAGCGGGCAAATCGCGACCATACGCTCCATGTCGCCGTCGTTGAACTGGTGCCACGCATCGCGGTCCAAGCCGGTCAACGTGGCATCCGCCACGATTGCGCGCACGCCCAACGTCTTTCCGGGGAAATTCACGCCAAGCGCGTGTCGCACGAAGCTGCGCCCGCCGTCTGCCCCAACGAGATAGCGGACACGCACGGTTTCTTCGCCGTTTGGTCCTGCAAGGCGTGCTGTGACGCCGTTCTCACTTTGCTCGAATCCGACCAACTCGCATCCGAACTCGACCCCATGACCTAGCTCAACCAGTCGTCCTCGCATGATCCGTTCGGTGAGAAATTGAGGGATCATCAACGCGATATGGTAGGGTTCTCCCGGCGTCGGATCGGGCCGCTCGCCGGTGTCTTTCTCTACATAGCTGCCGTCATCGCGATATTCGCGCATCGGTGGATAGGTGCCGCCGGCGGCAACGATCTTGTTGAGAATACCCAGGTCTTCAAGAATCTCCTGCGTCCGTGGCTGGATGCCCTTCCCGCGCGAGCCACGGAAAGGTTCCCGTCGCTTCTCGATCAGCCGAAAAGACACCCCGCGCCGCGCAAGCTCGATCGCCAGCGTCAGGCCGGCCGCGCCCGCGCCGCAGATGAGCACATCTGCTGCAAAATCGGTTGCCATGTCTGTCTCCTTGTGTGTAATATGCACATAATTGGAGACTTGGAATGCCGTCAAGAAAAAATGTGAAAAATGCACATATCGAGAGTCACCAGATTCGCGAACTCCACGCAGCGCTGATCGATATCGTCAGTCTTATGAACCGGCCGCAGCGGGACGAAGACCTTGTGCGCGAAGCCGGAATTTCGCTCGATCGTGCCTTGTTTCCCCTACTTGTCGGGATCGAGCGGCGCGGTCCGGTCGGCATAGTGGAACTCGCTGACGGGATCGGCCGCGATTATACCACCGTCAGCCGTCAAGTGGCCAAGCTGGAAAGTCTTGGCCTGGCGGAGCGCAGGCAGAGCGCAGCCGACCGCCGCGTGAATGAGGCTGTGGTCACGCCGAAGGGTAAGGCGGTGACCGACAAGATTGACACCGCACGCGAGAGTAACGTTCGCGCCATCTTTGAGACCTGGGAGGCGCATGACGTTAGCGAACTTGTGCGCCTCATGCGCAAGCTCGCCGGAGCCATGAAAGAAGAACGGGGGTCCGCTGATTAGCTCTGCAACGCATGATCCGTGGTGTCAGCCCGAAATAGCTTGCAAGACGAATCGTGCCGGCTGATTGTCGTGCACACAGAGCGTTTGCGAGGCTTGATGCTGAGGCGCGCCGCCCGCTTCACCGTGCTACCCTCTTGTGATTGACTACAAGTCCGTGGCGGCAAAGCTAGTGGGTCACGCGCCGATAGCTCGACGAGGCGGAAGACAGCATGATCGCCTCCTTCGCTGGTGGCCTCCGCAGCGACTGTCGGATCGTGCCCGGCGCGATGCGGCTCTGCGGCCCAAGAGCGAACGCGTCTTCGAGGAGAACTGGCGCGTCTACGGCGTGCGGAAGGTCTGGAGTCAGTTGGCTCGGGGAGGCTTCTCGGTCGCCCGTTGCACGGTGGCTCGGCTGATGAGGAGCATGGATATTCCAGGCATTATACGGGGAAAGATGCACAAGACAACGGTGCCAGACAGAAAGGCACCATGCCCGTTGGACAAGGTGAATCGGCAGTTCCGGGTACCCGCGCCGAATATGCTCTGGGTCAGCGATTTCACCTATGTCGCCACCTGGAGATGGGGTGGATGCCGCTCTCACCCCTGACGGCATCGCGATGTGCCATACTCGTGGTGTCGAAGCACAAGCTGAAGGAGAGGGCATCCATGGAAGAAGTTAGCATCATCGGGGTCGATCTGGCAAAGAACGTGTTCCAGCTGCACGGGGCGGGAGCGGATGGGGCGGTCGTTTTCCGCAAGAAGCTGTCACGACAGCAGTTTGCGCGCTTCATGGCGGATCATGCCGCATGCGACGTGGCGATGGAGGCTTGCCCGAGCGCCCATCACTGGGCACGAGAACTGACCGCCCACGGGCACCGTGTCCGGCTGATTGCGCCGCATTATGTCAAGCCATTCATCAAGCGTCAGAAAAACGATGCGGCCGACGCGGAGGCAATCGCGGAGGCGGCCACGCGTCCGACCATGCGGTTCGTCGAACCCAAGACCGAAGAACAGCAGGCCCGGGCGGTGGCATTTCGCGCTCGTGAGCAGATCGTGAAGCAGCGGACCGAGGCGATCAACGCCCTGCGCGCGCACCTCTATGAATTCGGGCACGTGGCGCCGGAAGGGGTCGGATACATCCCGAGGTTGGCGAAGGTGGTCGATGATCCGGGTTCGGGCCTGCCTGACCTGGCGCGAGACATTTGCCGCATGGTTCTGGAACAGATCGATCTGTTGTCGTCCCGCCTCGCCGCAGTTTCGGCAAAGCTCGCCGCCGCGTCCAAGGCGGCCGCCATGCCCCGGCAATTACAGACCATGCCGGGTGTCGGACCGATCACCGCGCTCGCGGTCGAAACCTTCGCGCCGCCGATGGAGCAGTTCCGGCGTGGCCGCGATTTTGCCGCTTGGCTCGGGTTGGTGCCGCGGCAACATTCTTCAGGTGGAAAACAGAGGCTGGGGAAAACATCGAAGATGGGGCAGCGGGACATCCGGCGACTGCTTGTCACCGGAGCGATGGCGGTGGTCCGCTGGGCCCTGCGTCGTGGTGCACCTCAAAACCCTTGGCTTGAGCGCATGCTGGAACGCAAGCCGCCGTTGGTCGCGGCCTTTGCACTGGCCAATAAGATGGCGCGCGGCATCTGGGCGATGCTCACGCGCGGTGAGGGCTATCGCGATCCGGTGATCGCCAGCGCTGCTTGATCCGGCAGCAAACCGCGAAACCGGACCGCAGAGTTGTGAGGAAGGCATAAACTGCATGGGCAAATGATCGACATGATCCGGGTTGGGCAAACCAGAAACCTTCTCAGAGCTTCGAGCTCGCTGTTGGAGATTTGGCCCCAGTCCGCGCATCACCATCTCGGCCAGCGGCATCTATCGGGCCGCGTGAACAGGCCTGACAAGAGTCCGCACTCGATCACATGTCTAAGGTTCAGAAATTCCTTGCAAATGAGGGCGGCATCCACAAGAGAAGGTTGGATATCAGGCGGTCGATGTCCTAGGGAAATCACGGGCACCATAT
>JBEBXE010000233.1:0-5520 GCA_040391705.1 Aerobium aerolatum
CGCACGATGGCGCGTCCGGTAGCGACGCGCTGCCGCTGGCCGCCGGAAAGCTGGCCGGGATAGCGATCGAGCAGTTGCTCCAATCCCAGCACCGCCGCTGCTTCATCGACCTTGCTGTTGATGAGATCCTTGCGATCCCCGCGCAGCTTCAGCGAAAAGCCCATATTGGCGCGAACCGTCAGGTGCGGATACAGCGCGTAGTTCTGGAACACCATCGCCACATCGCGCTCTTTCGGCTGAAGCCGCGTGACATCGCGATCGTCGATAATGATCTTGCCGGAGGTTGCGGCTTCGAGACCGGCAATGAGCCGCAGCAATGTCGACTTGCCGCAGCCGGACGGACCGACCAGAGCGACGAATTCACCGTGACGCACATCGAGGCTGATCCCGCGCAAAATTTCGGTTTCGCCAAACGTCTTGCGCAGGGTTTCGATCTTCATGGAGGACATGATTTATTCCGTACACTTTCGAGTGGTCACTTGATCCCGCCGGAAATCAGCGTGCGTACGTAAAAACGCTGGATCAGCAGGAACGGGATGGTACCGAGCAGGATGGCGAGATTGGTTGACGCAAACAGGCCACCCCAGTCGTTTTGCTCGAAGTTGATGTTGCGGGCGATCGCCACCTGCACCACCGCATAGTTGGAGTCGCTGGCGGCCACGACTGGCCAGAAGAACGAGTCCCACTGCGCGAGGAACAGCATCAGGCCCGATGTGGCGATGGTCGGCCAGGACAGCGGCATGGCGATGCGCGTGAAGATGTAGAGCCACGACGCCCCGTCGACGCGCGCCGCTTCGTAGAAATCGCGCGGGATCGAGGCAAAGAACTGCCGGAACAGGAAGATCACCATGCCGTTGGCGATCTCCGGCACGATCAGCGCCTGATAGGAGTTGGCCCATCCGAACGCGCGGATCATCACGTAGAGCGGCAGCACGATGGCCTCGAACGGCATCATGAAGGAGACGATGACCAGCAGGAACACCAGGTTCTTGCCGCGGAAATCGAACACCGCGAACGCAAACCCCGCCAACGCGTTGACGATGACACCGAACAGCACGGTGGTCAGCGCGACGAAGGTCGAGTTTTTCACCGCCAACGGGAAGTCACCGTTCAGAAGCGAACGGTAATTGTCGAGGGTGAAGCGCGACGGAATGAACGTGCTCCAGCCGAACTCCGAAACCGGCTGGAATATCTCATTTTGCGGCCGCAACGAGGCCAAGGCGAGCCAGACCAGCGGGAACACGACGATAAAAGCGAGAATCGACAGCAGCCCGTACCGAAGCATGACCGCGTGAGGACTTTGGAACTGGGTTTCCATTATTTCGCCTCCTCCGGCGAGCGCATCAGTCGGAATTCGATGACGACGATCAGCAAGATGATGCCGAGCAGGACGGTCGAGATCGCCAGCGACCGGCCAATGTCGGAGAAGGTGAACGCAGCCCGATAGGCCTGGAACATCAGCACCGACGTCGAGCCACTCGGTCCGCCAGACGTGAGGATGTAGACCGGCGCGAAGAACAGGAAGTTGATCGCAGTATCAGCCACAAGCACGAACGCCATCGGCTTGCGCATCAGCGGCAGCGTGACATAGCGGAAGCGCTGCCAGGCCGACGCGCCGTCGATGGTTGCAGCTTCATACACGGTGGACGGGATCGAATAGAGGCCCGCCAGCAGGAACAGCATCCAGTAGCCTGCGCCCTTCCAGGTCGCGATGCCGACCAGCGTATAGAGCGCCTGTCCCTGGCTGCGGTGGAATGGCTGTGCCCCGATGCCGATCCATTCGAGGAATCCGTTCATCGGCCCGAGATTGCCATCGAGGAACAGCCCGAACAGCACGGCGCTGATGCCGGTCGAGACGGCCATCGGGAGCACCAGCAATGTCCGGTAGAACCAAAGGCCGGGCAGCGGCCTGAACACCAGCAGCGCCAATCCAAAGGCGACCGCGAGCTGAATCGGGTTGATCAGCATGTTGAAGAACAGCGTGATCCTCAGCGACGACCAGAACTCCGGATCACTCGCCAGATACTCGAAATTTTCCAGCCCGACATAGCGCAAATCGCCCATCAGCGACACGCCGCTGAGGCTGCCACCGATTGCGACCAAGATGGGCGTCAGTCGAAATATCAGCAATCCGGCGAGCGCCGGCGCGAGAAATAGGAAAGGCGTCCAACGGGACGAAATCATGTGCGCTCACTCACGGCAAGACCAAGGGCGATGCTCTTGTCCCTGTCCGTTGTCTATTAGCGGTCAGCGAGCCCGCATCGCGACGAATGCCGCCGCGATGCGGGAACGTGCCCGGGAACGGGTGAAGGGTCAGCGGTACTTGCGCATCTCGCGGTCGATGTTCTGTGCAGCGCGGTCCAGCGTCGCACGCACATCGGCGCCCGTGTTGATGTCCTGCATCGCGGATTTGAGGAAGTCCTCATATTCGCGGTAGCCGGGCGTTGCCGGACGCGGCGTTGCCGTGTGCTCGAGCTCGTGACGGACAATTTCCCACGCCGGATCGACGAAGTTCGTCGTCGCGCGCTCTTCCCAGACCTGCTTCAGAGCTGGCGGGTACTGACGCAACTCGAACCACAGATCCATGGCGTCGCGCGTCGACAGCCACCGCACGAACGCCTGCGCCTGCTCCATGTGAGCGGTGCGCGGGTTGATCCCCACGTGCCAGCTGCCGGTTGGCGTGACAGGCTTGCCCTTGGCAAAATACGGATGCGGCGCAACGCCGAAATCGAGGCCTTCGAACTTCTCGAATCCGACCAGGTTCCAGGTTCCGCCGACGATCATCGCCAGTTTGCCGGAGCCGAACATTTCCTGCGTGATGCCGGTCTGGAAAGTGCCGACAGGGCCGACCTTGTGGGTCTGATAAAGCTCCTGATACCAGGTCATGGCATCGACCATCGCGTCGCCATTGACGTAGCCGGTGGCCGTCAACTGGTCCGGTCCGATGACGTCCGCGCCCCAGCTCTGCGGCACACACAGCAACTGGTAGGGATTGCAGTTCTCGAACGCGAAGCCGAACTGCGAGATTTCTGGCTTGGTCAGCGCCTGCGCGATCGGCAGCAGCTCTTCCCAGGTCATGCGCTTTTCCGGATCGGCAGATGGCTCGGGCAAGCCTGCTTCAGCGAACAGCTTCTTGTTGTAGAACATGATCTGCGACGACGTGCCGAGCGGCATCGCATAGAGCTTGTCGGCATACGTGCCCTGCACAAGCGTCGTCGGGACAAATTTGTCGACATCGTCCGCCAGCATATCGCCGAGATCAAGAAGATGGCCTCGGGCCGCATAGGATGCAGTCAGCGGGCCGTCCACCAGGTAGACGTCCGGGATTTCGTTACGCGCCTGAAGCCTGACTTCCAGCGTCTTGAAGAGTTCGGCGATCGGCAGGCGTTCCGCCGCGATCTTGATGCCGGTCTCTTTTTCGAAAGCCGCCATCAGGGGCGCAACCTGATCTTCCGGCCACCCCATCCACGGAACCGACAACGTCGTGGCTTGTGCGCCGACACGTCCTACCGAGCCAAGAAATGCTGTACTGGCCGCGCCGGCCAAGAATTGACGTCTTCCGATATGCATAGCAAACCCCATTCGTGAGATTTTGTTTCGTTCCCAATGGCACCCCTTTCGGGTTGTGCACACGTGTGAATAATGCAATTTAACTGAGGTGGCTAGTCAAGAGCTACGTCTCGCGTCAACAATCCCACAGCGATTGAACGCGGCGTGGAGGCATGGGTTTGGAGAGAGATGGCAAAAGGGTGCGGTCATTCGAAGTGGCCGAGCTTGCGCAGATTTCACGCTCGACCGTGTCGCGCGCGCTTGCTGGCGACCCACGGATCTCCGAAGCCACGCGCACCCGCGTTCTCGCTGCCGCCGCAGAATTGGGCTACCAGCCAAATCTGATCGCCCGCAGCCTGAAGAACCAGAGCACCGGTATCGTCGGCGTCGTCGTCACCGACCTCAACAATCCCTATCACGCGCATGCGCTGCAGTTGCTGATCGAGAAGATGGGCACCAGGCGGATGGCACCGCTGGTCTTTGTCGGCAACACCGCCGAGGGTGCAGAACGGGCGATCGAGCGCCTGATGAGCTATCAGGTCGATGCCGTCATCGCGCTGGCGGCACCGTTCCGCCACCAGATCATCAACGCCTGCCTCGCCGGCTCCAAGCCCTTGGTGCTGATGAACCGCTACGACGGCAGCGAACCGGTCAGCGCCGTCGGCGGCGACAGTTTTGCAGCAGGGGTGGCGGTGGCCGATCACCTCGTTGCACGCGGCGCTAAACGCTTCGCCTTCTTTGGCGGCGAGGACAACACCACGATCAGCCGCGAGCGCGAGCAGGGATTTTCGCTTCGCCTGAAACACCATGGACACGGCATCGACATCGCGATGGCCAGTCGCTACGCCTACGAGCCGGCATTCGAGACGGCGCATGAAATATTGCGCCAGAAGCCCGACGCCGTGTTCTGCGCCAACGACACGCTCGCTGTCGCGCTGATGGATGCGGCGCGTCCGATGCACGGCACCAGCGGCATGCCGTTCGTCGTCGGCTACGACAATTCGGCGCTGGCCGCATGGCCAATCTACAATCTGACATCCGTCGACCAGAACCTCGAGGAGATGACCACGCAAACCGTGGACATCGCCCGCGCGCTCGCCAGCGAGCCCAGCCGCCCCCCGGTGCGGCTCACTATCGAGCCGTTTCTCGTCGAACGCGGCTCCACACTCCCCCGTAATCTCTAAAAATCCGAATTCAGGAAAGCACTATGACGAAGGTACTGATCGACTGTGATCCCGGCCACGACGACGCGACTGCCATTTTGTATGCGGCGCGGCATCTGGATCTTGTCGGCATTTCGACGGTCTACGGCAACCAGTCGGTGGACAAGACAACCAACAACGCCCTGTCGCTGAAGGCCCTGCTGGGGCTGGACGTGCCGGTTGCGCGCGGCTGCGAACAGCCGCTCAATCGCATCTTCTCCCATGGCGGCGACGTCCATGGAAAGACCGGCATCGACGGCGCCGAATTGCCGCCGCCAGCCGGCGATCCGATCGACATGCACGCCGTCGATTTCATCATCGAGATGGCCAGCAAGCACCGCGAGGAACTGGTGCTGTGCCCGATCGGCCCTTTCACCAACGTTGCCATGGCGCTGCGCAAGGAGCCACGCCTGAAGCAATGGCTGCGCGGCATCAGCGTCATGGGTGGCACCACGCAGGTGGGCAACACCACGCCGGTCGCCGAGTTCAACATCTGGAGCGACCCCGAAGCCGCCGTCATCGTTTATGGCGCCGGCGTGCCCTTGTGGATGGTCGGCCTCAACGTCACCCGTCAGGTCGGGATCAATGAGCAGGATATCCTGAAGCTTGAGAACGGCGGCACGGTTGCGCGGACCTATGGCGGCCTGTTCCGGTTCTTCCGCGACAGCCTGTTGAAAGTCCACGGCATCAACACCGCCTCGATGCACGACCCGTGCGCGCTGGTGCCGTTCATCATGCCGGACCTCATCACCTACCGCGAATGCCCGGT
>JBEBXE010000234.1:0-5517 GCA_040391705.1 Aerobium aerolatum
ACCAGACCGCGATTGCCTTTTGAGGCAGCGCGTTGCTCGATCACCGTCATCTCGACATGGATCGTGTCACCCTGCTGGACAGCTTTCTCGACGGACATTTCCATGTGGAGAAACGCCAGCCCGGTGCCCTGGCCAGTGGCGTTGAGCACAAGCCCTTCGCTGAGGGCGAGTACCAGTGCCGCCGGTGCCGGGCGGCCGGGAATGGCGGAGTGGGTGGTGCGAAACTCCGCATCAACGAACAGGGATTCGAGCATCCCGGCTACCGATACAAAATTGATGATATCCGTTTCGGTAATCGTACGTCCGAACGTCTTGAACTTCGCGCCGAGCTCAAGTTCGGTCCAGTAAAAGCCTTTGCCTACGAGTTGCATCCGGCACGTTCCTATCTGTTGAAGCCAGCCGGAGCACGGCCCCGGCTGGCTATGGTGGCTGGATCAGAGCGCGTCGCGGAAGGCTTTCAGGATAGCCGTGCCCGGCTTGCCGCGCTGGTCGAGTTCTTCGGCCCAGCGCTGGCTGACGGTGCCGAGCAGTTCTTCCAGCTTTGCCTGATCGGCTTGCGGGAGGGTGACGAACTTCACGCCGGCATCGGCGATCTTCTGCTTGTCTTCCCCATCCATCCGGTCGGCGACTTCGCAGCCATGCAGCGTGGCAGCTTCACCGGCATCGGACAGCAGCTTCTGGGTCGTTTCGTCGAGCTGGTCCCAGCGGTTCTGGCTGATGACGTAGGTGACGACGAAGGAGCCGAAATTCACCTCCTGGGTGGCGTATTTGAGGAACGGCAGAACATCGTAGGGCATGATCGACGAGTGCGGGAACAGCAGGCCATCGAGCGTGCCGCGGGACAGGGCATCGCGCGATTCAGGCGCTGCCATCTGCACCGGAATGGCGCCAATGCTCTGGGCGGCAATTTCCTTGGCGCCGCCGGTGCTGCGCAGCTTCATGCCCTTGAAGCTGTCGAGATCCTTGATTTCCTTGCCCGAGGTGAAGACCTGGTAGGGCGGCAGCACCATCACCATCAGCACCCGTACGCCATTGGGCGCGAACTCGGCCTGATCCAGCGCGCCGCCCGGCTTGGCGATGCCCCAGAATGCCTTGGTGCCCTGGCAGGAGGTGGTGAACGCTTCCGGCATTTCGCCGACGGAAGACAGCGGCAGCTTGTCGCTGACATAGGACGCGCCGACATAACCGACATCGACCACGCCGCTCTGCGTCAGCGACAGCAGGTCCTTGGCCTTGCCCAACTGCTCCGCCGGGAAATACTGAAAATCGACCTTGCCGTCGGAGAGCTTTTTGACTTCCTCCATCCAGACCTTGGTCATGTTTTCAGGAATATAGTGCCCGACAGGGAAAGAATCGCCAACGCGCAACGTTTCGGCCGACGCTGGCAGAGCCGCCGCAGCCATGAGCGAAATCAGGGCAATGCCCTTCATAAGTGTATGCTTCATTTCCACTCCTCCCGATAATCATTGCTCAGTCAAATGGAGCGGCATCGTCGCCGCCCCGGTTTAGTTGCGACCTCCGGGTCATTGCCGGGCGTCCATCATTGCATCGTCGATGGAAGCCAAAGGATGAGGCCCGGAAACAGCGTCAGCAGCGCGATGACGATGAAGTGCGCCCAGACATGCGGAAGCACGCCTCGAAACAGTTCGCCGATCGGTCTTCGCGTGTATCGCGCTACGACGAAGACGTTCATGCCAAGCGGCGGCGTCACCATGCCGACCTCCGCGGTCACCACCACGATCACGCCGAACCACACCGGATCGAAGCCGAGCGCCAGCACCACCGGCAGCACCACCGGTACGGTCAGGATGAGGATGGCGATCTGGTCCATGAAGAAGCCGAGAATGACGTAGCCGATCAGGATCAACGTCATGATCGTCAGCGGCGATAGCGGCAGGGCGGCGACCCATTCGGTCAGTTCATTGGTGACGCGGGTGATGGCGATGAAATAGCCGAACACATGCGCGCCAAGAATGATGAACAGGATCATGCAACTGGTCTGCGCCGCATTGCGTAACGCAATCCAAAGCGTTGTCAGGTTGAGCTTGCGCTCAGAGATCGCCAGCAACATTGCCACGAAGGCACCAATGCCGGAGGCTTCTGTCGGCGTCGCGATGCCGGAATAGATCGTGCCGGTAATGGCCAGAAACAGCACCAGCATCGGGCCGACACGCTTGAGCGAGGCAAACTTCTCGCGGAACGTATAGGCGCGTCCCTTTGGTGCGGATTCCGGCCAGATGATGACAAGAATCCAGACCGTCAGGATGATCGCCAGCGTCACGATCAGGCCGGGAATGATGCCGGCGATCAGCAAGGCTGAGATCGAGACGTCGGCGAGGATGCCGTAGAGAATCAGCGCCACCGAAGGCGGGATCAGCATCGCCAGCGTGCCGGAAATGGCGACCACGCCGCCGGCAAGCTTCGGCTCGTACCCCTGCTTCATCATTTCCGGCAGCGAGGTTGCCGCCAGTGTGGCCGCAGCCGCCGTGCTGGAACCGGAAATTGCGCCAAAGCCCGCACCGGCTATGGCCGTGGCCATCGCCACGCCGCCGCGCACGCGCCCGACCCAGATCGTTGCCGAGCGAAACAGGTCGCTGGCAATGCCGGACAGGATGACGAATTCCGCCATCAGGATGAACATCGGAATGGTGATCATCTCATAGGAATTGGCGGTGGTCAGTGGCGTCGTATTGAGAATGCCGGTCAGGATCGGCATGCCGCCATAAAAATAGAGGCCCATGGCACCCGAGACGGCCATGGCAAAGGCCACAGGAAGGCCGATGAACAGCAGGAACCCAAGCAGGAACAAAACAAAGAAGACCAGCATTCTCTAAATCTCCTCCGCGCCGGTTTCGGGCGGCGGTGGCATGTCCACCAGTTCGCGGCCGGTGGCCGAGGACGCAAAATGACCGTAAACCCTGACAAGACAGCGCAGCACCAGCGCGGTTGAGCCGACCACCACGAGCAGGTAGGCAATCCATGTCGGCCACGGAATGAGGGCGGCGATGCGCTCATCGCGCGTGAACGCTACGAGGAACCGCGTGGCGGCGCCCCACGCAATCAGCACCATCACCCAGGTTGAAAGGGCGTAACCGATGCCGAGAAAGAGATGGCGCAGCCGAAACGGAATCATGCTCTGGAAGAGGTCGACGGCGATATGGCCATGATGGTTGAGCGTGTCGGGCAGGGCCAGAAAGAACACGGCGACCATTAGATAGAGCCCGATGAGGTCGTAGGACCAGGTCAACGGCGCTGACAGCGTGTAGCGCAAGGTGGCATCCAGCGTGACGACCACCATGATCGCTGCCATGGCCGCCGCAGCAACCGTCATCAGGCCGAGATCCATCCACACCAATGCGCGTGCGAGGCCAGAGCCTGGCGTGGCACCGGAATTTCGTATCATCCTCTCCTCCCAACCGCCGCCTGCGATGAAAACGAAGCGACGCTCTCAAAAGTGCAACACTCTGATCAAAGCGTTCAGAGATGTGAATATTCGACAGAGAATGCGGCGCGTCAACGGATATGTGAGCACTTTGTCCATGCATATGTATTTTGTTGGGAGTATCCGCGCTTTTGCCGCGTGAAGAGGCTTACCCAGAGACAAGCTGTCCTATATATCGACAATGAGGCGTCGCATTGCCGTAAAGCCAACCGTGGTGTTTGATATCCATGGTGCGTTGCAGCAGGTGGGTGATGCGGCAGAAGATGAGCCTGAAGTGATTTTCGTTTTTGAATAACTGGATGCGGGCGGATCAATTTTGGTGCAGGTTCGGCAAGTTGCAAATGTGCTCGATCTACTGGAGTTTTTTGCCGACCACGGCAAAGCCGCCAGTCTTGCCGAGATAGCCCAGCATTTTGACTGGCCTCGCTCCTCGACTTTCAACCTTCTGTCGACTTTGACTGCGCGCGGCTATCTGTTCGAGCCGGAGGTGCGGGGGCGCTTTTACCCGACGCCGCGCTGGCTTGCGGTCGCACAGACCATTGCGGCTGCCGAGCCGGTTCCTGAAACGCTGGTGCGGCTTGCGGCAGACCTGAACCAACGGACCGGGGAAACCGTGTGCATTGGCGGCGCGTCCGGCAATTACTTGATTTTCCTCGAGGTGATCCAGTCGAAGGCGATCGTGCGCTATGCTGCCGAGGTCGGCCAGAGGATCCCGCTGCATGCGACGGCCTCCGGCCACTCGATCCTTAGCCAATGGCCAACGCGCCAGCGCAATGCGCTGCTGCGCAAGGTGACGTTCGAGCGTTACGGCTCCGGATCGCCAATGAGTGTCGAGGCGGTCGAGGATCAGATCAGAGCCGGCCTGTTTCGTGGCTGGTTCCGTTCGGCTTCGAACTACAGTGTCGATCTTGGTGGCGTCGCGTTGCCGATCATCATTGCCGAGCGCATCTTTTCGCTCACCGTTGCCGGCCCGTTGAACCGGATGGACGGACGGATGGTCGAAGTTGCCAAGATCATGCACGAAGCCGTTGGCCGGCACTTTGGTCCACATTATCTGGCCGATACCATCAAAGGCCTGACAATCCCGCCGCTGGACAACATTTAAGCCCTCCGTCAGGCAACGCTCAACCGAGCCGGCCGGTCGCGGTGGCCTCAAGCGTGGCGTGGCCGTTGCCGTCTGCGATCCACAACGCCAGTTGACCCTCGCCCTCGCGACGGACGTTGGCGGTGAAGGTCTGGCCGTCGTAGAGTGGGGAGCGGTTGCGGAACTCGAAGTGCTCCGGCAGGCTGCCGCCGAGGATGCGCTGCGCCAATTGCAACAGATAGGTTGCCTGGAGCGGGCCATGCACCAGCAGCCCCGGATAGAACTCCTCGTTTTGCGTATAGTCGCGGTCGTAGTGGATGCGGTGGCCGTTGAACGTGACCGCCGAATAGCGTGCGAGCAGCACTGAAGTCGCCGCGATCTCGGTGCGGATGTCGGCTGTGGCCGGTTCGACTTGAGCGGACGCGGCGACCGATGGCACGATGTCGCGATAGACGATGTCGTGCTCTTCGCGCAGCAGCAGGCCAGCCTGACCATGATAGTCGTGCTCGACGGTGACGAAGCAGAGCGCGCCGCTGCGGCCTTGTTTGACGTCCACGCTCTTGATGGTCGAGAGCCGTCGGATGCGGTCGCCGACCGTGAATGGAGCGTGGAAATGCAAGCGCCCGCCTGCCCACATGCGACGGGGCAGCGGCACAGGCGGCAGGAAGCCACCGCGTGCGGGATGGCCGTCCGGTCCGAGCTTCGACATCGGCGCGATGTCGGGCGCAAGGCACCATTGGATGCCGGGCGGGGTGATGTCGCCGTCACCAAGATCGCTCGGGTCATCGAGGATAGCGGCAAGGCTTGCGGCAAGACGCGGCGTGATCGTGTCTTCTGCCGTTTGCGTCTTGCCGATCCAGCTTTTCAGGTGCGGCAGGTCGAGTGCTGCGGTCATGGATTGTGCCTCAATAGGATCGCGGCAGGCCGAGAATGTGTTCGGCAACGTAGCTCAGGATCAGATTGGTCGAGATCGGCGCGACCTGATAGAGCC
>JBEBXE010000235.1:0-5504 GCA_040391705.1 Aerobium aerolatum
ACCGGGCGATCGATGCCCCACGCGCGGTGCGCAGCATCCGCGCGCCACGGGCAATGGTTTCCGGCTTGTGGTGCGTTGCGGTCATGGCAGCCCCGTTCATGACGGGGTGCGCGGAAGACGGACCCCGGATCGGGGTCGATTAAAAGAACCCGATTTAGGGCGGTTTCAACAGATGTTTGCGCACATGCGGGCATCGGCGGTGGGAGGCGGCAAATCGGATTGGCTATGTCTTCAATGCGGTAATTTGCGCACGGGCAGGTTTCGGGCCACTATGCTGCGAAAGCTGCCGTTCACAGGGTCAATGAGTTTCGGCGGAAACGCGCTCCCAAGCACGCCGTTCAGTGATCATCTGACGGTTAGCGAAAGCTGACGTAGTATGGCGACCGGTCATGCTGCCGAGCGAAGCGCTGTCTCTTCCTTGTATGAGAAACGCCTTGAGATGCAGACGGTGTCCCTCCGAGGGCCCCGCGATAGTTCAAGGGTCAGCAGGCTGTCATTCGAAAACGCTGGGCTGAGCTCGAGCTTGAGATACTCAAAGAGTTGTCGGTCATGCACAGCAATCATCACCTGCCGTCCATGCTCCTTGGACAGCGTCCTAAGCAAGGCCGCGAAATGAGCGATATGGACGTCATCCATCGACTGGACCGGATCGTCGAGGATCAGCCAGGGGAGTTCTTTGGGCACGGAGAGATGAAGCGCGGTGAACAGGGTCAACGCAGCGGTGTTGAGGTTGCCCGCGCTCAACATGGCACCCGGAGTTCCACCAGCCTCGCCACCATCTCGATGCTCGGTGATTAGCTTAGGCTGAAGTTTTTGGGTAGACGATCGAGGGATTCTGAACGCGGGAACGAAAGGCTCCCCCGGCGCCAGCCGCACAAACAGGTCGCGCCACACGCGATTGAGCCGGTCATTAAACTCGCGTCGAATGATGGCGGAACGCACGTTGTCAACGGCGTTGCGAATTGTGTTGCCTTGATCACGAAGGACCTGGGCTCGCGCCAATGCCTGATCAGCGTGTTGCCAGGACGCGAGGTCTGCCTCGATCCGTTGGTCAACCTCCGCACGGCGTGACATCGCCGTGCGGATTGTAGCGACGTGATCAGCGCCCTTGCGCCGCATAGCAAGCCGTTGCTCAAGCTGCGTCGCGCCGGCTGCTAACAGGCTCTCCAGCCGCACAACGGCTGCTTCGAATGATTCGTCCTCCTCAAGTCCAGGCGCTCCTATCGAACGGGCAAAGTCGCTCAGCGTACCGCGTGCCGCTGCAAGCGCGACATTGCGCGACTGAGCTTCGCTGACAGCGCGTCGCGCCGCAACATCGGCCGCACGCAATTGCGCTCCCTCGCGTAACGCATCATGCAGGCTTTCAAGTTCGGTTATGAGAGCATCTGCAGACGCCGTTTGCCGGTCGAGGTCGGCCAGCGCTTCTTCGTCAAGTCTTCGAGCTCCGATGGTCTCGATCTCACGTTCCAGACGTTCAACCGCAATCTGTACTTCGCCGCGGGTCCGCCCCAAAGTAAGTAAACGCTCCGCCGAAGCAGATAATGTCCTTACCTTATCGTGGACATGGTTGCTGAGCGACTCTTCGCCTTGTTCGCCGAAATCGCGATCACATACTGGGCAGACGTTGTCGGTAATGAACGACGTCAACTCTGCCAGTGCCGACCCGAGACTTCCCGCACTGCTTGGCAAACGAGCGACTTCTTGATCGATGGTATCGCGTTGGCGCAGCGCGACATCACGCTCATCTTGCGCTACAGCGTACCGTGCTATGTCGGCACGGGCTTGCGACGTGTGATCACCCAACTGCTTTTTTTCGGTGCGCAGGCGCGTTAGCGCGACCTCAGCAAACTGTCCCGGATCGCTTGGCAACGAGATGTCGGGTAGGAATGCGTCAACAAGACCGCGCACATTGCCGATGCGCGTGCCGTAATGGGCTTCCCAGCGTGCAAACGCCGCGCGGGCCTCCTCCGATCCGGCCGGAGTGGCAACGGTACTGGAAAGAGTCGCGCTTTGTGCCGCGTCGATTTCGCGGCTGATCGAGGCCAGTCTCCGCTGCTGATCGGTCAGGCGCGCGAATGCGTCAGTATCACTGCTTTCCGAAAGAGCTGCCGCCACGTTATCTAGCGTATCCTCCCGCACCTCAGTGGGAAGCTGGAGCACGGAGGAGAGCGTGGTAAGGTCGCTCAGCGCGCTCTGAATTTGCTCGCTTAATTCCTCGCGGATTTTACGTTCATCGGAGAGAAGCCGGTCCAATTGAGATTGGTCGGTCTCCGCACCCGCCCAGCCGTCGATGATCTTGCGGACATTGCGCACGTCTGCCAGAGGCTTCAGCCCAGCCTCCAGAGCGTCCAGCCGATCAAGCCCCAGCAGTTTAGTCACGAACTGCGCCAGAGGCGATTCCGCATCGTTGCCCGCATCCTGATAGATCTGCAGCAACTGGCCGAGCAGTGCTTGCGGAAGAAATACCCGCTCCCGGAAGAAGGCGGCTCTCTGCTCGTCAAGCGCGCTGATCGACTGTGGACCAGTCCCGCTCAGCACTGCGCGGAAGCTCTGTTCCGTAGTGCCGGCCAAAGCCTTGAGTAAGACGCTGCCTTCGGTCGCAGAACGATGCAGCAACTGCTTCTCATAGCCAGGGTCAGCACGCTCGAGCGACTGAACCATTCCGGTAAGGGCGAATTCCATAGCTGACAGCAGGCTCGTCTTTCCCGCGCCATTTTCGCCATGAACGAGAACCACGTTGGCGTCTAGGGGCGCATGAATTTGCCCCCGAATGCTGCGAAAGTTGCTGATATCGAGGCTTCTGAGGATGAGGTCGCTCACGATTGGTCCTCTTCCGGATCGGGCTGAAACGCACCGTTGATCGCCAGTGCAACCGCATCGGTTACTGCCTGCTCCCCGTCATTGGACGCGTTGATCAAGGCATCGAGGAGGGCGGCGTCGGTGTCTGCTGGAAGTGCACGAACGAGCTGATCCAAAGCAGGGCCGCTGCTGTTCTGGGCTTCAACCACGGGAAGAGGCAGAGTGAGAGGAAGCAGCACTCGGATTCGATCATCGAGCTGGTTTTTGGCCTCGTCGTCTACAGGCTTTCCTTGATCGTCGAGATTGATGCTTTCGACCTGAAGTACCCGGCATGTTTCCGACAGAGTCTCAATCCCTTCCGCCAGCACAGCGCCGGCGAGAATCGCGGTTACGACATAGCGCGAGCCGGTGACGTCGAGCGCTCGGCTCAAGGCTTCCACACGTTGGAGAACACGGCCGCCGTCGCGGTCGCCATAGTCTCCAGTTGTGGTGTCAACTAGAAGCACGAGGTCCAGCGCCCGACCGTCACGTCCGCGCATCGCGCCGGTGAAAGCAAATTCGACGCCTGCAACATTGAATGGCGTCGGCAGATCGCTGTATCCGGCCTCACGGAGGCGCTCTTGGATCGCATGGACGATGGGCGAACTGCTCATAGCATCATCTCCGCGACGAATTCTCGCTGAAGCGTCGCGGCATCGCCGCAGCGTGCGAGCAGGTCGCCAAGGCTGACATGTGTCTCGCCGATATGTCCGGTTCGCCCGGGTGCGGAACGAACACGCCGCGCGGTTACACTGCCCCCCGCCATTTGATGCCAGGCGTTGTCGGCATGGACGACGATTGCATTGTCATTCGCGAAAGCCCCGCGACTCTTGAGGCCAATCGCTTCCGTTGCCGATTTTACCACGAAGAATGGTCGGTCGACACCGTCTGGACGCAGGGCGCGAGCGGTAAGAGCGCCGGATGTCAGGGCATTCGAGACAGGCCGGCGCAGTTCCCAAAGTCCAGCTTGGCGCCCATGTTGCAGGAGCGACAAGGCGATCCCAAGGCATCCGAAACCCATGCTTTGGGCGTTTTGGTCAGCCGCAAGGAGATTAGGTGTCGAGCTGGAGAGCGTTTCATAGGCCTCCAGATTGGAAGGCAGAGCGCCTGATCGGAAGAGGGAGAGCATTCGCGACCAGAGTGCGATGGCTTCGTTTACGAAGGCGGTTCTGTTCTTTGTCCCGGGAGCGGGGACCGCTAGGTCGGCGATATCGTCTCGAAGGGTTTCCAGCAAGGGTGCGAGAGCGACAGCAATGTCCACTTTGCCCAAACGCGCCAAGCCATGTTGCATGAATATGACGAGCTTGTCTGTAAGGAGCTTCAGCGCCAGCGCGATGAGTACCTTTTCGCCCCACGCGCGCAACAGCGTGGCCTCATGGACGGCGGCCGGATCGCTATTGTAGGCTTCACCGTAGGACAAGCGCAGGACGTCACGCTGCCCTTGTTGGATACTGTCCTCGCAGAAAATGTGTGCCGGTGAAGCGGGTGCAGAGGGCCATGGCCATGCGTGTACGGCCTGCGCCCTCGCAAAAAGGGTCTGAAGATTGTTATCCTGGATCGAGAGCCCCAGCACCAAGGTCTTTTGGGTTGTCGCAAGCCCGACGACGGCGTTGCGCATCGCTGCGAACGCAGCCGCTTCCGGCCAACCCATTATCTGAGTGTAACTACCCGTCAGAAACCGGCGAAAGACTGCCGGTTCACGCGTGGCATGCACAATGCACCCGTGGAACTTCAGCAGTCGGGCGCGTCCGGCGGGTCCCCGCAGCTGATTGGGATCGACGACGACTTGCAGCACGCCTTGGACGCCATCGCTCAGCCGTTCGACTGCCGCCTCGATGAAGCCATCCCAATTGGCTGAAGCGACCGCTTGCACGGCTCCTTCGAGGATCAAAACCGCAATGCACAGATGCTCAGCGGCGGGCGCGGCTGGGTGTTCGAACGCCTTTCGGATATTGATGGCATCCCAGAGGACAAAATCCGAATCGGTGCCGGAGACTCGAATGTCGAGCACGCGCGAATATTTCGTCCACAGACGCTTGATGATGGCGTCGTGTTCGGGCCACGCCGCCAATGGCTGTGGGTACTGCGCCTGGACCTTGGCAGGATCGATTTCCGCAAGACCGAGCGCTTCTTCGAACGCCGGCATATAGGCCGCCGCGGTTGCCGGACTAATGGCCCGCTCGCGGATGCAATCGAATGCTTGTTCGATTAAGTTGCCGAGATTTGGAGCCTGCTGCGAGATTCCAGAACCGACCCACAGCGCGAATTCGCCATTCTCCACCGCACGCGCCATTGAGGCGAATTCGGCGCTGAATTTCGCAAGCACTTCTCGCACTGAGATTTGGTTCGCAGTCGGCCCCAGCGCCACGTCGCCCCCATTTTACTCGATTAGCGTCACCCCGAGGATCGACAATACTTTTCAGCGTCGTATTGTCCAGTGTGGGAAGAGTTGGTTCTCCTCGTTTCTTGGGCGGCAGTTATACGCTGCGCATGCCCAGAACCCGACGTTCTGCAGGCGGCCCCGGGTCTGTTGTTCGTGGGGAGCCAAACGAATGGCAAGTTTCGGGCGGCGACGGAAGCACCCGAACGGCGACAATGTGGTCGAGAGCAGACGCAGGTTTAGTTGCCTTCTTCGAGGTGCAGCCCGCCCGGCATCTCGCGAGAGA
>JBEBXE010000236.1:0-5503 GCA_040391705.1 Aerobium aerolatum
GCGCGTCGTATTTTTCGCCGAGCAGCAGGTCGGAATAGACGATGGCCTCGTTGGCGCATTTCCATTGCGCGTCGCTGAGGACGCGCTCAATTTCACCGTCCTCATATTCGATATGCAGCTGGCACAGGAACGCCGGCCGCGCGCCGTAGTGGCTGCCGGCGCGCTTTTGATCGAGGGCGACGCGGCCGGCATACCAGCCTTCGCCAACGATCGCGCCCAGCGCGTTGTCGCCATTCATCAGCAGGGCGGTGACGTCGTAGGTCTGATACTCGACGCGCTTGTGGAAGTCCGTCCATCCGGGCGCCAGCACCTGATCGCCGACGACCTGCCCGTTGAGGCGCAACTCATAGAGGCCGAGCGCCGTGGCATAGACCGTTGCCCGCCGAACCGGCCGCGACAGGCTGAAGCCACGCCGGTGGTAGTCGGCGGGGCGCGCCGAATACGGATTGTCGTAGGGCGTGTCCTGCGGCGGCATCCTCCCACCGGGCGGAAAGAATGGACGGGAGATCCAGCCGGCTTCCCAATCGGCTTGCGCCATCAGTCCGGTGGAGAGCGATGCCGGAGCGGCAAAGTCGGAGACGATACCTGCTTCGTCCCAGGCCTGCACCGACCAGAACAGGATCTCGTCCGATTGCAGCCGGGTGCCGGCGTAGGGGATGAGCACCGTCTCGTCGCTCTCGACCTTGCCGCTGTCCCAGTGGCTCGCCTGCCCGGCCTTGACGGCGGCACGGTCACTGCCGACGACGATGCGGTAAGCGGTCTGGTGACGGTTTCGGCCCGTCCCCTCCACCCCCCAGGTGAAGCGTGGCTGGCGCGTGTTGAGACCTTGCGGCGCGAACAGATGCTCGCATCTGAGATCGACCGTGCTGAGAGCGGTCATGGCGTTCCCCCATCGATTTGGTGTTGTTGAAGCGTCAGGCTTTCAGCCCACCCGCGAAACCTTCCATCATACGGCGCTGCAGGATGGCAAAGAGCAGCATCACCGGCGCAACGCCGATCAAGAGCGCGGCAAAGACGATGCCCCAATCGGTGATTTCCTGATCGACGAACGCCGCCACCGCCACCGGGATCGTCGCCCATGAAGAGCCCTGCAGATAGAGCAGCGGCGTCATGAAGTCGTTCCAGATGAAGACGCAGTTGAGGATCAGCACCGTGCCGGTGACCGGCCGCACCATCGGGAAGATCACATGCAGGAACGTCTGAAAATCGCTGGCGCCGTCGATCTTGGCTGCCTCGTCATAAGCGCGCGGCAAGGCGCGGATGTAGCCGGTGTACAAGAACACCGTGAACGGCAGCTGGTAGCCGGCGTAGAACACGATCAGGCTGACCGGCGAGCCAAGCAGATTGAGGTCGCGCATCATCTGGTACAGCGGCAGCAGGCCGAGCTGGAACGGCAGGATCATCGCCAGCAGGAAGAACAGATACAGCGTGTTGCTGAGCGCGGGACGGCAGCGGGCGAGAAAGTAGGCAGCAAACGAGCCGACGAAGGTCAGCACCAGCAGGCTGCCGGTGACCACGACGATGCTCGAGATCAGCGCGTCGCCGAGATAGGCGTCGCTCCAGGCGCGCTGGAAATTGGCCAGCGTCGGGTCGAGCGGAATAGCCATCGGATCGAGGCTCCACGTCGACCGCTCCTTGAAGGCGATGGTGACGAGCAGATAGATCGGGAAGATGAAAATGATCGCGGCCACCACCATCGCTGCTTCCAGCGCGAAGGTCCGCGTCGTGTAGCGCCGGTTAGCCATGGACGATCTCCCGCTTGCGCAGGACCTGCATCACCGGCAGGACAATCAGCGCCACGATCAGCGAGAAGGTCAAAGCGACGGCCGCGCCGTAGCTGAACTCGCCGAACTGGAAGCTGATACGGTAAATCATCGTCGACAGCGTCTCGGTGGCATAGCCGGGCCCACCGCGCGTCAATGCATAGATCTGGTCGAAGAAGCGCAGCCCCTGGATCAGCGCGATCACCACGCAGATGGTCATCGACGGTGCCAGCAGCGGCAGCGTGATGAACCACAGCCGCTTCAGCGGCGTTGCGCCGTCGATGACGGCGGCCTCGTTCAATTCGGGCGGCACTGCCTGCAGGCCGGCAAGGAAGATCACCATCGACAGCCCGACCGACTGCCAGGCGGTGACGATGATGACGCTGATCAACGCAATGGTCGGATCGCCCAGCCAGCGCAGGCTTTCAAACCCGGCCAGATTGAGCAGCAGGTTGAGCGGCCCCTGATTGGAGAAGATGTACTTCCACATGTAGGAGACGATGATCGGCGTCAGCACCACCGGCATGAAGAAGACAATGCGCAGATAGTTTCCGGTTTTCAGATTGCTGTCGACGACCAGCGCCAGCAGCAGCCCGAACACCACCTTGATCGCCACCAGCGCAAACGCGATGATGAGCGTGGTGCCAATGGCGGAGCGCACCTGGATATCGCCTATCATGCGCTGGAAATTGGCCAGGCCGATATAGTTGATGGTGCGATTGAGCCCGTCCCAATCGGTAAAGGCGTAGTCGATGCCGCGCAGGATCGGCAGCAATATCACCGCGACATAGATGATCAGGGCGGGAAGGATGAACATGTAGTTCACCCCGCCCCATTTCAGCAAGCGCTGCCAGGCCGACGTTTTCGGTCGGTGCTGGGCCAATTGCATCCGCTGTGCCTCGATGATGCTCATTGCGGATCCTCGCGGTTTCAGCTCAGGTTCCGGCGTAGGCCGCATCCATGCGACCCAGCACGTCCTTGATCGTCGTGGTGCCGGACAGAAGCTCCTGGACGCCGACGAAGTGTGCTTCCTGCACGCGTGGGTTGGGCCACTTGTTGTCCATGTACAGCGCGCCCTTGCCGTCGCTGACATATTGCATCAGCTCGGTGTAGATCGGGTCGGTGTTTTCCGGCGGCTGGCCGAACACCGGCACCAGCGTCACCTCGGCCCACATTGCCTGCAGCTCCGGCTCGTTCATGAAGTCGAGGAAGGCGATCGCCGCGTCCTTGTTCTTGGACGTGTCGCTGACGCCGTAACCGTTGGTGATGCCGACGGCGACCTGGGTCTGGGCGGCATCGTCGCGGCCGGGCAGCGGCCACATCACGAAATCACGATGGCCGGCCGCCTTGATCATGCCCGCCATGGTGCCGGAGGTGTGCACCGCCATCGCCGCCTGTCCCGACGCCACCAGCTGCTGCGATTCTTCGAACGACGTGCCGGCCGGGTTGGCATTGAAATAGCCGAGCTTGAGCAGCTCCATGTATTTCTCGAGCGCCTCTTCCCAGCCCGAGCCGACGAACTTGACCTTTCCGGCCTTCATGTCCTCGGCAAAGGCCGGGTTGTCGGAAAACACCGTGGTGGCGACCAGCGAGTAGGTGATCAGCTGGGTGATCCATTGCGTTCCCGCCCCCAGCGCCATCGGCGTGACGCCGGCATCCTTGAGCGTCTTGCACGCGGCGAGGAATTCGGGCCAGGTCTTGGGCTGCGCAAGGCCGGTCTTTTCCCAGACGCGCATGTTGACGATGGGACCCATGACCGAAGGCTGGTTGGCAAACCAGTAGAGCTTGCCATCGACTTCCATCACATCCTTGGCGAAAGACGGCGTGTTGGCGGCGAAGGGCTGGCCGCTCAGATCGGCCAGAAAGCCGCCCGGCGCTATCTGGTGCACCGACAACGGCACGCCGCCACCGGGCCAGATCGGCACGACGTCTGGCGCGGTGCCCGAAGACAGCTGCATACGCACCGTCGCCATCAGCTGGTCGACGCTGGCGCTGTTGAGGCGGATGTTCAGTTTCGGGTTGATCGCCGCGAATTTGTCGACGGCTGCCTGCAACGCCGGACGCTTGGCGGAATCGCACAGCACCCGCAGCTCGCCGGAAAAATCCTGGGCATAGCTGGTCTGGATGCGCGAAAGCAGTCCGGCCGAGAAGCCGGCAACCGCGAGGCCACCAAGGAAACCGCGGCGTGAGATCGTCACTGAACTGGTCATTTCCTTCTCCCATTTGATGTCGCAAGCGCGCCCTAACGCGCTCGCCGACGGACAAAGCCCGCCGTTTCCTCCCCCGGATTCGGTCCGGTCCGTCTTCTATTCCAGCGCTACGCCTGCACTCTCCTCCGGCAGGTCGTAGCCAAGCCTGTGGGCGGCACGCACGATATGCGCAGCCACCGCGCGCCGTGCCGCCATCGGATCCCGCGCCACGATGGCGTCGCGGATGGCGCGATGCTCATCGATGGTCAGCCGCTTGACCTCGCCGATGACTTCGCCGGAGCGCGCCCGCGTCGCGACGATGGTCTGGCGCATTCCCGCGGTCAGGAACGAGATCACCTCGCGCATCAACGGATTGCCGGAGGCATCGGCGATGGCGAGATGAAACTCGATATCGACATCGACGCCATCCGCATCCCAGCGTTCGGCATCCTCAAGCCGATCCAGCGTGGCGGAAATCGCGTCGAACTGCGCCTGCGTGCCGCGCAACGCCGCCATCGCCGCGCCCTGCATCTCGATGCCCATGCGCAGTTCGTAGACATATTGCCCGGACATCGCCGGGGCGTTGGCGTCGAGCTCGAAGGCAAAGGTCTTGTCGGCGCCACCCGGCGACACGACAGTGCCCAGCCCCTGCCGCGACTGCACCACACCCGCCGAGCGCAGCTGCGCGATCGCCTCGCGCACGACATTGCGGCTGACGCCGAAATTGTCGGCCAGATACTGCTCGGTCGGCAGGCGGTCGCCGGGACCCAGCCGGCCCTCGTTGATCTCCTTCATCAACGCATCGGCGATGCGCGCGGGAAGACGCACGGGACGGTCCAGAGCGTCGATCTTCATTTGCTGGCCTCCTCCAAAATTCGACCCGGCCCGAGAATGCCGTGCGGATCGAACGCGGCCTTCAGCGTCCTGAGCATATCGGCATGCACCGGGGAAATGCGCTTGAGAAACGCCTCGCGCTTCAACCGCCCGATCCCGTGCTCGGCACTGATCGAACCACCGAGCGCATCAACGGCGGTGAAGATGGCGTCCTCGCACTCCTGCAGAAAGGCGATCTTCTGATCCAAGCTAAACTGTGGTGGCGGGACGACGTTGAAATGCAGATTGCCGTCGCCGACATGGCCATAGGCGAGCACGACAGTGTCGGGCGACATCGCCTCGACGACCCGCGTTGCCCGGTCGAGGAAGGTCGGAATGGCGGAGATCGGCATCGACACGTCGGTGCGCAAATGGCGGCCGCCGCGCAATTGCGCCTCGATGATCTCTTCGCGGATTTTCCAGAAACTTGCCGCCTGCGCATGGCTGGCGGCAAAGGCGGCATCAACGACCAGCCCGCCTTCCAGCGCGTTGCCGAGAAAGGTTTCCAGCATCGTCCGCACATCGGCCAGACCGCTCGCCGACACCTCGAGCAGCACATAAACCGGCGACGGCACCGATACCGGGTTTCCCTGCCCGGAAAACTCGATGGCGCGTTGCGTCAGCAGCTCGAACGCCGACAGCAGATCGCTGAGATCGCGGCGGGCGCGGGCGTAAAGA
>JBEBXE010000237.1:0-5372 GCA_040391705.1 Aerobium aerolatum
TCCGCGATCGTCGCTATCGCCCAGAACGAGCCGGAAGCATCGAGCTTCGAGCAACTGATTGCCGATGACCCGGTGCGTCTTCTGTCTGCCGCGACCTTGCTGGAAGCGGCAATGGCGCTGGAGACGCGCTTTGGCGAGCCCGGCGGTGCTGAACTCGATCTGTGGCTTGCAAGGGCCAGCGTCGACATCATTGCGGTCGAGGCCGAGCATGCCGATCAGGCACGACGCGCCTGGCGGCGTTACGGCAAAGGTCGCCATGCAGCCAGCCTGAATTATGGCGACTGCTTCTCCTACGCGCTATCGAAGCTGACCGGCGAACCGCTGCTTTTCAAGGGCAACCACTTTTCCCAAACCGACATCCGCGCCGCAGCGGACCTCGCTCCAGGTCGGGTGTAGACACCGCCCTGTCTCGAACGTGCGGCCGTCATGCATTGCCGCCACATCGACACCAAGCCAAGAACTTCCCTGAGCGCGAAACCAATGCAATGTTGTGTGTGGCTTCGCAGCCTTGCGCCGCGGCACGGTGGCCACGGCGCAAACTGATTGAGGGAGGAATGCGTGAATACTTCGGATCAACCGATATGGACCCCGACGGACGAGGCCATCTCGAACAGCGGCCTGACCGCCTACATGTCCTGGCTCGAACGCGAGCGCGGGCTGAGGTTCGACGGCTATGGCGCGCTGTGGCAATGGTCCGTCGACCGGCTGGAGGATTTCTGGGGCTCGCTGTGGGACTATTTCGGGGTTCAGTCGCCAACACCCTACGCGCAGGTGCTGATTGAGCGGAAAATGCCGGGAGCCAGCTGGTTTCCTGGAGCATTGGTCAACTTCGCCGCACCGGTTTTCACCTATCACCGCGATGAGCCGAACCGGCCGGCGATCATTCACCGTTCCGAAATCCGGCCGCTGTCGGAACTGAGCTGGGGCGAGCTGCAGGCGCAAATCGCCGCCGTGGCCGGCGCCCTGAAGGAAATGGGTATCGAGCCGGGCGACCGCGTCGTCTCCTACATGCCGAACCTTCCCGAGACGGTCATTGCCTTCTACGCCTGCGCCAGCATTGGCGCGGTGTGGTCGAGCTGTTCGCCCGACATGGGCCACCGCTCGGTGATCGACCGTTTCCGCCAGATCGAGCCGAAAGTGATGTTTGCCGTCGACGGCTATCGCTACGGCGGCAAGGATTTCGACCGCCGGCCGCAGGTGCAGCAGATCCGCGACGCCTTGCCGAGCCTCGAAAACGTGGTGCTCCTGCGCTATCTGGACCCCGCCGCCGAGGTTCCCGACGTCGTTGCATGGAACGATCTGCTGGACGCGTCGCCGATTGTCGCGCCTGCCAACCTGCCATTCGATCATCCGCTGTGGATCGTCTATTCGTCCGGGACCACCGGCATGCCGAAGCCGATCGTCCATGGCCATGGCGGGGCGCTGCTCGAGACGCTGAAAAGCCACACGCTGCATCTCGACCTCAAGCCCGATGACAGGTTCATGTGGTTCTCGACCACCGGCTGGATCATGTGGAACTCGCAGATCGGCGGCACGCTCGTCGGCGCGACCATCTGCATCTATGACGGCAATCCCGGTTATCCTGACATCGCGACCCTGTGGGAGTTCGCGCGCGACGCCAAGCTGACATTCTTCGGCGCGGGGGCCGCCTTTTTCCAGAACTGCGCCAAGCTGGGTTACCAGCCACCGGCACTGGACCACTTGCGCACCGTCGGCTCGACCGGCTCGCCGCTGCCGCTCGACACCTATGGCTGGCTCAGCGAAACACTGGGCCGCCATGTGCTGATCGCACCAATCAGCGGCGGAACCGATGTGGCCGCAGCGTTCGTCGGCTCCTGTCCGATCCTGCCGGTCTACGCCGGCGAGATGCAGTGCCGGTTGCTCGGTGTCGCCGCCTACGCGCTCGATGACGACGGCAACGAACTCAGCGACGCAGTCGGCGAACTGGTGATCAAGCTGCCGATGCCGTCGATGCCGCTGTATTTCTGGAACGACACCGGCGGCGTGCGTTACCACGAAAGCTATTTCGAGACCTATCCGGACTGGTGGCGGCATGGCGACTGGATGCGCGTCACCCCGCGTGGTGGAGCGGTGATCTACGGTCGTTCCGACACCACGATCAACCGTCACGGCATTCGCATGGGCACCAGCGAAATCTATCGCGTCGTCGAGGGTTTCGACGAGATTGCCGACAGCCTCGTCGTCGATCTCGAGTTCCTCGGCAAGGAATCGCACATGCCGCTGTTCGTGGTGCTGCGCGCGGGCGCAAAGCTCGATGACCAACTCAAGGAGCGACTGGTCGCCGCCATCCGCAGCGAGTTGTCAGCGCGCCATGTGCCCAACGAGATTATCGAGATCGTCTCGGTTCCACGCACGTTGACCGGCAAGAAGATGGAACTGCCGGTCAAAAAGATCTTCTTGGGGATGGAAGCCCACACTGTCGCCAGCGCCGACGCCATGGCCAATCCGGAAAGCCTGAAAGCGTTCGAACACCTGGCCGCCGAACGGCAGCGCCATGGTGCGGAGACTGAAAACTAGGGACGAATCGAAACAGGAGCTGGGCGATCCGTCCAGCTCCTGAACGCCTGCTCAAAAGGCGTAGTTCGTGAGACAAACGTTGTCGAGCGACGCACATAGGTCGAGCCGAGTGACCGCGAGCGGAAGCTCGTGGCGGGTGAAGTAACGGCAGGCGGCAAGCTTGCCACGATAGAACTCGTTGTCGGCCGAGGAGAGATCAGAGCCCTGCAAGGCGCGTCCGGCAATCACCGCCTGCTTGAGCCACATCCACCCGATGACCGCATGACCGAACGCGTCGAGATAGATCGTCGCGTTGGCCATCCGGAGGGCCACGTCGTCACACGCCAGAAGTACGGCCGTCGTACGATCGAGCGCGGCCAGCACCGTCGTCAGTTGCTCTGCATCTTCCCGAAGCTCCGTGTTGGCGGTCGCGTCCTCGATGGTCGCCCGGATCGTCGCGGTCAGGCGGCCGAGTGTCGCGCCGTTGTCGCCGCCGATCTTGCGTCCGAGCAGGTCGAGCCCCTGGATGCCGAAGGTGCCCTCGTGAATGTGGTTGAGGCGGTTATCGCGATAGAGCCGCTCAACCGGGTAGTCGGTGGTGTAGCCATACCCACCGAGGATCTGGATCGCCCATTTGTTGGCTTCCAGACAATGCTCTGACGGCCACGACTTTGCTACCGGCGTGAGCAGGCCGAGCAACGCTTCCAGCTCCTTGCGGTGCGCCGGATCGGTTACGGTCTTGAGATCATCCACCAGCGTCGCGCAGTAGAAGCAGAGCGCCAGCGCCCCCTCAACCGCCGCCTTCTGCGCCATCAGCATGCGACGCACATCGACATGCTCGATGATCGGCACTTGTGGACTCGTCGGATCGCGCTGGTCGACGGACCGTCCCTGTGGCCTGCCGCGGGCGTAATCCAGAGAATGCAGATACCCGACCAGGCCAGCCATCACCGACGCATGGCCGACACCCATGCGCGCTTCGTTCATCATCTGGAACATATAGGCAATGCCGCGATGCGGCTCACCGATCAGATAGCCGAGACTGTCGCCACTCTCGCCGAAGTTGAGCAGGCAGTTGGTGGTGCCGCGCTGGCCCATTTTATGGTTGAGGCCGGCCAACTGGATGTTGTTCAGCGCGCCAAGACTTCCATCGTCGTTGACGCGGCGTTTGGGGACCACAAACAGCGAGATGCCCTTCGTTCCTGCCGGTCCGCCGGGAATCTTGGCTAGTACCATGTGGACAATGTTGTCGGTGATCTCGTGCTCGCCGCCGGAGATCCACATCTTGCTGCCCTTGATGCTGTACAGCCCGTCGCCGGCAGGTGTGGCGGTGGTGCGAATGTCGGCAAGCGACGATCCCGCCTGCGGTTCGGACAGGCACATGGTTCCAAACCAGTCGCCCTGCAGCATATGCCCGAGGAACCGTTGCTTGAGATCGGGCGACCCGAACGCATGCAGGAGATTGGCGGCGGCGATGGTCAGGAACGCGTAATTCGTCACCGCGGTGTTGGCCGCAGTAAACATGCCGCAGACCGCAGTGTGCAGGAACCATGGGGCCTGAAGCCCTCCGACATCCTCGTCGAACGGCAGCGAAAAGAACCCGGCATCGGCAAAAGCGCGGAGCGCGGTCTTGGTTTCGGCCGGGACGATCGCCTTGCCATCCTCGAAAGTCGGTTCCTGCGCGTCGACCAACCCTGCGACCGGGAGGAACAAATCCTCGGCGATGCTTTCAGCCGTATCGAGAATCTGGGTGATCGCGCCGCGATCGAACGACGAAAACCGCCTGTGCTGCAGTAACCGTTCCACATCGAAGATCTCATACAGCAGAAAATCAAGGTCGCGGCGGTTCACAATCTGCGTCATGTCTGCTCCATCGCGCATGCTGTCGCATGCACCAAATAATCAAGGCATCGCGCCCGTTTGCATCTGCATGTAGCAAAGCGGGCGACGAGAAACACTCTAAATTGCGGGGTCTTCTGCCGCTATAGTCTGACGACGATCTTGCCCGAGCTCTGACTCGTCATCAATTTTTGATAGGCTTTTCCAGCACTTTCCAGTCCGTCAAGAACATCTTCCTGATGCTTGATCTTTCCATCTGCAATCCACGCGAGCATATCGCCCACGAATTGCGGGCGCAGTGCCTGATAGTCGGTCAGCCGGAACCCACGAATGGAGGCCCCGACGCGGATCAGCGGCCACAGATTGGGTCCCGCCGAGCGGTTACCGTCATTGTAGCTTCCGATGACGCCGCACAGCGCGATAATCCCGCCGGGATTGATGTTTTCGAGCACCGCCTCAAGCGAACGCCCGCCGACATTCTCGAAGGAATGGTCCACGCCGGACGGACATTGCGCCGCGAGTTCGGAAACAAGATCGGCGCTATGGTGAGAGACGCAGGCGGCAAACCCCAGTTCATCGACCACATAGGCGCATTTCTGCGGTGCTCCGGCGATGCCGATCACCCTTGCATCCCGCAGCAAGGCGATCTGGCCGGCGATGGAACCGGTGGCTCCCGCAGCCGAGGTGACGACGTAGGTCTGCCCCGCCTGTGGCGGTGCGATCAGCGTCGTGCCGACATAGGCGGCAAATCCAGTGATGCCGAGAACACCGAGCCACCAACTCGGTGGTGCTGCATCGGGATCGATCTTCTGCAAACGCTCCGGCGTCTCGACGGCATATTTCTGCCACCCGCAAAGTGTCAGCACGTGGTCGCCCTCGCGGAACACCTCGCTGCGCGTTTCGACCACACGTGCGATCGAGCGCCCCATCAACGGTGTTTCAAGCGGTTGCGCCGAGCCGAAGACGGTCGTCGTGCGATCATCGATGGCGACGCGCACATAGGGATCGACGGAAAC
>JBEBXE010000238.1:0-5359 GCA_040391705.1 Aerobium aerolatum
TTGATCGAATAGAACGAAACTGCTGCCTCCCAGGCGATCAGCATCGCGATGACGATCCATGTGTTGCCGAAAAATGTCTTGAGGCGTGTGATCACGGATTGGGTCCACCTGGCTCGACTAACGGAAGCGTCGTTCGGCATATTCCTGCAACAGGCCGAGCAGAGCGAAAAGGCTGAGCGATACGATCACGGCCAGAACGACCGCGCTCCAAAGGAGTGGAATCTGGAAGTTCTGCATCGCGTTGATGATGAGGACGCCGACGCCGCGCGACGCACCAAACCATTCCCCGATGATGACGCCGATCAGCGCGGAGGGCGCAGCCAGCCGCATGCCGCCGACGATGATGGGAATGGCTGCCGGGATGTCGAGCATCCGCAGCCGGGTGAGCCGCGAAGCCCCCAGCACCCGCATCAGGTCGATCCATTCCGGTCTGCTCGACGCGAAGCTGGACGTCGTGGTGACATACATGACGAAGAAGGTGCTGAGTGCGGCAAGGGCAGCGGGGGTGCTCTCGCGGCCGAGAAACACGATGAACAACGGGGCGAGTGCGATCGAGGGGATAGCGTGGATGAACGCGCTCATCGTGTCGAGGCTGGCGCGCATCGGTGACACGGTATGGGCGAGCATGGCGGCTGCGATCCCCGTGACGAGCCCGAGGCAGTAGCCGACGGCAAGCGATCCCAGCGAGGCGGTGAGCGCGCGCAGGAACAGCGCCTGGCGTGACGGCGTCAAAAGGAAGGCCACGACTTCCGAAAGGGCCGGCCATGTCAGGCCCAGCCACCTGTTCTGCCCGATGATCTCCCATGCCAGCAGGAACATGCCGATGCCGAGGGCGCCGAGCAGTACAGACCCTTCCCGCGGCTGCGCTGACGCCGCCATGTCAGTGCTCCGCCCTTGAATCGAGCGCTGCCGTCAGTTCGTCCTGAAGCTGGTGGAACAACTCGGAGCGCGTGGTCTCGACGGTCCTGGGCCGCGCGAACGGCACGTCGAGACTCTGGATGACATGGCCGGGCCGGCCGCTCATCACCAGCACGCGGTCGGCGAGAAACAGCGCTTCGTCCACCGAATGCGTGACGAGCAACGTCGTCAGCTTCTCTTCCGTCCAGATTCGCTGCAATTCGTGGTTCATGTGGCGGCGGGTGACCGCATCGAGCGCGCCGAACGGCTCGTCGAGCAGCAGCACTTCCGGGCGCAGGACCAGTGAGCGGGCGATCGCCACGCGCTGACGCATGCCGCCGGACAACTGCTTTGGCCGCGCGCGCTCAAGTCCCGTCAGGCCTACCAGCGCGATGAGCTGGGCGACCCGTTCGTCATCCACCGGAACGCCGGAAACCCGATAGGGCAGTTCTATGTTGCGGCGCACGTCCAGCCACGGCAGCAGTGCGTGGTCCTGGAATGCGACGCCCAGCCGATGGTTGGCGGCCAGCGCGGCGGGCGGGTTGCCGTTGACCGTGACGCTGCCCGAGGTCGGGGTATCCAGCGAGGCAATCATGCGCAGCACGGTGCTCTTGCCGCAGCCGCTCGGCCCGATCAGCGCCACGAAGGATTCTGCCGCGATCTCCAGCGAAATGCCATCGAGCGCGAGCAGCGGCTGGCCATCGTCCAGGCTGAATTTCTTGACGACGTCTCGAACCTGTACCGACGGTGCGGGGCCTACGGGCAGCCCGCTTTCCTTCGCTGTGCCGGTTGCACTCATGCGGCTCCCCTCCGGCCGTAATGTTCGATGGCCTGGTCAAAGCGAGCCATGATGTCAGGAAGGCGGCGCGACAGTTTGTGGCGCAACTGATCCATGTCGATGGTCAATATCTCGCGATCCTTCATCACAGTCTTGCCATCGACGACGACCGTACGGACGTCGCGACCGACGGTCAAATTCGACGCCACGAACATCGGATCGCCGGCGCTGAACTGGTCGATATTGTCGGTGTCGATCAGGATGAGGTCGGCGCGTTTTCCGGTTTCGAGGCTGCCGATATCCTGCTCCACGCCCAGCGCACGGGCCCCGCCATTGATTGCCACGGCGAGCAACTCCTCCGCCGACATCGGCACTCTGACGTGATAGGGGTGGCCGATCGACGCCGACTGCCCGATGCGGGCCGCGTGGGCCACCGCAAAAAGATCGAGCGAGCCGGCGGCCGCTGCCCCGTCGGTGCCGAGGCCAATGGCGATGTTGCGTCGCCACATCTCCTGAACGCGGGGAATGCCGACGCCGTAATTGCCCAGCGCGCAATGGCAGGCGGACACGTCGTGCTTTTCGTAAAGGTCGACTTCTTCCGGCGTCAGAATGATCGAATGCGCGCAATGGAGATGCTTTCCAAGCACGCCCAGATCGTCGA
This sequence comes from Aerobium aerolatum, assembly GCA_040391705.1. Taxonomy (GTDB): domain Bacteria; phylum Pseudomonadota; class Alphaproteobacteria; order Rhizobiales; family Rhizobiaceae; genus Aerobium; species Aerobium aerolatum_A. Next base: position 2,337 of record JBEBXE010000238.1, read on the forward strand.
GATATTCGGTCGGCCGCTTGCCGTAATGCTCAAGGGCGTAGTCGACCTCGTATGTGCCCTCGGCCAGATGGGTATGGATCTTGACGCCCATATCCCGGGCCGCGGTCGAAAGCGACTGGATGAGTTCGGGCGAACACACGATGATCTGGCGCAGCGAAAGCCAGCCTTTGACGCGCTCCTGCGCGCTCAGGCTCTTCACCAGCGCGATGTTGCGGTCATAGGCTTCCTTGGTGGTCATGACCATCGAGCCGGGAACGCTGCTGCCGGCGAAGTTCGGGTTCTGGTCGACCGTGGAGAGCGAGACAAAGCCGCGAATGCCGACATCGATGGCGGCGCGCGCCATCTCGTCCGGGTGTGGTCCGCCTGCCTCGGCAAAGCAGGTCGTGCCGACGCTGAGCATGTTGGTGTAGGCAACGAGGCCGCTCAGATAGACGTCTTCAGGATCGAGAAGTCCTTCGAACGGCACATAGTAATTTTTCCATGGTGGGTTCCGCAGCGGGCCGCGGCTGCGCAATGCCGAGAGCTTGCCGCGCAGCAATTGCTGCGCGGTGTGCACATGGGCGTCGATCATGCCGGGGAGGGCAATCTGTCCGCTGCCATCAATGACGGAAACAGGACGCTCGATCTTTTTGCCTTCTGCCGCCGATCCCATCCAGACGATGGCATTGCCTTTGACCGCGACCGCAGCATCCTTGAGGACCGTACCGGCAGCGTCCATTGTGACGACGTCGCAGCCGGTAATCAGCAGGTCGACATCGCTCGGAAGGACGGCGTCCGACCTGTTCGTAGAGGCGGTCATGGGCGGCCTTCGTAAGCTTCTTTCACGATGTCGAAATCGGCGATCGCGGCGAGATCGGGCAGGTTGGTGCGTCCCGTCGCACGCGCGGCATTGAACATCCGTCCCTCGATGAGTTCCTTGTCGAGCGAGAGCCGCAGCCTGTTCGGCTCGGCATATTCCGTCAGTGGGATCTGCAGCTCGTTCTGGCGTATCTGCTGGTTGAGATCGAGGCCAAGGTCGAGGCCATATTTTTCGACGACGAGATGCGGTGCGCGCGTCGGGTCCTCGCTGTTCATGGCCCATCCGTCGATCAGCCCGCGCATATAGCCGACCACAGCCGCCCTGTTGTTGTCGAGAAAGGCGCGGGTGGTGACGATGATCGATCCGTAGGTGCGGAAGCCGAGATCATCGAAGAAGACAAAATGGAAGTCTTTGCCGGATACCAGCCCCATCTTCTCAAGCGTGATGGGCTGGTTCGTACTGAAGGCGGTGAACGCATCGCCATCGCCGGCCAGAAGCGGCTCGGGAGAAAAGCCGGCCGGGACCCAGGTCCATTCGGCGGGCAATCCGGCCAGCGCAAGTGTGGCGTCGATCGCGGTCTTGTCGTTTGGCGCCTGGGCCAGGATTTTCGCGCCGACGAGGTCTTTCGGCTCCAGGATCGGTTTCTTGGCGAGTGAGATCAGGCCATGGGGATTGCGCGGGAACGACGCCCCGATCATCACGAAGTCATTGCCCTGATTGACCGCGTCGAGAAACTGGAACCAGTTGGAATAGGTCACGTCTGCGCCGCCGGCGGCCAGCGTCACCAGCGATGCCGGTGCGTTGGGCCCGCCCGGCTGCCAGGCTATGTCGACACCATGCTTCGCCATGAGGTCGTTCTCCAGCGCGAGCCAGTCGCCTGCATACTGGACGTTCGACACCCAGCTCAGCTGCAAACGGACCTTGTGGAGGTCCTGAGCGAACGTCTGGCGTGACAGAAACGGCGCGGCGAGTCCGGCTGCGGCAACGCTCTTCAAAAGGCTCCGGCGGTCGATGAGGTGCATGATTCAAGCTCCCTTTGTAATTATTATTTCAACAAGAAAACCATGATGTAATAAATATTGCAATACCGGCCCTGCCGTGAATTTCACGCCGCGCCCGCTGCCTCCGCTCTCGATGGAATTTCGCCGTTGATTGGCGCGCGATGATTCATGCCTCAGGCGGTACGGGGTCATCGCTCTTGGCCAGCATGTCAACGCTGATCGCCAAGGGGACGACAAGGCGCGAGATTGGGAGTATGATCTTGCCAGGTGAAGGTCACAGTCTCGCGTGACCGAAAATGCCAGATGGCAACGCGGCGAGCCATGACCCGAACCGATCCGATTTCGGAGAAACGGTTATGGCAAATTTTCATGTTTACGCGGCAGGCACAGGCAGCCTCGAACGTCCGGCGATCCGCGAGATCGGCATAGTGGATGTCTTCGACGCCCTTCGTCTGGGATTTGACGATTTTTGGGCGAAACCCTCCCACTATGTATTCCTGTGCCTGATCTATCCGTTGATCGGGGCATTCCTGTTCAGTTGGACGTCCGGCGGTGACGCGTTCCAGCTTGTCTTCCCGCTGATGAGCGGCTTTGCGCTGCTAGGTCCGTTGGTCGGGATCGGTCTCTATGAAATCAGCCGCCGGCGCGAACAGGGTATCGATACGTCGTGGCGGCATGCCTTCGAGGTCAGAAGGTCGCCGGCCATTCCGGCCATCGTCACGCTCGGACTATACCTGATGGCTGTATTCGTCGCCTGGCTTCTGGCCGCGCACGCGCTTTACAGCCACCTCTACGGCACTGGTGCGCCGACCTCATTTTTCGGTTTGATTGACGACGTGCTGACGACCCAGCGTGGCTGGGATCTGGTGATCTATGGCAACCTGATCGGCTTCCTGTTCGCGCTCGTCGTGCTCAGCACTACCGTTGTTGCCTTCCCGCTGCTGCTCGATCGCGACGTCGGTCTCTATTCAGCCGTCGAGACCTCCGTGCGGGTCATCGTCGCCAACCCTGTGCCGATACTGCTCTGGGGCCTGATCGTCGCCGTTTGCCTGATTGTCGGTTCGGCGCTGCTGTTTGTCGGCCTGGCAGTGGCGTTGCCGGTGCTCGGCCATTCGACCTGGCATCTCTACCGCAAAGTGGTCGTGTCGCCCGCTGCCTCAAGACGAAGCCGGCCTATGTAGCCCAACATACGACGGCAGGCGCTCGCAACGAGGGTCTGCCGT
>JBEBXE010000239.1:0-5349 GCA_040391705.1 Aerobium aerolatum
TGGGGCGCGAATGCACGGAAGGCCGCAATATGGGCTTCGACGGCAAGACGCTGATCCACCCGGCGCAGATCGACCTTGCCAACCGCGCGTTTTCGCCAGCGCCGGCGGAAGTCGACGACGCGCTTGCCATCCGCACCGCCTTCGCGCTGCCGGACAATGCCGACAAGGGCGTGATTTCGCTTGACGGAAAGATGGTCGAGCGGCTGCATCTGGACCAGGCCGAACGGCTGCTCACCAAAGCCGGACTATAGAAAGGACCACCATGAAACTCTATCGCCTCCTGACCGGACCCGACGATTCAAGCTTCTGCCACAAGGTGACGCTGGCGCTGAACAAGGGCTGGCACCTGCAGGGCTCGCCCACCTATGCCTTCAACGCCGAAACCAAGACGATGTATTGCGGCCAGGCCGTGGTGAAAGACGTCGAGGGCAAGGATTACGACCCGGCGATGAAGCTCGGCGAGCAGTAGGCTCCGTTATTCCGCGCTCGTTTCGATGTTTTCCATGTCCTCGTCGGACAGGCCGAAATGGTGGCCGATCTCATGGATCAGGACGTGGGAGATGATGTCGCCCAGCGTCTCCTCATTCTCGGACCAGTAGTCGAGGATGGCGCGTCGGTAGAGCGTGACGCGGTTGGGACCTTCGCCGGTGGACGGGTTCCAGCGTTCGGCAATGCCGCGTCCCTCGAACAGGCCGAGCAGGTCGAACGGAGTTTCGAGCGCCAGATCGTCCATGATCTCGTCGGTCGGAAATTCGGCAACCAGAATGACGATCTCGCCTGTCAGCTGGCGAAATGCCGCCGGCAGATGGGCGTAGGTCTCCAACGCCATGAGTTCGAACTCCTGCAATGCAGGGGAGAGCTGATCGCTCCAGTCTCGGGTCTGATAGATGCGGGCCATTCTGTGTCCTTTGGCTGCCATATAGACCGTTGCAGCGTCGCTTTCGAGCCCTGATACGCCGCTATGATGAAGCGTGCACGCTCTGTCCGCGATAAAGTGATCAAAAGAGGAATAAATTCTCCCCTCCGCTCGCTTGACTCGTTCCGACAGTTCTGGAATCTATAAGAACATATCGGGAACATTGATCGAGAGAGCAGCATCATGGCGACCAACGCCGTGGCGCATGAGGCCGTTTGCGCCCTGCGCCGGGAAATCGCAAGGATCGAAGGCCGGCTGCCCGACCAGTTCGAGCCGCCGGTCGCGTCGACGAGCACCGACGACGGGTTGTTGCTGCGCCACGGCGGCCTGCCGGTCGGCCAGCACGTGCTGCCAACGGGTGCAGCCCGGCTCGACGCCGCGCTGCAAGGTGGCCTGCCGCTGGCAGCCCTGACCGAAATTCATGGCCGCCAGACGCGCGATGCTGGCGCGGTTGCCGGGTTTACGCTGGCGCTGTGCGCCGCAGTCCTCAAGACCGCGCCGGTAAAAGCGCCGCTGTTGTGGGTGGCGACCGGCGAAGCCCTGTCGGAAGCCGGACGGCCTTATGCGCCGGGCTTGTTGCACCGGTTCGGCCTGACGGCGGAAACCGTGCTGATCGCCGACATCCGCCGCCTCGAGGATGCGTTGTGGGTGGCCGAGGAAGCCGCCGCCCTCACCGGGTTCAGCGCCGTGATCCTCGAAGTGCGCGGCCGCGCCAAAAAGCTCGATCTGACGGCGACACGCCGCCTGCACCGGCGCGCGCAGGCCGCCGCCCGCCCATTCTTTCTGCTGCGCCAGGCCGGGCTGCCCGAGCCGACGGCAGCGCCGGTGCGCCTGATCGTTTCGCCTGCCCCCGCCGGCGAACGCCGCGTTCTGTCGCGGTTTCTCACCGGTTCGATCGGGCCGCCGGCCTTCCTCGCCGAGATCGGCCGTAGCCGATCCGCGATCCCCGCCAAAGCCGTGCTGGAATGGAACCGAGATGAATGCGCCTTTCATGAGAGAACAGACCCTGCCGATGGGGCGCAGGATACTGGCGCTGTGGCTGCCGTATCTGGCCAGCGACCGCATCCTGCGGGCGCGGCTGGGGCGCAGTTGGCGTTGCGCAAAATCGCCTGACGCGATGTGTCCGCCGCTGGTCATCAGCCATCGCGACAGCAACGCCCAGCGTGTCGCCGCGATCTGCGAGCAAAGTGCAGCACTGGGGCTGCGACGCGGGCTCGGCATTGCCGATGTCCGGGCGATGTATCCGCAGGTCGAGATCGTCGAGGCCGAACCGGATGCCGACCGGCGGCTGCTGACAAGCCTCGCCGACTGGTGCGACCGCTACACGCCGCTGGTGGCCTTTGCCGGCGGCGACGGGCTGTTTCTCGACATCACCGGCTGCGCGCATCTGTTTGGCGGCGAGCAGACGATGCTCGACGATCTTGGCCGGCGTCTGGCCGAGCAGGGGTTTTGCGCCCGCGTCGGGCTGGCCTCGACGCCGGGCATGGCATGGGCGGCCGCGCGGTTCCTGAAGCCGGTTCCCGTCGCCCCCGGCGACGAGGCGGAAGCGCTGTCGCCGCTGCCGCTGGCGGCGCTGCGGCTGGAGCCTGCGGTGCGCACCAGCCTCAAAAGCGTCGGCCTGCGCACCGTCGAGGCGATCCTCCATGCGCCGCGTCCGCCGTTGGCGCGCCGCTTCGGTGCCGGCCTGTTGCTGCGTCTCGACCAGGCGCTGGGCGCGGTCGATGAAGCCGTGTCGCCACGACTGCCGGTTGCGCCGCTGTCGGTGGAGCGGCATCTGGCCGAACCGGTCGTCCAGACCGAGGAAGTCGAGCGGCTGATCTTCATCATGGCGGGAACGCTGCAAGAGGATCTGGTGCGGCGTGGCGAAGGTGCGCGCAGCCTGCAACTGTCGCTGTTTCGGGTCGATGGCGTGGTCAAACGGCTGGCGGTCGGCGCGTCGCGGCCGCTGCGCGAACCGGCGCTGGTGCTGAAACTGTTTCGCGAGCGGCTGACCGCGTTGGGCGAGATGGAAGCCGGTTGCGGTTTCGAATTGATCCGGCTTTCGGTGATGGCGGCGGCGCGGTTCGACCCCGAACAGGCCGACCTGGTGGCGGGCGACCGGCCGGATGGCGCGGATCTGGCGCTGTTTGCCGACCGCATCCGCGCCCGGCTTGGCAACGAGGCGATCCTCGCCTCGACGCTGGTGGAAAGCCACCTGCCCGAGCGCGCGGTGGCGCGCGTGCCGTTCACCGGCCAGCCGGCATCGGCCAGCCCGGACGCGCCAGTGCGCGAGCGTCCGATCCGGCTTCTGCCGCATCCCGAACCCGTCGATGTTGCCATGGCCGAAGTGCCGGAAGGGCCGCCGCGCAATTTCCGCTGGCGGCGGGTGCTGTATCGCGTGATCCGCGCCGAGGGGCCGGAACGCATCGCGCCGGAATGGTGGCTTGGCGGCGAGGACGACGAACCGACGCGCGACTATTTCCGCGTCGAAGACGAGGACGGCCGCCGCTTCTGGATCTACCGCCATGGACTGTATGGCGCGCCGACCGGCACGCCGCGCTGGTTCCTGCACGGATTGTTCGCATGACCACGCCAGCCCCATCAGCCGCAATCCCCTATGCCGAATTCGCGGTGCAGTCGAATTTCTCGTTCCTGCGCGGCGCTTCCAAGCCGGAAGAACTGGCGATTGCAGCAGGTGCGCTGGGCTACCGCGCGTTCGGCCTTGCCGACCGCAACAGCGTCGCCGGCGTCGTGCGCGCCTGGAAGGCCGCGACGGTGGCAAATGTGCCGTTTCATCCGGGCGCGCGGCTGGTGTTTGCCGACGGCACCCCCGACATGCTCGCCTATCCGCAGGACCGTGCCGGCTGGGGGCATCTGTGTCGCCTGCTGACGACCGCCAACGAGCGTGGCGTGAAGGGCAAACCAGAGCTGTTGCAGGACGACATTTTCGACTGGGGCGACCGCATCGCGCTGGCGGTGCTGCCTGATCTTTTGCAGGAGCCGCAAGATCTGCTGGCGGTGCTGCGCCGCTGCCGCGACCGCTTCGGCACCGCCGTCCGGCTTGCCGTCGCCCCGCTTCACGGCGGCGACGATCGGTTCCGGCTGGAACAGGCGGCAGCACTGGCGGAAGCAGCTGCACTGCCACTGATGGCGGTCAACGAGGTGCTTTATCATGCCGCCGACCGGCGCAGGCTTCAGGACGTGGTGACGGCGATCCGGCTCAACACCCCGCTTGCCAAAGCCGGCTTCGCGCTGGGGGCCAATGCCGAGCGCCATTTCAAGCCGCCTGTCGAGATGGCGCGGCTGTTTGCCCGCCAGCCGCAAGCGCTGGCCGAAACCCTCCGCTTTGCTGAAACGCTGGCGTTTTCGCTGAAGGAGCTCGGCCACATCTACCCGCAGGAGGCCGACGCAGACCCGCAGGCGCTGCTCGAACGGCTGGCATGGGACGGCGCGCGCTGGCGCTATCCGGAACAAATCCCGCAAAAGGTCGACGATGCGATCCGCCATGAACTGGCGCTGATCCGCGACAAGCGCTACGCGCCCTATTTCCTCACGGTTCACGACATCGTCTGGTTTGCCAAGCGCGAAGGCATCCTGTGCCAGGGGCGCGGTTCCGCCGCCAACTCGACCGTGTGTTTCTGCCTCGGCATCACCGAGGTCGACCCGGCGCTCAACAGCCTGCTGTTTGAACGCTTCATTTCGACCGAGCGCGACGAGCCGCCCGACATCGACGTCGATTTCGAGCATGAGCGGCGCGAGATCGTGATGGCCTATATCTACGACAAATACAGCGCCAGGCAGACCGCGCTGGCCGCCGCCGTCACCACCTATCGCGGCCGCTCGGCGCTGCGCGAGGTCGCCAAGGCGTTCGGTCTGTCGGAGGATGCGCAGTCGGCGCTGTCCGGCTCGATCTGGGGCTGGTCGTCGTCGGAACTTGGCGAACAGGAATCGAAAGCCGCCGGCCTCGATACGCGCGACGCGACCACCGCGCATCTGTTGCGCCACGCCAACGAGATCAAAGCGTTTCCGCGCCATCTGACCCAGCATGTCGGCGGCTTCGTCATCACCCAGGACCGTCTCGACGAGATCGTGCCGATCGTGCGCACCGGCATGGAAACCCGGCGCATGGTCGAGTGGGACAAGGACGATCTCGACCGGGTCAATATCCTCAAGGTCGATATTCTGGCGCTCGGCATGCTGACCTGCCTGCGCCGCTGCTTCGAAATGCTCGACACGCACTATGGATGCAAGCTCGACCTGACCGGCCTGCATCGCGACCAGCGACCGGAAGTCTACGACATGATCTGCCGGGCCGACACGATCGGCGTGTTCCAGATCGAGAGCCGGGCGCAGATGTCGATGCTGCCGCGGCTGAAACCGCGCATTTTCTACGATCTCGTCATCGAGGTGGCGATCGTACGCCCCGGCCCGATCCAGGGCGACATGGTGCATCC
>JBEBXE010000240.1:0-5334 GCA_040391705.1 Aerobium aerolatum
GCCATGCCGCGCCAGCCCCAGACGTCGATGTGGTTGAGCGCGACAGCCTTGATGCGCAGCGTCACTTCACCGAGGCCGGGCGGCGGCGGCGGCGGGAGATCGACGGCTTCGAGACGCCTGTCTTCGATGAGTTGCAATGCACGCATGAAACGATCCGCCTTTGTCTCAAGACGCGGCGGGGCCAGGCAGGCCCGCTTCCGCGCTCATATCTGAATCCGGCGCATGCCCGTCCTGAAGCAGGTGAGTGCTTTCGGGAGCATGCGTTGATGGGGAGCGGACTAGACCGGTTCCCGCGTCATGACAAGGCAGGCATTTTGTCCACCGAAGCCAAACGAGTTGGACAGGACGCTGGAAACCGAGGCGTCGCGCTTGACGTTGGGCACGACATCCAGCTCGATTGCCGGGTCGGGATGGTCGTAATTGATCGTCGGCGGGATGACGCCGTGCTGCATGGTGAGCACCGAAACCACGGCCTCGACCGCGCCGGCTGCCGACAGCGTATGACCGATCATCGACTTGTTGGACGAAATCGGCATCTGCTTGATGCGCGCGCCGAACACGGTGGACAGCGACAGATGCTCCATCTTGTCGTTTTCCGGCGTCGAGGTGCCATGGGCGTTGACGTAGTCGATTTCGTCTTCGTGCAGACCGGCATCGGCAATCGCAGCTTTGACGGCGGCAATCGCCGGCGAGCCGTCCGGCTTGGAGCGGGTGCGGTGGAAGTCGTCGGCCTTTTCGCCGCAGCCCTTCAGGACGCCGAGCACGGTGGCGCCGCGTGCAAGCGCGCTTTCCAGCGATTCGAGCACCAGCGCTGCGCCGCCTTCGGCGAGCACGAAGCCGTCACGATCCTTCGAGAACGGCTTCGAGGCCTTTTCGGGAACGTCATTCTGGGTCGAGAGTGCCGACAACAGCGAGAAACGGATCAGCGCTTCGGCGGTGGCCGAACCGTCTGCGCCGATGGCCAGCGCCCGGCTGGTTTCGCCGCGCTGGATTGCTTCGACGCCGAGCTGGATCGCGGTTGCGCCCGAGGCGCAGGCGGTCGAGAGCGTGATCGGCAGGCCGCGCGCGCCAAAACGGTCGGACAGGCGGTCGGCGATGGAGCCGAACTGCGAGGCCTCAAAGGTTTCGCTGCGCATATGCTCGCGCGCTGCGGCCAGCAGGCGCTCGTAGACCGGCAGCGTCAGGTCGGCGGTGTCGTAGAGCGACAGCCGGTCGTGCCAGTCGAGCTCGATCGGCGGCGAGGCGAGGAATAGCGGCCCGGCGAAATCGCTGACATTGAGGCTGGAGCCGGTGATCGCTTCCAGCGCTGCCAGTTCGGCCAGCTCGTAGGTCAGGGCGCTGGCGCCCTTGTTGCTGGACGCGAGGAAATCGACGGTGCCGGCAATCGTGGTGTTGAGATGGTCGGTCGGGAAACGGGTGATCGGGTGGATGCCCGAGCGGCCTGCGGTGAGCGCTTCCCAATTGTCCTTGATGCCCTGGCCGAGCGACGTGACAAGGCCAATGCCGGTGATGGCGACGATGGGTCTGCCGAGATGATCCGTGGTTCTGGACATGGTGGCTGCCTCCGATTTACGCCTTGACGACGAGGGCAGCACCCTCGAACCGGCTGTAGCCGATTGCGGTTGCGAGCGCCGCCTTGACGGGGCCCGGATTCATGTCGTTCTCATTTTCGGCGTCGAAGGGCGGGTAGGGCGCGTCGTGGTGGATCGCCAGCGCTGCCAGCGCAATGGCGAACGGAAACTGCGCTTCCTTCATGTGGCCGGTGAGCGAGGAGAAGCCGCGCATGGCAAATTTGCCGGCGCTGGCCAGCGCGCTGCGTTCCGCCCCGGTGGCGACGTGCGCGCCCGATGCGCCCGACATCGCCAGCAACTGGCCTTCGGGAAGATCGAGGGTGCGCAGCAGGCCGGAGATCGCCTCGCTGAGATTGCCTTGCGCCCGCTTCGAGCGCCCGGAGGCGACGCCGTTGACGGCTGCATAGATGCGTGCGCCGCGTGCCTCGGCGTGTTCGCGCGTTTCGAGAACCAGAAACGCTGCGCCCGAACCGGTGATGATACCGCCGCCGTCATTGGTGGCGCGCTGCCAGACGGACTTCCAGCGCTTGCGGTGCAGGAAGCCGCCGAGTTCGTAGGCCAGCAGCATGTCGGGATGCTCGGTCTGGAACGCGCCACCGACAAGAACGTGGCTCGACTGACCGGAGCGAATGCGCGCGACAGCGGTTTCGATCGCGGAAACGCCAGCGCCTTCTTCGCCCATGAAGGTGCGCGAGGAGCCGGTGACCTTGTGAACGATCGAGATGTTGCCGGCCAGAAGGTTCGACAACTGGGCGAGGAACAGCGTTGGACGCAGTTCCGTCGTCAGTTTTTCGTTGAGCAGGATGTCGCGGTCGTTGCGGGTGAGCGCTGCGTCGAGAATCGTCTGGTCGACGTTGACGTCACGCTCGCCGCCACCGGCAGCCACGATCATGTCCATGGTCGCCAGCAGGGCTTCGTCTTCCTTCACGCCGGCGTCGCCGAGTGCGACGCCTGCCGTGTAGGTGCCAAGCCGCTGCCATGTTTCCATCTGCCGCTGGTCGCCACGCTTGGCGATCTGCTGGCCCCAGTCGATCTCCGGAAGGGGATGAATGGTGTAGGGATGGAAAATGTCGGCGTCATAGACGGGCGTGGCCCCGGGAGCGCCCAGCACTTGCCAGTGACGCTCGGCTCCCTCTCCGAGAGAGGAAACCAGGCCAATGCCCGTGATGACGACGTCTCGTGCGCTCATATCCGACTCATCTGCGGTGCGCGCCAGGGCGCGTCAGGCGTTCTTTGCGGCAACCAGCGCGTCAATCTTGGCGCACAGGTTTTCCATGACGAAGTACTCCTCAGCAGGAGCCTTGCCGTCGTTGACTTCCTGGGTCCACTTTTCAAGCGGAACCTTGATGCCGAATTCCTTGTCGATGGCAAAGACGATGTCAAGAAAGTCGAGACTGTCGATGCCGAGGTCTTCGATCGTGTGGCTTTTGGGCGTAATCGTATCGCGGTCGATCTCGCTGGTTTCAGCGATGATGTCGGCGACTTTGTCGAATGTCGATGTCACTGTGCTTCCCTCTGAGATTCAGGGCATGTCATTTGGGTCTCGCGGCTCTCTAGTCGCTTTTTGTGGGCAGGAAAAGGGCGAGGGGGTAAAAAGCTTGTTTTGCCGCCCTTGCGGCCTGTCCGACAGTCGGTGCTCCAGAGTGCGAAGCCGGCGTATCTTCGGGTGTTCGCAGCAAGATAAGTCGTTGGTCAAGCTCAGTTGAAGACGATCCGGCCGATCTGTCGCAGGCCGTCGCCCTGTTGCTGGACGATGATGGCTTCGCCTTCGCGTGGCGTTGTCCCGAGGAAAGCCGTCACATTCTGTGGATGCGTGACCAGAACGAGGTTGCCGGAGCCGCCGTAATCGCGAATCAGCTGCAGCACGGTGTCGCGTGCAGCCTTTGCCTGTTCTGCATCTGCGGACGGCACGTCCAGGGCTGCCAACGGTTCGACGATCTTGTCGCCAAACGCCAGTCGCGCCGTGTCGAGCGTGCGGCAATAGCGGCTGGCGTAAACTTTCTCCACGGGCTCGGCGCGCGCTGCAAATAACGCTCCGATGCGGCGCGCTTGCTGGCGTCCGCGATCGGACAGGGTGCGCTGGGTGCGGCAATTGTCGATGTCGAAATGGGAGGGATCGCCCGTGCCCGGCGCGTTGGCGTGGACGAGGAACACGATCTGCCCGCCCTCGCGAAGCAACGCCCAACCAGCTTCGGTTGCTGCAGCAGGGGTGATGGCGAGGAGGAAGAACGTGACAAGTGCCGTCGCATATCGGAGCATTCGAGTTCCTTGGTTGACTGTCTCATATAGGGGAGATGACTGCAGGACGAAAGGCGGGGCCGGGCTTTGCTTGAAAAGCAGCTGCTGGCTGAATCCGTGGCTCAATCGGTTTTCGTCTGGTACGCTTTGCAGATGTGCGGGCAGAAGCGCGGGACAGCCCGGGTTTGCAGTTGAAGCCGCCGAATATTGCGCGCTATCACTTCCGCCAGACACAAACGCAGAAGCGTGGCGCAAGCTGCGCGGGAAGGAACGACATGCTCCAGAAAACCAGCCATTTCATGCGTCAGGCCAACCTCATCGGTGGCGAGTGGGTGCAGGCCGACAGCGGCGCGACCATCGACGTCATCAACCCGGCGACGGGGCTGAAGCTGGGCACGGTGCCAAAATCCGGCCGCGCCGAAACCAAGCGCGCCATCGAGGCAGCGGAGAAAGCGTTCGTCACCTTCCGCAAGACCACCGCGCTGGAGCGTTCGAAGCTGCTGCGCAAGCTGCATGACGCCATCCTCGACAATCAGGACGCGCTGGCCGAGCTACTGACGCTTGAACAGGGCAAGTCGCTGGCGGAAGCCAAGGGCGAGGTCGGTGCATCGGCTGCCTATGTGCTGTGGTTTGCCGAAGAGGCGCGCCGCACCTATGGCGACGTGGTGCCGAGCCCGTGGGCCGACCGTCGTATCATCGTGACGCGTGAGCCGGTCGGCGTCATCGCGGCGATCACGCCGTGGAATTTCCCGTCGTCGATGCTGGCGCGCAAGATCGGCCCGGCGATTGCCGCCGGCTGCACCAGCGTCGTCAAGCCTGCGTCGCAGACGCCGTATTCCGGACTGGCATGGGGCGCTCTGTGCGAGGACGTCGGCATTCCGGCAGGCGTGGTCAATGTGGTGACCGGGTCGGCCAGTGAGATCGGTGACGAGATCTGCGCCAATCCGACGGTCAAGAAGCTCACCTTCACCGGCTCGACCGAGGTCGGCAAGATTCTGATCGCGAAGTCGGCGGAGACAGTGAAGAAAGTGTCGATGGAACTGGGCGGCAACGCGCCGTTCATCGTGTTTGACGATGCCGACCTCGACCGCGCGGTCGACGGTGCGATCATGGCCAAGTACCGCAATTCCGGCCAGACCTGCGTCTGCACCAACCGTTTCTTCGTCCAGGCGGGCATCTATGACGCGTTCGTGGAAAAGTTCGCCGCCGCCTCAGCCAGGCTCAAGGTCGGACCGGGCATCGAGGACGGTGTGCAGCAGGGACCGCTGATCGACGAGAAGGCAGTCGAGAAGGTCGAGGAACTGATCGCCGACGCGTCGGCCAAGGGCGGCAAGATCGTCACCGGCGGCAAGCGTCACGACCTCGGCGGCTCGTTCTTCCAGCCGACGGTGATTGCCGAGGCGACGCCATCGATGCGCTTCATGAAGGAAGAGATCTTTGGCCCGGTCGCGCCGATCTTCCGCTTCGAGACCGAGCAGGAAGCCGTCGCGCTCGCCAACGACACCGAATATGGCCTTGCCTGCTA
>JBEBXE010000241.1:0-5312 GCA_040391705.1 Aerobium aerolatum
GCGCCATCGACCTCGGCGGCTCGCTGGCGGCGATGACCGACAAGATGACAGCTGCAGGCGTCACGCTCGCCTGAATGGCGGGGACCAAAGTCCAGCGGTCTCTAAGTTTGACCGTCATTGATGCCGTGCGTCCTTCGAGGCTCGCTGCGCTCGCACCTCAGGATGAGGACCGTTTACGTCTCGAGCCCACTCCATACACGAGTCGACAAACCACCTTCCTCATCCTGAGGTGCGAGCGCAGCGAGCCTCGAAGGACGCACGAGCACCGAAAAGCGGATAATCCCCTATCCAGCCAGATGTTCGAACGCGGCGACGACGTCGTCATAGACCGGGCGCTTGAACGGCACGACCAGTTCCGGCAGCTCGGTCATCTTCTTCCAGCCCCAGTCGTCGAATTCGGCCTCATGGCCGCCGGGGGGCGGGTTGATGGCGATCTCGCTGTCGTCGCCCTCGAACCGGAACGCAAACCAGCGCTGGGTCTGGCCGCGATATTTGCCCTTGAAGGCGATGCCGAGGAGATGCGGCGGCAGGTCGTAGTCGATCCAGTGCGGCGCTTCGGCCAGCAGCGTCACCGTGCGCATGCCGGTTTCCTCGTAGAGCTCGCGCAAGGCTGCCGGCAGCGGCTCCTCGCCCTCGTCGATGCCACCCTGCGGCATCTGCCACAATTTGTCGGTGCCGGCCATTTCGCTGTCGTCTTCGGCGATGCGCCGCCCGGCCCACACCAGCCCGTCACGGTTCAGCACCAGGATGCCAACGCAGGGACGGTAAGGCAGTGTTTCGGGATCGACGGGGGTTTTCTTCGTCTTTGCCATGGGACTGTCAGCCTTTTTCAGGGTCGTTTGCGACGGCGGAAACCGGCACGATCTCGATGCCGCGCCGCTGTGCCTCCTGCACCCATGTCGCCACCGCGTCAACCGTCACGTCAAACGCCGACCCGATGCCGACGGCAAAGCCCTGAGCGCGCGCCGTGCGCTCCAGATCGTCAAGCCTGGCAAGGATGGCGCCGCGATCGCGCTCGACATCGATGGCGCTGTCGCCGGCCGCATACGGCACCCCGGTTCGCTGCGCCACCTCCGGCGCGATGCTGCGCGCCGACGAGCCGTCGTCGACATACATCAGCCCGCGCTTGGCCAGCTCGCCGAAGAACGGTGCCATCGCGCCATCGTCGGTGACGAAGCGGCCGCCCATATAATTCATGATGCCGGTGTAGTTGGTGATCCGCGACAGCGCCCAATGCAGCCGGTCGCGGTTTTCCGCCGGGTCCGCCTCGACGGTCAGCGTGTTGCGGCCCGGATCGACCTGCGGATAGTCGAACGGCTCCAGCGGCACCTGCATCAGCACTTCATGGCCGTCGCGCCGCGCCGCCTGCATCCAACGGTCGAGACTGTTGCCGCCGCTGGCAAACGCCAGCGTCACTTCCGGCGGCAGCTGCGCGATCGCCGTCTCGGTACCGGTCTGCGACACGCCGAGCCCGCCGATGACGATGGCGATGCGCGCGCCACGCGCCCCCGACCATGGCCGCGCATAGGCGTCGAATGGCCGCCGTCCGTCAGCGGCGCGGATCGGCAGCGGCCCGATCTCGCTGTCTTCGATCAGGCTGCGGTCCGGCAGATGCGCGGTGCGCGGATCGTGGCCCAGCGTCGCGGGATCGCGCACGATCACCACGTTGCTCGGCGCATCCGCGGCAGGCGGATTGACCCGGATGATCGACGGACCGTCGGTGGCGGTGTTGGGATAGCCGGCTTGCGGGGTGTGCGCCGCTGGCAACGCGCTGTCGCCTTGCGCCGGCATTGCCTGTTCAGGCGTCGAGACGACAACCTGCTGCGGGTTGCGAAACGGCTTGGGATCGAAGGCGATGAAGCCTGATGCGGCAACGATGGCCACGGCGACCAGGCCAAGCCCGACCGTTCCGGCTTTCAGCGAAAATCCAGCCCGCGTGCGCCGGCCTTTGTCGCCATCAAGCCCCAGGGGCTTGTCAATGTCCTTATCGAAGGGAGACCTGCTCACACGCAAAACCGTCCTTGATCCGGGGCATCATGAATCTGCGCCGGCACCCCTGATCGTGGAGTACCGGCGCAGAAAACTTGCAAAACGCGTCGACCAGAAACCGGCGCGGTTACTGGTTCAGAACCGCCTTGTCCGGGCTGGGCGGAAACGCGGCATGCGTCTCGGCGCCACGCAGCAGCTTGAGCGCGTAGTTCAGCTGCACGTCGTCCTTCGGATCTGGCGGCACATAGGCAACCGAGCCCGAGCCGGCGTCATCCTCTTCCGCGCCACGAATATGGCCCGGCAGGCTCGACTCGCCGCGCGACACGTCGCGTCCGAGCAATTCGTCCGGCAGCGGCTGGTCGATCGCGATGTCCGGCGTGATGCCCTTGCCCTGGATCGAGGTTCCCGACGGCGTGTAATACAGCGCCGTGGTCAGCCGCAGCGCACCGTTTTCACCCAGCGGGATGATTGTCTGCACCGAGCCCTTGCCGAACGACTGCGTGCCGACGACGGTTGCCCGACGGTGATCCTGCAACGCACCGGCGACGATTTCCGACGCGCTCGCCGAGCCGCCATTGATCAGCACCACCAGCGGCTTGCCGTCGATCGTATCGCCGACCCGCGCATCGAAACGGGTGATGTTCTTCGGATCGCGGCCACGCGTCGACACGATCTCGCCCTTGTCGAGGAACGTATCGGTGACGCTCACCGCCTGGTCGAGCAGACCGCCCGGATTGAGACGCAGGTCGAGCACATAGCCCTTCAGCTTGTCGTCCGGCACCTGCTTCTTGATATCGGCAATCGCCGCCTGCAGGTCGTCGTAGGTCTTTTCGGTGAAGGAGTTGATCTTCACATAGCCGATGTCGTCCTCGACGCGATGGCGCACGGCGCGCACCTTGATGACGTCGCGCACGATGGTGATCTTGATCGGCTCGGCTGCACCCTCACGGATGATGGTCAGGTTGATCGGCGTGTCGATCGCGCCGCGCATCTTGTCGACCGCATCGGCCAGCGTCATGCCGCGCACTTCGGTGCCGTCGATCTGCGAGATCAGGTCGCCCGACAGCACGCCGGCGCGCTCCGCCGGAGTGCCCTCGATCGGCGCAATCACCTTGACCAGCTCGTTTTCCATCGACACTTCGATGCCGAGGCCGCCGAATTCGCCACGCGTCTGCACGCGCATGTCCTGGGCGGCTTCCGGGTTGAGGTAGGACGAATGCGGATCAAGCGAGGTCAGCATGCCGTTGATGGCGCTCTCGACCAGCTTGTCGTCTTCGGGTGGGGTGACGTACTGCGCCCGCACCCGCTCGAAAATATCGCCAAATATCGCCAGCTGGCGATAGGTCTCAGACCCCGCGGCGTTTGCGGCAGCACCACCAGCCCCTTGCACGAGGCTCATGGCGGAAGCGCCCAACAGCGCGCCAGCAAACAGCAGCGTCAATGACTTACGTATCATTTCCGGTCCTTCCAGACTTACGTTCCACCCACCATGGGGCTGGATCGACGGGTTTCCCATCCTTGCGAAACTCGACGTAGAGCTCCGGTCCGGTATTTTCCTGGGCGACCGCTACCGCACTCGCCACTCTCGCCTCGCCCATCAACCCCACCGGCTCACCAGCCAGGACGGATTGACCGGGCGACACACTGATTCTCGCCATTCCCGCCAACACGACATGATAAC
Source organism: Aerobium aerolatum (assembly GCA_040391705.1). Taxonomy (GTDB): domain Bacteria; phylum Pseudomonadota; class Alphaproteobacteria; order Rhizobiales; family Rhizobiaceae; genus Aerobium; species Aerobium aerolatum_A. Next base: position 3,671 of record JBEBXE010000241.1, read on the forward strand.
CATCGCCCGCATTGAGGATCAAGAGTTGTCCATACGAACGGAACGGTCCCGCATAGAGCACGGACGCGTCAACCGGCGCGGTGACAATCGCTGTCGAATGTGTCGCAACCATGTCGCCCTGCATGGTGCCGCCATGCGTATCGCTCTGGCCAAACCGCATCTGGACATGCCCTGAAACCGGCAGTTCGAGCTTGCCCAGCAGCGCCGGCAACGGCAGCGTTCCAGGCAGGCGGAACTGCTGCGCCCCCGGCTGGCGCGGCGTTTCGGTCTGCGCTTCCGGGTTCTCCGCTTGTCTGGCGGCGATCTCGATGTCGCTTTCCAGCGCGTCGATCAGTTCGCGCAGCGACGACGCCTGCTGCGATAATTCGAAGGCGTGCGCCTGTTCCTGCAGCAGCCGGGTTTCGGTTTCGGCCTGCAGCTGCTGTTTCTCTTCAACAAGAATTGATAGCCGCTCCTGCTCGGCCATCTGGGCCGACACGGTTTGCGTCAGCCGTTCGCGCTGGCTGTCGATCGTCGCCATCAGGCGCGACAGCTCCTGCAGGTCGCCGATGAGGATTTCGGTCTCGCCGCGCAGTTCCGGCACCACGGCGGCCAGCAGGATCGAACTGCGCACCGACGACAGCGCATCTTCCGGCCGCACCAGGATCGCCGGCGGCGGGTTGAGCCCCATGCGCTGCAACGCGCCGAGCACCTCCGCCAGCACCCCGCGCCGCTCCTTCAGCGAGTCGCGCAAATCCTTTTCCTGCAGCCCGAGCACGTCGAGGCGGTTGGCGATCGCGCCGACTTCCTCGGCGAGCTTGCGTTCGGTCTTGGCCGCCTGCACCAGGGCTGCCGACAGGCTCGCATGATCCTTGCGGATATCGGCGATCTCAGCGGTGATTTCCTCGACCCGCTCCTTCGACAGCGTCAGTTCTTCGGTGATCTTGCTGTAGGTGCCCTGCTGCTCGGTGCGCTGCGCCTCAAGCGCCGGCAGATCCTGCGCGAGCACGCCAAACACCCCGGCGCCCATGACGAGGCCGGCTGAAACGGTTTGGCGAAAACTGCGTGCGATCCAGCCTGTCATAGTCCGTCGTCGATCTGGTGAAGCAAGCTAGCGTGGCTTCGTTAAGGAAGCATCAACCATCAGCGCGGCGCAACTGCGGCAGGTCCATCAACTGCGGTGATAGGGGTGGCCGGACAGGATCGTCGCGACCCGGTACAGCTGCTCGGCCAGCATGACGCGCACCAGCTGGTGCGGCCAGGTCTGGGCGCCGAACGACAGGATGGTGTCGGCAGCCGCGCGCGAACTCGCATCATGGCCGTCCGGCCCGCCGATGGCGAAAACCAGATGCTTGCGGCCGTCATCGCGCAACCGGCCGATCTGCGCGCTCAGTTCTTCGGAGGTCGGGTTCTTGCCGCGCTCGTCGAGCAGGAACAGCACGGCGTCACGGCCATGCGCGTCCAGCGCGACCGCTTCCTCGCGGCGGCGTTCATCGGTGCTGCGAGCCCGGCTTTCGCTGATTTCGCTGACACCGGTAAAGTCGAGGCCGATGGCAGGACCGGACTTGGAAAACCGCGAAAAATAGCGCTCGGCGAGCTCTCTCTCCGGGCCGGCTTTCATCCGCCCCACAGCGTGAACGCTTATACGCATATCCTGCCTTCC
>JBEBXE010000242.1:0-5307 GCA_040391705.1 Aerobium aerolatum
TTGGTGCCGTCACTACCCGTCAGGTCGTTGATGTCGTGGACCGGTGCGGCTTCCAGCTGTTCCCTGGTGAAGGGAACGACGTAGCCGCTGTGGGCTGGATCATAATCGAGCGACGCCCATGGGACGGCGTGATATTTTTCGCCGATGCCGAGGAAGCCGCCGAAGCCGATGACCGCGAACATGATGTTGTTCGAGGTCTTGTCGAGGATCACATCTTCGATGGTGCCGATGTGATTGCCTTCGGTGTTGAACACATCCGTACCGATCACGCGCGACGCCTTGATAGCCGTCGTATGCCCCGAAGTGGTGGTCATAGAATTGCTCCTTTCGTTTCGCGCCCCGTGCCTCAACAATGAAGTACGCAGCGCGAAGTTCCCGAAGCAGCCCACCTCAGGAGCCGGAGCCGGTCAGCCGCGCTTGGCGATGCGGTCGAAGTCCATCAGCGTTTCCAGCAGACGCGGCATGTCCTTCAGCGGCACCATATTGGGGCCGTCGGACGGGGCGTTGTCGGGATCCTGATGGGTTTCGATGAAGACGCCGGCGACACCGACGGCGACAGCGGCGCGTGCCAGCGTTTCGACAAAACGGCGGTCGCCGCCCGACGAACCACCCTGCCCGCCCGGCTGCTGCACCGAGTGGGTGGCATCAAAGATCACCGGCGCGCCGAACTCGGCCATGATCGGCAGCGAACGCATGTCGGAGACCAGCGTGTTGTAGCCGAACGACGCGCCACGCTCGGTGACCATGACATTGGCATTGCCGGAGGCGACGACCTTGGCGACGACATTCTTCATGTCCCACGGCGCAAGGAACTGGCCCTTCTTGACGTTGACGATCTTGCCGGTGTTGGCGGCGGCGATCAGCAGGTCGGTCTGGCGCGACAGGAAGGCCGGGATCTGCAGGATGTCGACGACTTCCGAGACGATGGCGCACTGCTCTTCGGTGTGGACGTCGGTGAGCACCGGAAGATGCAGGTCACGACGGATGTCGGCGAAGATCGGCAGTGCCGCTTCCAGACCCGCACCGCGCTGGCCCGCCAGCGACGTGCGGTTGGCCTTGTCGAACGAGGTTTTGTAGACCAGCCCGATGCCGAGCGTCGCGCACATCTCCTTCAGCGCGCCGGCGATGTCGAAGGCGTGCTGGCGCGATTCGAGCTGGCACGGACCGGCGATCAGCGACAGCGGCGCGGCGTTGGAGAAGACGACGTCACCGGCGGTGACTGCGGGATTGGGCTGCGTCATGACGCTGATTCCTCAAATGCAAAGAATGCACCCTGGCCGGGTGCAGGTGGAACGACAATCATCGCACCCACGCTCTGATACAGGATGCCGGCGGCATCGAGCGCACCGGCGGTCTGGTCGAGATTGGCCGAGGCGAAGATGATGCCGGACAGGTCGAAACCGCTGGTCTTCGACGGCGCGGTGAGAAAGCGCGACGCCATGGCGTTGGGCGACAAAACCGAGATCTCGGCATTGCCGGCCTGCACCACCAGTTCGCCGTTGCCGGTTTGCGGGTGGCGATTGGCAAGCGTGGAGAAGAAGCTCTCAAACGAACGCGGCGCGGCGGCGACCGCGATCACCCGCGACACGCCGATGACGGCGTTGACGTGAACGGCCAGCGCGCCCCGACCACCGGCCGGCGCATCGACGCGCTCGCAGGTGAAGAAATAGGTGTCGCTGAGATCGGCCGGAGCGGCGAACGCCAGCCGGAACGACACGGTGCGGGCGACGCCTTGCGCATCCACATAGCCACGGGAGAAATCGAGCCGATTGCCCGCCGACACGCCGGCAGCGACAAACTCGGCGTGGTCGGCATCGGCATCGGTCGAGGCCATCACCACGGCGGAAAAGCCCTCATCGCCGCGCCGTGCGCGAAAAGCATGATCGCGGGCGACGAAGACGTTGCCGGCCTCGCAAGCGCGCTCGACAGCGGTCGGGTCTGCGATGGCGAGCATTTCGAGAAAGGTGTCGTCGGCGAAATAGATGCAGGCGTTCTGGGTGCCGAACGGATGCAGGCCATCGGGCGCAACCGTGAAGCCAAGCGCATCGAGCCTTGCACGCGCCACGTCGAGATCGGCGGTCGGAAGGACGAGATGGTCAATCGATCTGGGCGTCATGGATGGGTCTTAGAATGAACGTTGGCATGTCGCAAGGGCTGGGCATCGGGAGCCGTTGCCACGCCCCGTTTCCGGTCTGGCTGTTGCGATGGGGAAGACGGGCGGCCGTTCGGTCGCGCAGTCTTGGTAGGTCAGTGCAACCTTGCGGCCGCCCATCCGGCAGTTTCAGCACGCCCGTCCCCTAACGTCCTGGAAATCTACTCGGCCCCGAAGGCCGCCGCTATCCAGCAGCAACGCAAGGACATACCGCGTTTTATCCCGTTTGCGATTTCGCGCCGGGGATACGGGGACTCTCGGGCACCCTGCCTCGGCACAGACGACCACGTTAGCCGCCACTCCGAGGTGCCGGCCCCGTCCGCTGACCACCGTCATGACCGGCGTTCCCACGAAACAGGGCTGCGGCCAGTATGGCGCGGTTATGGAAGGGGTGGATGAACGGCCGCAGTGCGGCCGCTCGGGAACGGCCGGTTGGCCGTTCAGGACTCGGTGGTGTTGGCTGCGGCAGCAGCAGCTGCTGCTTCAGCTTCGCCGGCTTCCCGCTTGGCCTGCTCGCGCGCACGGCTGCGCTCGATGCGGCGGCACAGGATGATCGAGATTTCGTAGAGCAGGATGGTCGGCAGCGCGAGACCGATCTGGCTCACCGGGTCTGGCGGCGTGATCACGGCGGCGACGACAAAGGCGATGACGATCGCCCATTTGCGCTTGTCGGCCAGCGTCTGCGCCGACAGCAATCCGACCCGCGCCAGAAGCGTGGTGACCACCGGCAGCTGGAACACCAGCCCGAACGCCAGGATCAGCGTCATGATCAGGCTGAGATATTCCGACACGCGCGGCAGCAGCGAAATCTGGATTTCCTGATCGGGACCGACCTGCTGCATGGCAAGGAAGAACCACATCACCATCGGGGTGAAGAAGAAATACACCATCGCCGCGCCCATCAGGAACAGGATCGGCGAGGCAATCAGGAACGGCAGGAACGCCATCCGCTCGTTGCTGTAGAGGCCGGGCGCGACGAATTTGTAGATCTGGGTGGCGATCATCGGGAACGCCAGGATCAGGCCGCCGAACATGCCGAGCTTGATCTGGGTGAAGAAGAATTCCTGCGGCGCGGTGTAGATCAGCTCGACCCGCGTCGGGTCGAGACCGGCCCAGCCGCTGGCCCACTGGAACGGCACCACGAGGAAATTGAAGATGTGCTTGGCGAAATAGAAGCAGACCAGAAAGGCGACAAAAAACCCGCCGAGCGCCCAGATCAACCGGGTGCGCAACTCGATCAGATGTTCGATCAACGGCGCGGACGACTTTTCGATGTCGTCGTCTTCTCTCTTGCTCACGAGACGTCTCCGCCGGTCTTTTTGCTGGGTGCGCGCGGCTTGGCCGCGGCCTTCGGCTTGGCTGTGGCAGCAGCCTTGGGCGCTGCAGCGGCAACAGCCTTGGGTGCTGCCGCAGCTTTCGTCTTGGGTGCGGCAGGGGCTTTCTTCGCCACTGCTGCCTTTTTGGCGACAAGTGCTGGCGCTGCCATCGCCGCACCCGGAAGCGCTGCCGGTCCAGCCTTGGCTGGCTCGGCAGGAACCGGTGTCGCGTCGATGGAGGCAACAGCTGGATCAGGGGTCGGCTGGGCTTCCGGCTTCATCGCCGCATTGAGCCCGGCGCGTACGTCCTGCGCCGCCTTTTCCATTGGAGCAAGCGCCTTGCGAATCTCGTTCTTCGGGTTGAGAGCGCGGACATCGTCGGCGACCTTCTTCAGGTCGTCGAGCTCAGCTTCCTTGAGCGCCTCGTCGAACTGCTTGCGAAAATCGTTCGCCATGACGCGCAGCTTGCTGGTCGTCTTGCCAAACGTCCGCAGCATTCCGGGCAGTTCTTTGGGGCCGACGACCACGATTATGACAATCGCGATCACCAGCATTTCACCCCAGCCGATGTCAAACATCGCGTCTCAACTCCAAAGCCGACAATTCAGGCACGCTTGCGCGCGGCTCAGGAAGGCTTGTTGGCCTTTTCCTTGGCCTGCGCAACAGCTTCCTCGCTGCGGTGCTCGACGGTCTTTGCGGCTTCCGCCTCATCCTCGTCGGTCATGCCCTTCTTGAAGCTCTTGATGCCCTTGGCCATGTCGCCCATCAATTCAGGAATCTTGCCGCGTCCAAACAGAAGCAGGACGACAACCAGGACGATGAGCCAGTGCCAGATCGAGAAGCTACCCATTTCAATCTCTTTCGAATGTTTCCCGCAGCCGTTGTTCCACGGCCCCGGATGTTGACTTATGCGCTTTCGCCTGTCTTTTCAAACACAAGCACATCGGATGTCCGCACTGTGAGCCAAATTTCACGGTCATGAGAGGACAAAGCGCCGCACCGGACGCGCGCACGCACATGCTTCTCCACACCCGGAACTGCCAGCTCCAACAGATCCACGACCCCGAGGAACCGGCGTGATACCACCCTCGCGGGGATTTCGCCATGCGTTTGCGAGACATCGAAGGCCGAAAGGCGCATCGCCACCGACGCCTGCGCCCCGTTTGCAAGGCCAGGAGCCGGAAACCGCCCCAGCGCCGTGTCCGCATAGCCATCGACGACGCGGGCGTCGAGGACATTCAGCTCGGAAAAGAACCCGGCGGCAAACAAGGTCGCGGGGCTGTTGTAGAGCTCCTGCGCCGAGGCGAGCTGCACCAGCTTTCCGTCCTTGAGCAGCGCGATCCGGTCGGCCATCCGCATGGCTTCCTCAGCATCATGGGTGACGACTATGGCGGTAGCGCGGCTCTGGCGCAGGATCGACAGCGTTTCGGCGCGCACCGAATCCTTCAGCCGGGAATCGAGGCCGGAGAACGGTTCGTCCATCAACAGCACGGCGGGACGCGGCGCGATGGCGCGCGCCAACGCGACGCGCTGCTGCTGGCCGCCCGACAGGATGTTGGGAAAATCGTGGGCGTAGTGCGCCAGTCCGACGCGCTCCAGCGAGATCATCGCTTCGCGGCGCGCTTCGTCCTTCGACAGCGCCGTCAGGCCGAACCGGACATTGTCGAGAATGCTCAGATGCGGAAACAGCGCATAATCCTGAAACACCAGCCCGATCGAGCGCTGTTCGGGCGGCAGAAACACGTTCGGGCCGGAAATCTCGCGATCGTTGAGATAGAGCGAGCCGCTGGTTTGCGCCTCGATGCCGGCAGCAATGCGCAGCAGCGTCGTCTTGCCGGA
>JBEBXE010000243.1:0-5301 GCA_040391705.1 Aerobium aerolatum
TGCGCAGGGAGGAGCGCAGGACATGAGAGAACCCGCATTCACCCAATCCTGGCCGCCGCTGCCTGCCATGCAGGGAACTCTTGCGCGCGACCCGCTTGCTGGACAAGCCGGATCAATGGCTTGCGGCGCGGACCTCACCCTTTGCGATCACGGCCATATGGCCCAGCCAACTGCACGGCTGACCAATTTTCGATTTTCAGTTTGACAAGGAAGGGCACACAGCCATGACAGGACGGTTGAACGGGCGCGTTGCGCTGGTGACGGGTGGCGGCCGCGGTCTGGGTCGCGCGATCAGCGAAGCCTATGCGCGCGAAGGCGCCATGATCGGCGTTCTCGACCTTAAGCCGGAGATTGCCGGCGAAGCCGCCGACGCGATCAACGCCGCAGGCGGACAGGCCGTGCCGCTGGTCGGCAACGTCGCCAACCGCGCCGATGTGTTTGCCGCCGCCGACAAGCTCAAGCAGGCCTTCGGACCGGTGACGCTGCTGGTCAACAACGCGATGTGGAACCGCTACGGGCCGCTGGAGGACCAGACCGAAGAGATGATCGGCCGCATGATCGACGTCGGCTTCAAGGGCGTGATCTGGGGCTATCAGGCCGTGCTGCCGCAGATGACGGAAGCCGGCGGCGGTGCCATCGTCAACATCGCCTCGCCCTCCGCCGTTCTGGCGATGAAACACGGCATCATGTACAGCGCGGTCAAGGCTGCGGTCGCCGCCTCGACGCGCTCGGCAGCAGCCGAATTCGGCCCGGTCGGCATCCGCGTCAACGCCATCGCGCCCGGACCGACACCGACTGACGGCGCCAATCTGGTGGTGACCGAAGAGGCCTGGGAGCGCCGCCGCCAGCGTATGCCGATCGGTCGCCTCGGCACGCCGCAGGACATCGCCAACGCCGCTGTCTTCCTTGCCAGCGACGAAGCCAGCTTCATCACCGGCGACATGCTGTTTGTCGATGGCGGGATCACCTACGCCTTCTCATAAACCGACGTCCTCCCCGGACGCAGCGGCAAGTGGCTACAGCCTCTTGCCGCCACCCGATAGCAGGAAGCGCCATGTCACCGACCTTTCGTTGCGTCTCGGAACGCCATGACCAACTCGGCGAAAGCCCCGTCTGGGATCACGACGCCCAGCGGCTTTACTGGGTCGACGGGGTGTCGCGGCTGATCCGCAGCTTCGAGCCGGACAGCGGCGCGTTTCAGCAGTGGGAGACGCCGTCAATGGTCGGCTCCATTGGCCTCGGCCAGGGCAATACCCTCGTCGCGGCACTGGTCGACGGCATCTACCTGTTCGACCTCGACAGCGAGGCATTCACCCCGCTGATGCGCCCCGAACCGGCAGACCCGCACATCCGCTTCAACGACGGCAAGATGGACCGCGACGGACGTTTCCTGTGCGGCAGCATGGGGCTTCACGCCGAACCGCTCGGCCAGCTCTGGCGCGTCGACGCACAAGGACGCGGCGAGACCTTTGCCGATGGCATCCGCATCTCCAACTCGCTGTGCTTCAGCCCCGATGGCGGCACGATGTATTTTGCCGACAGCATGGATCGCAGCATCCGCGCCTATTCCTACGGCAGCGGCGACACGCCGGTCGGCCCGGCGCACGTCTTCGTCGACACCAGCCCATGGGACTCCGGCCCTGACGGCGCGACAGTCGATGCCGAAGGCCATGTCTGGTCAACGCTGATCCAGGTTGGAAAGATCGCCCGCTTCACCCCGGACGGAAAGCTCGACCGCCTGATCGACGCCCCGGTCGACCTGCCCTCCTGCGTTGCCTTCGGCGGTCCGGACCTGTCGACGCTCTACGTCACCTCGATCAAGGATTCAGGCTCCGGGCGCGCCATCTCCAAACATCCCGACGGTGGTCGCCTCTACGCCATCGACGGTCTCGGCGTCCGCGGCCTGCCGGAAGCGCGCTTTGCTGCGCCGGCACCCAACGCTCTTTCATGACGGATATTTGAACATGCCGACCAGTTACACCTCCCTCTCCGCGCTTCTGGCTCCCAAGTCCATCGCCCTCGTGGGAGCTTCTGACGATCCGGCGCGCATTGGCGGTCGTCCGCTGCGCTATTTGCTCAACTCCGGCTTTGCCGGCCCTGTCTATCCGGTGAACCCGAAGCGCACCCACGTGCAGGGCGTCCCGGCCTTCGCCTCGATCTCGGCGCTGCCCGAAGCACCCGACGTCGCCATTCTCGCGGTGCCGGCCTCCGGCACCATTCAGGCGGTCCGCGAAAGTGCTGAAGCCGGCGTCAAGGCGGCGATCGTGTTTTCGGCCGGCTTCGCCGAGACCAGCGCCGAAGGTGCAGCCCTTCAGGACGAGATGACGGCGATCGCGCGCGAAACCGGCATGCGCATTCTCGGCCCGAACTGCCTTGGCGTGTTCAATTCGGCCAATGGCTATTACGGTACCTTCTCGGCTGCGTTCGACAGCGAATTCATCAAGCCCGGCCCGGTTGCCGTGGTGTCGCAGAGCGGCGCCTATGGCTCGCACATCATGCATCTGGCGCGGCAGCGCGACCTCGGCATCGGCTACTGGATCACCACCGGCAACGAATGCGACGTCGACGTCGCCGAAGCCCTGCGCTGGGTTATCGATCAGCCCGACGTCAACGTCGTGATGGCCTATGCCGAAGGCGTGCGCAACCGCGACGCCTTCATCGAGGCGCTGGAACTGGCACGCGAACGGCGCAAGGCCATCGTGTTCATGAAGGTCGGGCGCTCGGAAGTCGGCGCGCACGCCGTCAGCTCGCATACCGCCGCACTTGCCGGTTCGGATGCGGTGTTCGACGCCGTGTTCCGCCAATACGGCGTCTGGCGCGCCAAGACCACCGCCGAGCAGATCGACATCGCCTATGCCTGCGCGCGCGGCATCTACCCGAAGAACAACAAGCTGGGAATTTTCACCCTGTCCGGCGGTTTCGGCATCCAGATGGCCGACGACGCCGCAGCCAGCGGCCTCGATGTCGCGCCGATGCCCGACGCCGCACAGGACGAGTTGAAGGCGATGCTGCCGTTCGCCTCGCCGCGCAACCCGGTCGACGCCACGGCGCAGGCGCTCACCGACATGCCGCTGATGTCGAAATTCATCTCGACCATGCTGGAGAAGGGCGGCTACGGTTTCTTCACCGGCATTTTCGGCAGCGGCCCGACCAGCCCGACATTCTCGGGCATGCTACGTGAGGCGATGGTGTCGGCCTCGCAAGGCGCTACCGACACTATCCTGGCGCTGACGATGACCGCCCCGCGCGAGATCGTGCGCACCTATGAGGACGAAGGTTTCCTCATCCATGAGGATGGCTCGGCGCTGATGAATGCGCTGGGCGCGCTGGTCCACTTCCGCAACAGTTTCGACCAGGCCGCACTCGGCACGCAGCAGCCCGAGGCACTCGCGCCGGCACAGATCGGCACCGAGCCGCTCAGCGAAGCCGAGGCCAAGAAAATCCTCAGCCCCGCCGGCATCCCGTTCCCGCGCGAGCATCTGGCCACCGACCTTGCCGGCCTGCGCGCCGCGACGCAGGATCTCGGCTTCCCGCTGGTGCTGAAGATCGCGTCGCCCGACATTGCCCACAAGACCGAGATCGGTGGCGTACTGGTCGGCGTCAAGGACCTCGAGGAAGCCGAGAAAGGCTTCGAGACGCTGCTGGCGCGCGCCGCAGACAAGCGCCCGGATGCGCATATCGAGGGCGTCCTCGTGGTGCCGATGATTTCCGGCGGCGTCGAGACCATTGCCGGCATCGTCAGCGACCCGGTGTTCGGCCCGGTGGTGATGTTCGGCCTCGGCGGCGTGTTCGTCGAAGTGCTCAAGGACGTCACCTTCCGCGCCGCACCGTTCGATGTCGCCGAGGCGCATCGGATGATCCGCGAAATCCGGGGCTATGCGATGCTGGAAGGCGTGCGCGGAGCGCCACCCTCCGATGTCGATGCGCTGGCCGCCATGCTTTCGGCGCTGTCACGCTTTGCGGCGGCTAATGCCGACGCGATCGAAAGCGTCGATCTCAATCCGGTTCGCGTGCTGGAACGGGGCAAGGGCGTCGTTGCGCTCGATGCGCTGATCGTGCCGGCCGGCGCCACCACCTAGGGAGAAGACGATGACACAGGACAAGCTGACGGAACTGCTCGACCGCGAGGCGATCCGCGATTGCCTCTATCGCTATTGCCGGGGCATCGACCGCGCCGACGAAGCCTCGCTGCGCAGCGCCTACTGGCCCGACGCCACGGACAAGCACGGCTCGCTTTCCTCCGGCCCGGCCGAAGGCTTTATTCAAGCGGCCTTGAAGGTGCTGGCCACCGGCCCGCGCAACGTCCATGTCGTCAGCAACGTCCTGATCGAGTTCAAAAGCGCGTCTGAGGCAGTGGTCGAAAGCTACTTCGTCGCCTTGCAACGCGCTACCGGCAAGGATGGCACCGCCAATCAGGTTCTGCTGGCCGGCCGCTATTGCGACGTCTTCACCAAGCGCGGCGAGGAATGGCGCGTCGCCGACCGTCTGGTTGTCTATGACTGGATGGAGGAGCAGAAGCCGGCGGCAGGGTCGGAAACCGAGCGCTTCGCGGCGCGTCAGCCGATCGGCGCGATGTATCCCGACGATCCGATCTATGCGCTCCTGGGGGCGCGCAAATAGGCTCCCGACCGATGAGGAATGCCATGGCCGTCCGCTCCGCTGATCCAGTGGTCACCGACGAGGAGTTCAAAACCGCGTTGCGGCAGGTGGCGTCGCCAGTCGGCATCGTCACCGCCCGTTCCGGCAAGATGCGCGACGGCGTCACGTCCACCGCCATCAGCCCGGTGAGTGCCGAGCCGCCGACGCTGCTCGTCTGCGTCAATCGCGACTCGTCGGTGGGGCAGTTGATCGTCGAGAGCGGCGCCTTTGCGGTGAACTTCCTGGCGCAGGAGCAATACAGCTTCGCCCATCTGTTTGCGGTGGGGGCGGAAGCGGCGCAGGACCGTTTCACCGAGGGCAACTGGACCGCGATGCATACTGGATCGCCGATCCTCGACGGCTGCGTGTCGGCGTTCGATTGCGAGCTGGACAATACCATCAGCACCGGCACGCACGATGTGCATTTCGGCAGGATCGTTGGTGTCACCACCGAGCGGCAGGACGTGCTGCTCTATTGCGACGGCCTGCTGCGCCGGCTGAAATCGCTGGACTGAAGGCATGTCGCCCGAAAGTGGGAACCGGTTTCGGGGCAACGACATGCGTAGAAACAGAGACTAACTTGCGGGAGGAATCAACGATGCAGGAACCACGGTGCGTCATGGTGACGGGTGCGGCGGGCGGCATTGGCCGCGCGCTGGTTGA
>JBEBXE010000244.1:0-5292 GCA_040391705.1 Aerobium aerolatum
TCTTGGAGGCGAGCTTCTTGTCGTAGGGCGACCACAGCGGCATGCGCCACAGCGGATCGGCCGTCTCGGCGGCGGCGGTCGCAATCTTTTCCGCCAGCCCGTCGTCGTCGGTGAAGAACGGCGGCAGGTCCGGCCCAAGCGCGACGCGGGCGGCACCGGTCAGTGTCGCCATGTCGATCAGCAGGTCGGGCTTGTCCTCGTCGGCCAGCGCCAGCGCATCGGCCAGCACCAGCCGGCCTTCGGCGTCGGTGTTGCCGATCTCGACGGTCAGGCCCTTGCGGCTGGTCAGCACGTCGCCGGGGCGGAAGGCGTTGCCGGAAATCGCGTTCTCAACGGCGGGGATCAGCACCCGCAGCCGCACGTTCAGCTTGGCACCCATGATCATCGCGGCAAGGCCGAGCACGTTGGCGGCACCGCCCATGTCCTTCTTCATCAGCAGCATGCCCGACGCTGGCTTGATATCGAGGCCGCCGGTGTCGAAGCACACACCCTTGCCGACCAGCGTCACGCGCGGCGCACCCTTGTCGCCCCATTTGAGGTCGATCAGGCGCGGCGCTTCGACAGAGGCGCGGCCGACGGCGTGGATCATCGGAAAGTTCTTCTTCAGCAACTCGTCGCCGGTCGTCACCTTGACGGTGGCGGCGTGCAGCTTGGCGAGCTTGTGCACGGCCTTTTCCAGCGCGTCGGGGCCCATGTCGCTGGTCGGCGTGTTGATCAGGTCGCGCACCAGGAACACCGCGTCGGCGGCCCGCTGCACGGCTGCAACGTCGCTGCCCTTCGGGGCGCAGATGCCGAGCGTGCGTTTCTCCGCCTTCTTGTAGCGGTCGAACCGGTAGGAGCCGAGCAGCGCGCCCAGTGCTGCGAGATCGGGATGCTGCGGCGCGGTGGCGAAATGCCAGTCGCCATCGGGAAGCTGGCGACCCAGTGCGCCAGTTGCGAGGCTGGAAAAGCCAAGATCGTCAGCCGGAATGCCGAAGAGCGCGCCAGCCGCCGCGCCGTCGCTGCCGGGCAGCACCAGCAAGCGGCCTTCCTGTCCGGAAAAGCCGTTGGCCTTCGCCCAAGCCTGGTGGCTGGCATCCAGCGCCAGCTCGCCAAAGCTCTGGCGGGTGACAAGATGGACGGGCAGAGATGTCTTGGCGGGCTTTGCGGTCAGCGTCACGGGCATGGAAACATCCTTGGGTCTTGGCGAGGAATCTTGGCGGGAGAGGGCGCGTCGCCGCGCTGCCATTTTGAAAATGTTAAATCCGGATTGGTTGTAACGCCAGATGCTTGCTGGCTTATTAGCGGCGGGTGATGCCGCGCGCGGCGCTGTTAACACACCGTTAGGGTTAACGGATTATTTCTCATCGCGACAGGTGCCCTGAGTGGGCATGCAGGGGAGCCGCGCGCGATGCTGAAGATCTGTAATGCGAAGGCGACACGCGGACGTGTCGCGGTTACAGCCGTCGTGCTCGCAGTGGCACTCGCCGGTTGCGCCAATACCGACCGCATCAAGACGGGCTCGATCGGCCGCAGCGCGTCCGCGCCGGTCGAAAACATGTCGTCGCAGCAACTGGCCTCCGCCGCGGACACGCTGGGCCAGTCCTATGCGCGCGATCCCAAAAACCTCGACGTGGCGATGCGCTACGCCTCCGTCCTGCAGATGACCGGCCGTGCCGATCAGGCGCTGGCGGTGATCCGCAAGCTGGCCATCGACTATCCGCGCGAGCGGCAGGTGCTGGCTGCCTATGGCAAGGCGCTGGCCTCGGCCGGCGAGCTGGAGCCGGCGCTGGACGCCGTGCGCCGCGCCCAGACGCCGGAATATCCGGACTGGAAGCTGATGTCGGCCGAGGCAGCAATCCTCGACCAGCTCGGCAAGCCCGCGGAAGCACGTCAGCTTTATCGTCGTGCGCTGGAAATGCAGCCGGGCGAACCGTCGGTGCTGTCCAATCTCGGCATGTCGCATCTGCTGGAGGGCGACCTCAAGGGCGCTGAAACCTATATGCGGCAGGCGACACAGGTGCCGGGTGCAGACAGCCGCGTCCGCCAGAACCTCGCGCTGGTCGTCGGGCTTCAGGGGCGCTTCAAGGAAGCCGAAGAGATCGCCGGCCGTGAATTGTCGCCGCAGCAGGCCGAAGCCAACGTGGCCTATCTGCGTTCAATGCTGGCGCAGCAGAATTCCTGGACCCAGCTGCGCAACGAAGACAAGAAGACCAACTGAGCGGTTTCACGCTTCGTTAACGCTCCCTTCATGTTGCATTGCACAATACGCATGACCGCCATGCGGAAAACGCCCTGGTAGAAGGGCGTTGGCGTTCCTATCTTTGTTGCATCGCACAATTATGGGGAGCCAGAAAATGTCCAGTCGATTTTTCCCAAAGGGAATCAGTGAGTTTTTCGGTCTGGTCGGAAGCGCAATTGCGGTTTCGTCGGCGACGCGGGAACACCGTCGCGCACACGACTCCGACCTGAAGCGTCTCGGCATCGATCCAGAACAGTTCCACGCCATCAAGCGCTTCTGAGCTAGCTTGCGGCCTTCGCGCCGTCCACACGCGCAAGATACTGGCGCGTGAAGTCGCCGTTCATGATCTCCGCCACCTGCTGGCGCACGAGATATTTCTTGCGGCGCAGCAAGGTGCCCAGTCGCATTTTGCCTTCCCACGCCAGGATCGAGACACGCCGGCGCAACGTCAGCTGCTGTTGCGGTGGCATCAGCTCGGCAATGCGCCGGGCATGGAACTGCCAGACACGGCCGAGGGTATTCGGCCAGTTCCACGGTTTGTTGCTGACCACGTAGTGGATCACCGCCAGCGTCTGCACCAGCTCTTCCGGCCGTGCATAGGCCGTCGGATCAGCGTAGACGTTGAAGCGCGACGGCAACAACACGGTGCGATTTCCACACACGATATTGATCGCTGACTGATCCTCGCTGAGCAGCGGATGCGCGGCGTCGGACAGCAGGGTCACGCATTGCTGCGCGATGTTTTCCGCCCGCCACACCGGCAGGTTCATCACCAGAAACCCGGCATTGACGTAGGTGCCGACGGTTTGCCCGGTTGCCGCCACTTCGGTCAGGTTGGGATTGGGGCAGGGCACCGCCGCGATCGGCGCGGTGCCGAGATCGGCCTCGTAGGCCGGCGCGAGGCTGTCGGTCACCACCATGTCGCAATCCATGTAGATGACGCGCTCTTCCTGCGGAAAATAATCCGGGATCAGCAGCCGCAGATAGGTCGACCGGGTCAGATGCGCGCGCTTGATCAGCAGATGGTCGAATGCATCCGGTGCAACCTCGATGCGGTTGATCTCGCAGCCAAGCTGCCGCGCCAGCTGGTCGATCCGCGCGCGGTTGACGGCCGAAATCCCCATGTCCAGCACCGCGAACCGCGCGCCCGGATTGTGGAACGCGGCCGAGGCGATGAGGACGAGGACCCCCGGGACATAATTGTCGTCGGAGCCCGTTATGATCAGCATGGTCGTCCTTTCAGGCAGACGAAGCCCGGTTTCACCAGTGCAGGCGACACGCAGTCGCTGACGCTTGCAGGTCGCAAATAGGAACGGATCGTCGTGCGGACAAGCGCGCCGATCCTTCTGAAGGGGCATGCCGTTGCTGGAGCGGCGTTATACGCGCACGAATGTCATATAGGCGGGCCGCCTGCCTTCGCGGATTGCCTTGGCCTCGTAGCGCGTGCTGGGCCACGCTTCGTAGGGCGTGTGCCAGTCAGCCGCCGAGGCCGCTTGCCATTCGAACGCACCCTGCTGGCGGCAGGCCAGCAGCGTCCAGTTGACATAGGTGTCGATGTCCGAGGCAAAGCGGAACAGCCCGCCCTTCTTCACCACCCGCGCAAACCGGTTGAGGTTGGTCTCGTTGACGAACCGGCGTTTCCAGTGGCGCTTCTTCGGCCACGGGTCGGGATAGAACAGGTCGATCCCGTCGAGCGACGCGTCCGGCAGCCAGTCGAGCAGAACGGTGGCATCGTCGTCATGGACGCGCAGATTGTCGCGCGGATCCCGCTGCACCTGGCTGACCAACTTCGCCATGCCGTTGACGAACGGTTCGACGCCGATGAAGCCGGTGCCGGGGAAGCGCCCGGTTTCATGATGGAGATGCTCGCCGCCGCCGAAGCCGATTTCCAGCCGCACGCCATCGACGGGCAGCGGGAAAAGCGTCTTCAGGTCGGCAGGCGCCGGCGACGCGAGATCGAGTTTCAGGTCCGGCAGCAGGCGCGAGACCGCGCCTGCCTGAGCCGGACGGAGCGTTTTACCATGGCGACGGCCGTAAAAGGCCTCCGTGGCGCGCGTACGCCGCTCTTGAGTCATGTCGATGTGCAACGGCTGCGGCGATCAGGCCGCAACCGCCTCCTTGAGTGCCTTGACCAGATCGGTCTTTTCCCACGAGAACGAGCCGTCGCGACCGGCCTTGCGGCCGAAATGACCATAGGCTGCGGTCTTCGCGTAGATCGGCTTGTTGAGGTCGAGATGTTTGCGGATGCCGGTCGGCGACAGGTCCATCAGCTTGCGGATCGCGGCTTCGATCTGATCTTCCGTGACGTTCTTGCCGGTGCCGTGCAGGTCGACATAGATCGACAGCGGCTGGGCGACGCCGATGGCGTAGGACAGCTGGATCGTGCAGCGGTCGGCAAGCTTGGCGGCCACGACGTTCTTGGCGAGGTAGCGCGCCACATAGGCCGCCGAACGGTCGACCTTGGTGGTGTCCTTGCCGGAGAACGCGCCGCCGCCATGCGGGGCGGCCCCGCCATAGGTGTCGACGATGATCTTGCGGCCGGTGAGACCGGCATCGCCATCGGGGCCGCCGATGACGAACTTGCCGGTCGGGTTGATGTACCAGTTGCAGTCGTCGGCGATTTTCAGGCCGTTCAGCGCTTCGCGGATGTAAGGCTCCACGACTTCGCGAACTTTCTGCGAATCCCAGCTGCTGTCGAGGTGCTGGGTCGAGAGCACGATCGACGCTACCTCGGCGGCCTTGCCGTCGATATAGCGCACCGTCACCTGGCTCTTGGCATCCGGGCCAAGCTTGCCAGCCTCGCCAACGCCGCCGTGGCGTGCGGCGGCGAGAAGCTCGAGAATCCTGTGGCTGTAGTAGAGCGGCGCCGGCATCAGCTCGGGCGTTTCGTTGCAGGCGTAACCGAACATGATGCCCTGGTCGCCCGCGCCTTCCGCGCCTTGCTCGTCGGCCGCATTGTCGACGCCCTGCGCGATGTCGGCAGACTGCGGATGCAGCAGCACGTCGATCTTGACGGTCTTCCAGTGGAAGCCGTCCTGCTCGTAGCCGATCTCGCGGATCGCCTTGCGCGC
>JBEBXE010000245.1:0-5264 GCA_040391705.1 Aerobium aerolatum
ATCGTGAATCCGAAGGGAGGCGGGAGGATGGGGCCGTGCCTCCCTTCGGCAGTCGGCGGCTTCACAAGGGCGGGGACCTGCTCGCAAAGCCGCCCGCCGCATGAGCGGTCGCCGGACCGAAAAGGGTGTCTGCTTTTCGGTCCGGGATCCGCGTTAGCGGCGCTTCCCGTAGCTGTTGAAGCTGTTCCAGGCGTTGTTCTGCGAGTTGCTGAACGAGCCGCCGGCGATGATGCCATTGCCGACGGCATTCTGCTTGCCGCTGACATTGCCATTGCCGACATTGTTGTGATTGCCGTTGACGATGCCGGACAGAACGTTGCCGCTGAGGATTGAGGAATTGCTGAGAATTCCGATCCCGCTGAGCAGGTTCAGGTTCCCGGTCTGCACGCTCGGCGCGATGTTGACCAGGCCGCCGGACGACTGCTGGTGACCGGTCGAGCGACCCCAGCCGCCGGCTTCGGCGGGAAGTGCAGACAGGGACAGCAGAGCAGCGAGCGAGGCGAAAGCAGCGAACTTTTTCATAACATGTCTCCCTTGGATCAAGTTCTGTCGCTTCCCGTGGTAATCTCCGAGAACCAGAAGACTACTTTTACGGGAAAAATGCAACCATCAAGGGTAGTGCTTTCTTAACATCTCCAGTATTCGCAAAATTAACTCTAACTATTGTTGTTAATAGATAAAAATTGAATCAAATTTTATACTTGCAGCGTTTCAGTCAGACCAGGCGTCGAGAAACGCTTCGATCGACAGCGACTGCATGTCCGGGATCGCCTGCGCCAGCTTGTCGGCGGGCCAGTCCCACCACGAAAGCGCCATCAGCCGCGCGGCAATGTCGGCGGGAAAGCGTTGACGGACAGGACGGGCGGGCACGCCGGCGACGATCTGGTAGGGGGCGACGTCGTGGGTGACGACGGCGTTGGCGCCGACCACCGCGCCGTCGCCGATGGTGACGCCGGGCATGATCACCGCGCCATGGCCGATCCAGACGTCATTGCCGATGGTGACGTGCTTTTGGCGGCGGCGCTCGCGAAACGACTGGTCGACGCCATGAAATTTGAAATATTCATTGGGCCGATAGGTGATCTTGTGGGTGGTCACCCGCTCCATCGGATGGTCGAGCGCATTGATGCGGACATTGGCGGCGATGGAGCAGAATTTGCCGATCGAGGCGTAGATGGCCTCGCCGTGGCGCTCGAAATAGGAATAGTCGCCGACCGTCACCTCGCGCAGGATCACCCGCTCGGCGATGATGACGTGGCGTCCGAGACGGCAGGATTTGAGCTCGGCGCTCTGGTGGATGCGCGGCTCGGACGATGTCGGAAGGAAGTCGGTCATGCCGCCTCCTAGAGCAAGCCCTGCCCCGGTTCAATGGCGCGAGGACAGCATCCGTGTCAGCACGTTGGAGCGGAACACCAACGCCTGCACCAGCGCGCCGGCGATGTGCAGCGCCACCACAACCAGAAGCAGCAGTTTGGCGAGATTATGCACCGTCGCGGCGCGCTCGATCTGCAGGAACCACGCAGCGGCCCCCGACATCGGCACGATGAAGATCAGCAGATACAGCGTGTGGTGGGTCGCGGTGGCAAGAAGGCGCAGCGGCCGTGGCTCGCTCTGCGGCACTGCCGGCACGCCGCGCGACACCCGCAACACCAGACGAACCACCGCCAGCGTCAGCACCACGAGGCCGACAGTGATGTGAATATTGGCACCGGCCAGCTGATCGGCCGTCACCGGCTCGGCATGGGTATAAAAATGCCAGGCAGCCATGATGCCGTCGTGAAACAAATACTGAAATGCAACCAGAGCCGCCACGCTCCAGTGGAGCAGGATTTGCAGGGTCGAATAGGTGGCAGGGCGGGCGGCGGCGGTCATGTCGATCGATATCCTCTACGTGCCGTGATCACAGGTGCGTGGGTCAGTGTTAAAAGCAGGATGGCATCTTTCGCCAGCCGGCGCGAGACGCTATCTAGGGGCTATGTTTGCCGATATCCGCCCTTCGCTGCGCCTGATTGCCCTTGTGCTGGCAGCGCTTGCGCTGTCGGCGGTCACCGGCGTTGCGTTTGCAAGCTGGATCGAACACGCACCTGCCATCTTCACCACCCTGGTCGACCAGGGCATGGCCTGGTGCTTCTGAGGCGCGACACCCGCGCAAACTCTTGGGATATTGATTTCTCGCCATGAAGCGTTCTGTACTTGCCGGTGCCATCCTTCTCATCGCGGCCGCCATCGTTGGCGCGCTGGCTTTCCACTGGTATCGGAACCAGACGGTCGGACAAGCCTATGGCGCGCCGTTCGCCCTGACCGACATGCGCGGCAACGACATTACCGAAGCAGCGTTTCGCGGCAAGCCGAGCGCCGTGTTCTTCGGCTTCACCCACTGCCCGGAAGTGTGCCCGACGACGTTGTTCGAGCTGGATGGCTGGCTGACCGAGCTTGGACCTGACGGCGACAAGATCAACGCCTATTTCGTCACCGTCGACCCCGAGCGCGACACACCGGACGCCGTCAACACCTATATCAGCAACGTCTCCCAGCGCATCACCGGCATCAGCGGCGACCCCGCCAAGGTCCACGACATGGCACGCTCGTTCGGCATCTACTCCAAGAAGGTCGATCTGGAGGGCGGCGACTACACGATGGATCACACCGCCTCGATTATCATGCTCAATCGCGCTGGTGATTTCGCCGGAACCATCGCATATGGAGAAAATCCACAAAACGCCCTCGCCAAGCTCAAGCGCCTGGCCGACGGCTGACCACGGAAGCCACGCCTTGTCCCAGACCCGCCTCTATTTCACCGCCATCAAGCCGGCCTCGACCGCGTTCTTTGCCAAGCTCGAGGTCGAATTCGACGACGACGGCCTGCCGATCGTGATTTTCGAGGTCGATGAAGAGGCCGGGATCGAGGAACTGTCGGTCTATGCCGACGACGACCAGCTCGCAGACGTCGAAGCGCGCATTCGCCAGACGCTTGGCGACGACGCGGCCGATTTGACCATCGGCTACGAAGCGCTGGGTGACGTCGACTGGGTCGCCAAATCGCTGGAAGGCCTGCAGCCGGTGCGCGCCGGACGGTTCTTCGTCTATGGCTCGCATGACCGTGACAGATTGCAGGACAGCGACATCGGCATCGAGATCGAAGCCGGCCTCGCCTTTGGCACCGGCCATCACGGCACCACGTCGGGCTGCCTCGAAATGATCGAAACGGTGGTGGCCGCTGAACAGCCGAAAAACGCGCTCGATCTGGGCACCGGCAGCGCCGTGCTGGCGATTGCGCTGGCCAAGCTGGCGAAAATCCCGGTGCTGGCCACCGACATCGACCCGATCGCCACCGACGTGGCCGCCGACAATGTCGCGCTCAACGGCGTGTCGGAACATGTGGTGACCGCGACGGCCGAAGGTTTTGACGATGCCGTCTTCGCCAAGTACGGACCGTTCGACCTGATCGTCGCCAACATTCTTGCCGGCCCGCTGACCGAACTGGCGCCACAGATGGCGACACATCTGGCCAAAAACGGCTCGCTGATCCTGTCGGGCATTCTCGACAAGCAGCACGACGGCGTGGTCGCCGCCTACCAGAAGGCCGGGTTCCGTCACATCACTACGCTGCTGCGCGAGGAGTGGGTGACGATCCACTTGAAATAAGCGGGCCATCTGAAATAGACGGCAACAAAAAAGCGGCCCGCAAGGGCCGCTTCAGACTGCGAGCGCGATTGGCTCGCGAAGCTTAGAAGATATACGGGCTCGAGCCGCGCTTCTGCAATTCGGCGCGCGTGTAACCGCTCGCCCGCAGGCTCTCGTCGTCGAGCATCAGCAAGGCATTGTTGACATAACGCTGCGCCTGCTTCGAACGGGCTGCAACCATCGCATCCATTGCATTCCTGAAAAATCCACGCTTTGCCATCTCACATCTCCTGTCGGCTCGTCCATTCAACCACAACCCTGAGGTAGGGAGCGCGGGCCTTCGGTACCAGCCATGATTGTGCATAGGCACCATGCGTTTTTGCATGTGCGAACAAAATGGTGCAGCGCAAAACAGGATCGCGTTGCACCCCTCCCAACGGGAAGCGTTTTAAGTGAGCATCGGAACAATCCGAAAACCGGATTCCACTTTTCGGTCCGATGCTCTATGCACTTGGGTCAAGATCCAGTTTTCCAGAGGGTGCCATGTTCCAGTCCTTCGACGCGTTGACCGATCCGAGCCAGGGCCCTGCCCGCGTGGCCTTGCTACGCGAACGACTGGCGGCAGACCACCTCGACGGTTTTCTGGTGCCGCGCGCCGATGAACATCAGGGCGAATATGTTGCGCGCTGCTCGGAGCGGTTGCAGTGGCTGACCGGCTTCACCGGATCGGCGGGCGCGGCCCTGGTGCTGCGCGAGCGGGCGCTGATCTTCGTCGATGGCCGCTACACGCTGCAGGCACGGGTGCAGGTCGACACCGGCACATTCGAGGTCGAAAGCCTCGTCGACAATCCGCCGGCGAAGTGGCTGGCGAGCAATGCGGCGGCAGGCCTGCGCATCGGCTTCGATCCGTGGCTGCACACGATCGCCGAGGCCGCTTCCTTACGCAAAAGCCTCGAGCAGGCGGGCGCGACTCTGGTACCGGTCAGCGCCAATCTGGTCGACGCCATCTGGGCGGATCGCCCTGCCCCGCCGGCCGAAAAGGTCGAAATCCACCCGATCGGCTTTGCCGGCGAACTGGCGTCGGACAAGGTGGCGCGTCTCGCCGAGGCCTTGCACGCCGAGGGCGCGACCCATGCGGTGCTGACCGATCCGTCGTCGCTGGCGTGGGTGTTCAACATTCGCGGCCGCGACGTGCCGCATACGCCGCTGGCGCTGGGCTTTGCGATTCTGCCCGCCGACGGGCTGCCAAAACTGTTTCTGGCGCGCGAAAAGCTCACCATCGAGACCGATGCCTATCTGACGCAGCTGGCCGATATCCTGCCGCCCGAGGCGCTGGACGACACAATCACGAAGCTCGCCACCACCGGCGCGCGCATCGCGCTCGACCCGACGCTGGCCGCAGACCGGCTGCGCATGATCGTCGAGGACAGCGGCGGCACGGTTTTGGCGCTGCCCGACCCGGCCCGCCTGCCGCGCGCGGTCAAGAACGCGGCAGAGCTGGCCGGAAGCCGCGCCGCGCACCGCCGCGACGGCGCGGCCATCACCACCTATCTGCACTGGCTCGACCAGCAGCAGCCGGGAACCGTCGACGAAATCGCCGCCGTGCGGGCGCTGGAAAAATACCGCCGCGCCATCGGCGA
>JBEBXE010000246.1:0-5240 GCA_040391705.1 Aerobium aerolatum
CGCTGCAGATCGTCTGGAAGGTGCTGATGGCCGAAGCGCGCCCCGGCATCACGCTGGGCCTGACGCTGACCGTGGTCAGCCTCATCGGCTATTCGGCGATGGTCGGCGCAGTCGGCGGCGGCGGCCTCGGCGACCTCGGCATCCGCTACGGCTACCAGCGCTTCATGCCTGACGTGATGCTCGCAGTCGTCGTCGTGCTGATCGTGCTGGTTCAGGCGGTGCAGTCGTCCGGCGACTGGCTTGCCCGCCGCTTCGACAAGCGCAGCCGCGCCCGCTGAATTTCCTTCCTCCCCATTTTCTCATGGAGTTCCCGAACATGTTCTCGAAAATCACCCTCGCCGCCGGTCTGGCATTGACGCTGCTGGCAGGTACCGCCTCCGCCGAAACCATCAAGGTCGGCGTCACCCCCGGCCCGCACGCCCAGATCATGGAAAAGGTGAAGGAGCTCGCCGCCAAGGATGGCCTCGAGATCGAGATCCTTGAATTCTCCGATTATGTGGTGCCGAACCAGGCGCTGAATGACGGCGAGTTGCAGGCCAACTCGTTCCAGCACAAGCCCTACCTCGACAATCAGGTGGCCGACCGCGGGTTCGACATCGTTGATGTCGCCTATAACGTCAACTTCCCGATGGCCGTCTATTCGAAGAAGCACGCCAGCTTCGACGCGTTGCCGGACGGCGCGACCATCGCCATCCCCAACGACCCGACCAATGGCGGCCGCGCGCTGTTCATCCTCGCCGACCAGGGCGTCATCAAGCTGAACGCCGACAAAGGCCTGAAGGTCGGCCCGGCCGATATCACCGAGAACCCGAAGAACTTCACCTTCGTCGAGCTGGACGCAGCCCAGCTGCCACGCTCGCTGGATGATACCGACGCCTCGGCGATCAACACCAACTATGCGCTGGAAGCCGGACTCAACCCCTCCGACGACGCAATCCTGAAGGAAGGCGAGAAGGCCCCTTACGTCAACCTGATCGCCGTGCGCACAGCCGACAAGGATGCCGCCTGGGTCAAGCAGTTCGTCGGCGTCTATCACACCGACGAGGTGCGTCAGTTCGTACTCGACACCTTCAAGGGCGCCGTCGTTCCCGCCTGGTAAACCTGCGTTCTTCCATGAAAACAAAGGGCTGGCGCACGCGCCGGCCCTTCTGTCATTTTTGCGCGGCAGCCGTGCGGAAAATCCGCTTGCGAAACCCATCCGGATAGGATTGGAGCAGGTGGAAAGACGCCCGCAGGTGATGCAGTGTGCGTCAACAGGAAAGACCTCATGACCGCGCGAACACTCGTGAGCCGCTTTGTGGCCTCACGTTCCAGTGCCCAGCTGGGCATTCTCATCATGCTGTTGGGCAATTTGCTCTTCGGCCTCAACGACGTGATGGGCAAATGGCTGGTGTCGACCTATTCGGTCGGCCAGGTGCTGCTGATCCGCAGCGCCGTGGCGCTGGTCGTGCTGTCGCCGTTCCTCTGGAAAGCCGGCATCAGGCCGCTGCTGTCGCTGGAGCGTCCCGGCCTGCAATTGCTGCGCGTCGTCGTCGCGACGATCGAGGTCTGCAGCTTCTACTACGCCGTCATCACCCTGCCGCTCGCCGACGTCATCACCTACTGGCTTGCCGCCCCGATCTATGTCGCGGCGCTATCGCCGATCTTCCTCGGAGAAAAAGTCGGCTGGCGGCGCTGGACCGCGATCTGCGTCGGCTTCGTCGGCGTCATCGTCGCGCTGGAACCTTCGGCTGCGGCCTTCACCGCCCCGGCGCTGATTTCAATCGTCGGCTCGTTCTGTTTCGCGCTGATGATCCTGATCAGCCGTGCGCTGCGCAGCACACCGGATACGACCTTTGCGTTCTGGCAATTGCTCGGCGGCGCGGCGTTCGGGCTGGCGACCGTGCCGTTCGGATGGGTCACGCCAAGCACCATCGATTTCGGGCTACTGGCGCTTCTCGGCGTGGTCTCGATGATCGGCCACATGTGCATCAACCGTTCGCTGAAACTCGCGGACGCCGCAACCGTGACGCCCTACCAGTACACGCTGCTGTTCTGGGGCGTCATCTTCGGCTGGATGTTCTTCGGCGACGTGCCACGCCCGGCCATGGCGCTGGGCGCGGCAATCATCGTTGCCTCGGGCCTATTCATCTTCCTGCGCGAGCAGCAGCTGAAGCGGCGCGCGCAGGCAGAGAAGCCCGGAACCGTCCCTGAGCCTAGCCCCACACCGCCCCTTTCAGGGCATTGAGCGGGATCTTCAGATAGGCCGTGCCGTTGCTCTCCGCCTCCGGCAGCCTGCCGCCGCGAATGTTGACCTGCAGCGCGTGCAGGATCAGCTTCGGCATCGGCAGGGTGGCGTCGCGGGCTTCGCGGACCGCCACGAACTCGGCTTCGGTCACACATTTTGACATGTGGGAATTGGTCGCCTTCTGCTCGGCGACGGTCGATTCCCACAACGGTTCGCGCCCGCCCGGCTGATAATCGTGGCCGGTGAACAGGCGGGTGTCGTCGGGCAGCGACAGGATCTGCTGCATCGACGCCCACAGCCGCGTGGCGCTGCCGCCCGGAAAATCGCAACGCGCCGTGCCGCTGTCGGGCATGAACAGCGTGTCATGGATGAACGCCGCATCGCCGATGACATAGGTGATCGACGCCAGCGTGTGGCCCGGCGAGAACAGCACCCGGCCTTGCAGCTCGCCGATGCTGAACGTCTCGCCCTCGGCAAACAGCTTGTCCCACTGCGAGCCGTCGGCCACCAGATCGGGCCAGTTGTAGATTTGCTTCCAGAGCTTCTGCACCTCGACGATCCGATCGCCGATGGCGGTCGGCGCGCCGGTCTTGCCCTTCAGATACTGCGCGGCCGAGAAGTGATCGGCATGCGGATGGGTGTCGAGTATCCACTCGACGCTCAGCCCCTGCTCCGCCACGAAGGCGAGCAACTTGTCGGCGTTTTCGGTTTTCACCGAGCCCGACTTCTCGTCGAAATCCAGCACCGGATCGATCAGCGCGCATTTCTTCGTCGCCGGGTCAGCCACCACATATTGAACGGAAAATGTGCGCGGATCGTAGAATGCGGTGACGTCCGGCCGCCCTGTCGTGGTCATGGTTGCATTCTCCATCTGCAGTTTTCCCTCGAGAATTTCGTCCTGGGCCGTCATCGGGGTTGGAAAGCACGATGACGGCGCAACAATTAGAATATTTTTTTCTGGATAGCCCCGCGAGGCCCTCGGGATCAAGCTCGTACGATCCGTGCGCGGCGAGATAAAAAGACGAAACAAACGCAAAGCCGGCAGCCATGTTTCGGACATGAACGTGAAAGGCGTCGTCAAGCGCGCTCGACCGCTTGAAGAACAAGGCCTGCGCGCCATTTTCCTCCCAGTAGACAAGTGGGTTTGCTTCGAATTAGCTGTTGGAAAATTCGGGCAGGCGAGGAGAACAATATGGCCGAAGAACAGAGGCTCAGCCTTCATGTTCCGGAACCTGAAGTCCGTCCGGGCGACACGCCGGACTTCTCGAATGTACCGATTCCCCGTGCAGGCTCCGTCGAGCGTCCAGCCGTGGATGTCGATCCGCGCGAAATTCGCGACCTCGCCTATTCCATCATCCGGGTGCTGAACCGCAACGGCGAGGCCGTCGGCCCATGGGCCGGCACGCTGACCGACGAGGAGCTGCTGCAAGGCCTGCGCTACATGATGACGTTGCGCACCTTCGATGCGCGCATGCAGATGGCGCAGCGCCAGGGCAAGACATCGTTCTACATGCAGCACATGGGCGAGGAAGCCGTCAGCTGCGCGTTTCGCCAGGCGCTGAACCCCGGCGACATGAACTTCCCGACCTATCGTCAAGCCGGCCTGCTGATCGCCGGCGGCTATCCGATGGTCGACATGATGAACCAGATCTATTCCAACGAAGCCGACCCGCTGAAGGGCCGCCAGCTGCCGGTGATGTACTCGGCCAAGGATCACGGCTTCTTCTCGATCTCGGGCAATCTCGGCACCCAGTACATTCAGGCCGTCGGCTGGGCGATGGCGTCGGCCATCAAGAACGACACCAAAATCGCCGCCGCCTGGATCGGCGATGGCGCGACCGCAGAGAGCGACTTCCACGCCGCACTCGTGTTTGCCTCGACCTACCGCGCCCCGGTGGTGCTCAACGTCGTCAACAACCAGTGGGCGATCTCGACCTTTCAGGGCATCGCGCGCGGCGGTTCGGGAACGTTTGCGGCCCGCGCACTCGGCTTCGGCATTCCGGCGCTGCGGGTCGACGGCAACGACTACCTCGCAGTGCACGCGGTGGCGAAATGGGCCACCGAGCGCGCCCGGCGCAATCTCGGGCCGACGCTGGTCGAATACGTCACCTACCGCGTCGGCGCGCATTCCACCTCCGATGACCCGTCCGCCTACCGGCCCAAAGCTGAATCCGACGCCTGGCCGCTGGGCGATCCGGTCATTCGCCTCAAGAACCACCTCATCGCAAAGGGCGTCTGGTCCGACGACCGCCACCGGCAGACGGAAGCGGAAATTCTCGACACGGTGATCACCGCCCAGAAGGAAGCCGAGAACAACGGCACGCTGCATTCGGGCGGCAAGCCGTCGATGCGCGACATGTTCGAGGGCGTCTATGAAACGATGCCGCCGCATCTGCGACGCCAGCGCCAGAAGGCGGGAGTCTGACCATGTCACGCATGACCATGATCGAGGCGATTCGGTCCGCGATGGACGTATCGATGGGGCGCGATGACAACGTCGTCGTGTTCGGCCAGGACGTCGGCTATTTCGGCGGCGTCTTCCGCTGCACGGCCGGCCTGCAGCAAAAATACGGGCGAAGCCGCTGCTTCGATGCCCCGATTAACGAATCCGGCATCGTCGGTGCCGCCATTGGCATGGCCGCCTACGGCCTGCGCCCCTGCGTCGAGGTGCAGTTCGCCGACTACGTCTATCCCGCCTACGACCAGATCGTCTCGGAAGCGGCGCGCCTGCGCTATCGCTCCAACGGCCAGTTCACCTGCCCGATGGTGATCCGCATGCCGACCGGCGGCGGCATCTTCGGCGGCCAGACCCACAGCCAGAGCCCGGAAGCGCTGTTCACCCATGTCGCCGGGCTGAAGGTGGTGGTGCCGTCAAATCCGCATGACGCCAAGGGCCTGCTGATTGCCGCGATCGAAGACCCCGACCCGGTGATCTTCCTTGAGCCGAAGCGGCTCTACAACGGCCCCTTCGACGGCCACCACGACCGGCCGGTGACGCCGTGGTCCAAGCATG
>JBEBXE010000247.1:0-5227 GCA_040391705.1 Aerobium aerolatum
CGTCAGGGCGAGCTGACCTCGGAACGGATCGGCGAATTGTGGCTGTCGGTGCAGGCGGAAAGCCTTGGGCCTGCGATTCGCATTCGCGACGGCTACGAGACGTTCTGGGCCTACATCCCGCACTTCATCCATTCGCCGTTCTACGTCTACGCCTATGCGTTCGGCGACTGCCTGGTGAACTCGCTCTATGCCGTCTACCAGAACGCCGAAAGCGGCTTCCAGGAGAAGTATTTCGAGATGCTGAAAGCCGGCGGCACCAAGCATCACTCCGAGTTGCTGGCCCCGTTCGGCCTCGACGCCTCCGACCCCGCCTTCTGGGACAAGGGGTTGTCGGTGATCGACGGGCTGATCAGCGAACTGGAAGCGATGGAAGACCAGCCCGAAGACTGACGGATCATGCACGCAAGGCGGAATATCGCTTGCTTCCGGAACGATCTGGAAGGCCAGGACATGGTGTTCGCGCACCCGCGCGACATCATTTCCGCATGGCAGCCGCATGAATTAGAACCCGCGCTGGCGCAGGTCGAGAAGGCGCGCCGCGATGGTAAGTGGCTGGCCGGGTACCTGTCCTACGAGGCTGGCTATCTGCTCGATCCGGCGCTTGAAGCGCTCCTGCCCGAAGGCCGGCGCGCGCCGTTGCTGTGTTTCGGGGTGTTCGACGGTTTCGACGATCGCGCGGCCGAACCGGACCAGACCAACGCCTTTCTCGTCGACCCGGTGGCGTCGTGGTCGCCGGACACCTATGCGGCAAGGTTTGCACGGCTGCACCGGCATTTGCGCGAGGGCGATTGCTATCAGGCGAACCTGACCTTTCCGCTCGCAGCCCGCTGGGGCGGCGATCCACTGGCGCTGTTCGAGACGCTGCGGCAGCGCCAGCCGGTGCGCCATTCGGCCTTCATCGATCTCGACGGTCCCATCGTGCTGTCGCGTTCGCCGGAGCTGTTTTTCGGCATCACCCGCGACCGCTGGATCGAGACTTTGCCGATGAAAGGCACCGCGCCGCGCGGAAAAACACCGGAAAAAGACCAGGAATTACGCGATTTCCTGCGCAATGACCCGAAAAATCAGGCGGAAAACCGCATGATCGTCGACCTTTTGCGCAATGACATCTCGCGCATCAGCGAAGTCGGCACGCTGCATGTGCCGGAACTCTTCCGCGTCGAATCCTACACCACCGTGCATCAGATGGTCAGCCGCGTGCGAGCGCGGCTGCTCGACGGCTTGAGCTTCCGCGACATTCTGGCGGCGCTGTTTCCGTGCGGCTCGATCACCGGCGCGCCGAAGATCAGCGCCATGAAAATCCTGCGCGCGCTGGAAGACAAACCCCGCAACGTCTATTGCGGGTCGATCGGCTGGATGGCGCCCGACGGCACCATGCGCTTCAACGTCGCGATCCGCACGATCTCGCTGTTCCCCGATGGCGAGGCCGTGTTCAATGTTGGCGGCGGGGTGGTGTCCGATTCCACCGCCGAAGGAGAATATGAAGAATGCCTGCTGAAAGCCCGCTTCGCGACGGGCGAGACACCGACTTTTACCTGATCGAGACCATGCGTCGCGAGCCGGACACCGGTATTGCGCGCTTCGATCTGCACATGCAGCGGCTGGAAGACTCGGCAAAAGCGCTCGGTTTCCGCTACGACCGCCAGCACATCGATGCCGCACTCGCCGCCCTTCCTGCGTCCACCGGACAACAGCGCATTCGCCTGACGCTTGCGCGCGACGGTCTTTGCACCGCGCAGGCCACTCCGTTCCAGCCGATCGCCGACGGCACGGTATGGACGCTGCGCATCGGTGCAACGCGTCTCGATTCCAGCGATCATCTGCTGCGCTACAAATCCTCACGCCGGGGCGTTTTCGATGCCGCCCGCGCCGAATTTCCGGGCGATGCGGTGCAGGAAGTGCTGCTGCTCAACGAACGCGACGAGCTGTGCGAAGGCACGATCACCAGCCTCTATGTCGATCTCGACGACGGACCGCTGCACACGCCACCGCTGTCCTGCGGGTTGCTGGCAAGCGTGTTGCGACGATCGCTGCTTACGTCCGGCAAGGCGTGCGAAACAGTGCTGCGCCCTGAAGATCTCGCGAGGGCAAAACGCATTTTCGTCGGCAATTCGCTGCGCGATCTGATCCCTGCCCAGCTGGCGGCCAGCCCCTCGCAATAGGCCCGCGTTTTATTGCGTGTGTCATGTTTCTGTGATTTAGCCGACGCTTCGCCACAGTGCAGGAGCATCGATACATGGCAGCATCCGCCCATCCCGTTCACGCAGAGATAACCGGCCCGATCGTGATGATCGGTTTCGGCTCGATCGGGAGGGGAACGCTGCCGCTGATCGAACGGCATTTCAACTTCGACAAGACGCGCATGGTGGTCATCGACCCGCGCGATGAAGACAAGGCCATCCTGGACGAACGCGGCATCCGCTACATTCAGGAGCACGTCACCCGCGATAATTATCAGGCGCTGCTGTCGCCGCTGCTCACCGATGGCAATGGTCAAGGTTTCTGCGTCAACCTGTCCGTCGACACCGGCTCGGTGGATATCATGCGGCTCTGCCGCAGCCTCGGGGCGCTCTATATCGACACGGTGGTGGAGCCATGGCTGGGCTTCTATTTCGATGCCGATGCCGACAATGCCGCACGCACCAACAACGCTTTGCGCGAAACCGCGCGTGCCGAAAAGCGCGCCAATCCCGGCGGGACGACGGCCGTCTCGTGCTGTGGTGCAAATCCCGGCATGGTGTCGTGGCTGGTCAAACAGGCGCTGGTCAATCTGGCCGGCGACCTCGGGCTCGAATTTCAGGAGCCCGCCACCGAAGACCGCGACGGCTGGGCCGCGCTGATGCACAAGGCCGGCGTCAAGGGCATCCACATTGCCGAACGCGACACCCAGCGCGCCAAAAGCCCGAAGCCGCTCGAGGCGTTCTGGAACACCTGGTCGGTCGAAGGTTTCATCGCCGAAGGATTGCAGCCGGCGGAACTTGGCTGGGGCACCCATGAAAAATGGAAGCCCGCCAACGCGGTGGAGTTCAAGACCGGGCCGAAGGTGGCGATCTATCTCGACCAGCCCGGCGCCAACACCCGCGTGCGCAGCTGGTGCCCGACACCGGGGCCGCAATACGGCTTCCTCGTCACCCACAATGAATCGATCTCGATCGCCGAGTTCTTCACCGTGTGCGACGACGCCGGAGACGTGATCTACCGGCCGACGTGTAACTACGCCTACCATCCCTGCAACGACGCGGTTCTGTCGCTGCACGAGATGTTCGGTTCCGGCGGCACGGCGCAACCGGTGCTGAAGGTGCTCGAGGAAGAAGAGCTGCTCGACGGCACCGATGAGCTGGGCGTGCTGCTCTACGGCCACGGCAAGAACGCCTACTGGTACGGCTCGCAATTGTCGCTGGAAGACGCCCGCCGCCTTGCGCCGCACCAGAACGCCACCGGCCTGCAGGTGTCCTCGGCAGTGCTGGCCGGCATGGTCTGGGCGCTGGAAAATCCGCAGGCCGGCATCGTCGAAACCGACGAGATCGACTACCGTCGCTGCCTCGAGGTGCAGAAGCCCTATCTCGGTCCGGTCAACGGCTATTACACCGACTGGACCCCGCTCGACGGGCGGCCCGGTCTGTTCCCCGAAGACATCGATGAAACCGACCCCTGGCAATTTCGCAACATTCTTGTTCGTTAACCGTTGTGACGCGGCGCAGAGCAGGACGAAACCTTGCTTTCGCCTTGAAAACCGGCGATTGAAAAAGTCAGTCGTACCGAGAAAAGGACTGTCGGGATGATGGATGCGAGCAAATTCGGAATGATAGCCGCCATAGCGGCGGTGGTTGCGCTGGCAGGTTGCCAGAGCCAGCCTTACAACAATAGCAGGCCGTCACAGCCTGGCGGGCAGTTTGGATCGCTGCCGCCGCGGGCGCAGTCGGCGTTCGACGGCGACTGGCTCAGCACGGACGGCGTGGCGATCTCGCGCTTCACCACTGGCTCCTTCGAGACGCTGGCGACGGACACCGGCAACAAGCTCGCCGAAGGACATTACACGCAGGTGGACGCCAGTACGGTTTCCATCTCGGTGACGTCCCTGATCCGCCAGACCACGACGCAGGTGAACTGCGCCATGGTGACGCCTACACAGCTCAACTGCACAAGTTCAGCCGGCCAGCAATTCTCGCTCACGCGACGGGCAACGATGAGTTCCTGACGCCTTGCGAGGGGCGGGCCTGAGGTTTGGGAGGAACCATGGCGCCGACCTTCGATGATCTGGAAAATCGCCCACCCGAGGTGCGCGAAGCTGACTTTTTTGCGCGATTGCCCACATTCCTGAAAGGCGTCTTTCAGGAAACAACGGGGCTTGCCACATGGCTGGCTGGCGTCGACCCATCGACGCTGACATCGCGCGCAGCGCTGGCAAAGCTGCCGGTTCTGCGCAAGGCCGAACTGATGGAAATGCAGGCGCAGGAGCCGCCGTTCGGCGGCTTCGCACCGCTTTCCCAACTGACCGGCGGACGCATCTTCCTGTCGCCGGGCCCGGTCTGGGAGCCGCAGGGACTGGCGAGCGATCCCGCCCAAGCTGCACGCGCCTTCTTTGCCGCCGGCATCCGGCCGGGCGATATCGTCCACAACGCCTTTGCCTATCACATGACGCCGGGCGGCTTCATGCTCGACCATGGCGCCCGCGCGCTGGGATGCTCGGTGTTTCCAGCCGGCACCGGCAACACCGACATGCAAGTCGACGCCGCCGCCGCACTCAAACCGAGCGCCTTTGCCGGCACGCCGGATTTCCTCAAAATCCTGCTCGATCGCGCTGCCGAACTGGGCAAGGATTTGTCGTCGTTCCGCCACGGGCTGGTGTCGGGCGGCGCGTTGTTTCCGTCGCTGCGTGAGGAATATTTTGCGCGCGGCGTTGCGGTGTTCCAGTGCTACGCCACGGCCGAATTCGGCGTCATCGCCTATGAGAGCGCCGATGCGGACGGGCGGCCCAATCCCGGCATGATCGTCAATGAAAACCTCATCCTCGAAATCGTGCGCCCCGGCACCAGCGATCCGGTCGCCGACGGCGAGGTCGGCGAGGTCGTCGTCACCAGCCTCAACCCGGCCTATCCCCTAGTGCGCCTCGGCACCGGCGATCTCTCGGCCATCCTGCCCGGCCGCTCGCCGTGCGGGCGCACCGGCCTGCGCATCAAGGGCTGGATGGGCCGCGCCGACCAGCGCACCAAGGTCAAGGGCATGT
>JBEBXE010000248.1:0-5225 GCA_040391705.1 Aerobium aerolatum
CGTTCCAGTTTGGGACGGGCAAGGCAGTCACAGGCTACCATGCAGGGGACGTGCCTAACTGGCAGCCCGGCGCCGGGCGTTTACCTTCTTGGTTAAGGCTTCGTTACCAGCGCGGTGGGGCGTCGAGACGACGCCGCCAAAGCGACAGCGCGCGTCCGGCCGGACGCACAGGGACGACCTAAATATCTGATAGAGCGCCGGAATTTTCGGATGCAGCTTTTCCGCGTCGTGCTTTAGCGTCGCGTCCGTTGCGAATCAGAGGGATGCTCGTTGCGGAACTGCGCTGCGCGGGGCTCGCGATAAATCGCATTGCCAGCAGTGGCCGGCCGCCGGTTCGCATTGAGCAACGAACCATACGCCGGCGGGGCTGGTGGGGTCGGCGGAGCCGCAGCGTACGGCGCAGAGACCTGCGGTTCCGGCGGGCGCTGGGGCCGTTGCGGCCGCGTTCTGGAACGAGGGGCATTTCGATTTATCTGCCCACGCCCTGTGCCGTTCTGCATGTCGCTGAACACGCCAAACGCCAGTACTGCAAGCGCGCCGAGGGTGAAGCCTGCAGCACCGCCAAAAACACCAGCCTGCGCCAGGCTCGGAGGCCAGCTGCGCTTACGCGGCGTCATCGGACTTGAAATGACCCGGATGTTTGTGCTGTCAAGGTCCTGTCGCTCGGCAGCAACGCTGGAGCGCGCCAGAAAGCTCTCGTAGAGAGCGGTCTTGGCCGCCGCCTCGCGCGTCAGAGCACGCAGCCTCACCTCAGCAGCATTCTCCGAGAACACGTCCGAAGACACCTCGGTCGCTTCTCCTTCGAGCGCCTTGACGACCGCTTGGGCCTGGTCAAACTCATTCTGGGCAGCGCGGGTGAGACGTTGGACCTCAGCGTCGATCTCCGACTTCAGCGTTTGCAATTCAAGCTCCCCCGCCTGCCGACGCGGATGACGCTGACCGAATGTCATGGCAAGCGCATCGGCGCGCTGCTTGAGCGTTGCATATTGCGTGCGCAGCGAAGACAGCGTCTGCGATTGCATGGACGCGAAATCGCCTCCATCCGTCGTGAGCGTGCGATAGCGAGACTCGGCAGCAATCAGCCTCTCGCGGGCTTCACGCAACTGGGCGTCAACCTGACCCATCGAGCGGCTGCTGATGAGTTCTCCATTGCTGACGCGCAGGCCGTTCTCGCGCCGAAACGCCTGAATGGCCGCCTCTGCATCTTTCACGCCGTCGCGCAGTTCCGCGAGCCGGGAATCGAGTGCACTGGCTGTTCGTCGCGCGCCTTCTGCATCTGCCATGATCAGTTCGGCACGGAACTCCTCAACGATGGTCTCGGCAATGAGGATCGATTTTTCCGCCGACCGAGACTGCACGGACAAGGTAATCACATAGGAACGTTCGTCGCGACGTGCGGTAACATTGGTCTTCAAAACACCGATCGCGGTGATCGCGGGATCCAGGCCCAACGTCGAGGTTTGCGGAACAAATTCCTCATCACTGGTGAGGTCGAGGCGTTTTACTACGCGCAACAGAACGTTGCGCGACAGCAGCGTCTGCAGCTTGGTATCGATATTCAGCAACTGCGTGTCGCGCTGCTCGGTGCGGCCATAGATGTCATCGTTGACGATCTGGATGCCGGCAGGGTCGACCGAAATCTCGCTGGTAACGGTATAGCGTGGTGGCGTCACAACAACATAGGCAGTTGCCAGCAGCCCGCCCGCAACAGCGGCACCCACGATCCAGCCCGCCTTGCGGCGCAGCCAGAACACCAGCCGTCCCAAATCGATCTGCAGATAGTTATCCAAGGCCCGCTGTTCGCGAACGCGTTCGCGGCCAGAGCCCCTGGACTGATACTCGGTCATTCCTCAGATATCCAATTTGGCGAAGGCAAAGCTCGGGGTGTTGTCATCCTGAACTTATCCGCCAGCACGGTTAAGGATGGATTACCCCACGCGGCATCTGTGCGCGCAGCGGCAGCTAAATTTCATGGTTAGCAAACCTTTAATCGGTTTCGCGTTATCCAAGGGTGTCCAGAAAGCGCGCTTCTCTTGTGATCGTCGCGGACTGCTTGCAGCCTAGGACAAGCATACGGAAGCTGGGAATGACCATCTCGAAAAGCATCGTCGGAGCAGTCTTCTACGCGCTGATCCTGCTATCCCTATGGACACCGGGGACGGACATGCCCGGGTGGATGACCCCCGGTCGCTACGCGATCTTCCTTGGGTGCGCCGGAATCATCGTCATCTCCGCCTATGCCTCCAGAGGCGTGCGCATCCCGCTATCGGCAGAGGCCTTCTTCATGGCGGCTTTCCTGTTCTACGTCTCGCTGTCAGCGATCTGGAGCACGCGCGATGCCGACACCTACATCAAAAGCCTGCTGATCTTCACCACGCTTCTCACGGCCTTGAGCATCTCCAGCCTGTTCGATCTGGAGGATATTCTGCGACTGGTGTTCGCCGCCCTGGCGACATTCGTGGTCGCTTCAGTGTTGGTCTCGCTGCTCCTGCCGTCGATCGGCGTCGAGGACAGCTGGGAGCACGCAGGCAAATGGCGCGGCCTCTCGGCCCAGAAAAACGGGCTGGGAGCTGCGGGGGCGCAAGCCGTCGTCATCGGAATTGCCTTGCCGTTGCGCAAAGGCCTGGACGGACGCGCGACATTTGCCGCGTTCGCCGGACGCGCCGTCCTCGTGTTCCTCTCCGGGCTGGCGACCTATATGTCAGGCTCTCGCGGTGCGCAGATGATGGCGTCGATCGGTATCATTTCGATCATTATCGCGTTTGCGCCCGCCATCGTACAGCGCCTCGTGCTGTTGGCGCTTCCCCTGCTCGCAGTGCCGATCATCAATCTGGCCGTCACCACCTTTTTCATCGACGCCGACAAGATCGGCATCGTCGGCATCACCATCAACACCAACAGCCGCACCACGATCTGGGAATACGGTTTGCGTCAGATGGAAGGCCGCGAACTTCTCGGATATGGCGTCAACGGCTTCTGGACCGAGGAGCGCATGCAGATCTTCAAGGACCTCCACAGCTGGGTGCTCGACAATTTCCACAACGGCTACATCACGATCATCGTGGAAGGGGGGCTGGTCGGCTTCCTTCTGCTGATGCTCGCGCTGATAATGGTTTATGTCCTGCTGCTGATCGCCATCGGCACCATGAAGGATCAGGTTCTGGCAGCGGCCTTCGCTTTCACCAATATTTTCGTCATCAGCAATCTCGTCGAGAACGTGGCTGGTCGATCCACCTCGCTCTCCATCATCGTCATGTCGATCATCGCATTTTCGTTGCGCGCCTATATCGCCAGAGTGCGAGCGCCCGGCGCACCTCAACCAGTCATTAACCAACGCAAAAGCCAGCGCAGCGGTTTAATCGTCTCTAAGCAGCCCGCACGCTAGAGAGGTCTCTCGACCAGATATCGGGCGAAGGATTCACTGCTCCATGCCACAACCAACGGGAAAACCGCTTCGTATTCTCTTCGTGCAGACCCAGGCCGAGATGGCGGGGGCGCAGGAGATTTCGCGTCTGTTGGGGCAGGAACTGTCGGCGCAGGGCGATGCGTTCGAGGTGCATCACCTGTTTCTCTACCGCAAGACTGCCGGCTGCGACGATTTTCCGAATGTGCATTTCGTCGCCCGTGAGCGGCCGTCCGGCCTTCTCGATGTCGGTCGTTTCATCGCCCGGCTGTTTTCGCTGATGCGCAACCTGCGCCCGGATGTGGTGCTGCCGTTCCAGCATTATGGCAACATCGTCGCCGCCCCGGTGGCGCGCCTGATGGGGGTGCCGCGCATCATCGCCAATCACGTGTCCGCGCCCGCTACCATCAACGGGCTGGTTCGCCAGGTCGATCGCCTGCTCGGCCTGGCCGGGTTCTACGACGTCATCACCGTCAACTCCCACGCCACCTGGCGCGACTATCAGGCTTATCCGGCGCGCTATACCAAGCGCATCGTTCACGTGCCGCACGGCTTTGCCGAGCGCACAACCTCGCTCGACAAGGCGGCTGCGCGGGAGAAATACAATCTACCGGCGACCGCGCCGCTGATCGGCACCGTCGCAAGGCTGCATCCGCTGAAGCGGATCGATCTGGCGATCGCGACGCTGCCGCTGCTGCCGGACGTACACCTCGCCATCGCCGGGCAAGGGCCGGATGCCGAACGGCTGCGCGCCAAGGCGGTTGAGTACGACGTCGCCCAACGGGTGCATTTTGCCGGCGAGATGGATGGCGACGGCGTCGCCGACTTTCTCGCCAGCCTCGACGTCTTTGTCTTCCCCAGCGAAGCCGAGACGTTCGGGCTCGCCGCCGTCGAAGCGGCACAGGCTGGTCTGCCGGTCGTTGCCCACGACCTGCCGGTGCTGCGCGAAGTGCTGGACGTCGACGGCCAACCCTGCGCGCTGTTTGTCGACGCCGCCGACACCGGCGCGTTTGCCGCCGCGATCCAGCAGACCTTCGACACGCCGTCACAGGCGGCCGCGATGGGCAATCTCGGACGTCGCCTGTCCGAACGTTACTCGCTGGCGGCGATGGTCAGCGCCTATCGCGAACTGATCCTTGGCAAGTCCGGACAGCGCGACAGCGCAGAGCCGTCACCCCGGCCTCAACTGGCCTCCAGCGGTACCTGATGATGCACACGCACGCTCGAAACATCGCCACGATCCGCCTGATCGTGGACGCCGACGCGCTGTCCGCGTTTATCCCGGCACTGGCAGAACAGTTGCAGCGCAAGACTGGCGCTCAGGTGGCCCTCGACATTGTTGCAGCTGGCACCGGCAGCACCTCGGCGCTCGACACGCTGCTGTCGCTGGAAAAGATCGTGCTGCGGCGCGGCAAGTCGTGCTGGAGCGACCGCATCGCCGCCGGACAAGTCGCAGCCCTGCGCAACGTGGACGCGACTGCGTTGCCCGACCTCGTCATCGACCTGTCGGCGCAAGGTGTCCCTGCCCCCGGCGGCATCTGCCTCCGTCCGCTCTACAATGGCGAAGGTGGCGAAGCGGCACTGGCGTTTGCGCTGTTTCATAGCGGCACGCCGGAGATTTCGATCCTGCGCACCGACGCCGACGGCGTCAGCGGTAGCGTCGGCGACGGCATCGCCTCGCTGGAAGCCGCCGCCGGCATTGGCGGCGCGATGGAGGCGGTGTGGTCGCGCG
The DNA here is from genome assembly GCA_040391705.1 of Aerobium aerolatum. GTDB lineage: Bacteria > Pseudomonadota > Alphaproteobacteria > Rhizobiales > Rhizobiaceae > Aerobium > Aerobium aerolatum_A. Next base: position 5,136 of record JBEBXE010000248.1, read on the forward strand.
CCGTCATGCTGCTGCTCAACGCGCTCGGCACGCTCGACCAGCCTGCGGTGCGCCCCGCAATAACGCCAAACAATGCCCCCCGCGCGCTTG
>JBEBXE010000249.1:0-5199 GCA_040391705.1 Aerobium aerolatum
CCCGTGGTTCGCGACACCCGTTCGGCCGCAGCCCGGCGCAATGTCTGGAGGCCGAGAAACGGCAGATAGCTGTTGGCATCGTCGCGACTGATCGCAGCCTGCGTGGCCGCTATGGCTGCCTTCGGCGGAGCGATATCAGTATCGAGGTTTTCCAGCCGCAGCATCTCGGGACGGCCATCCGCATCTGCGGCATTTCCCATCCGGTCCACGCCGATCCCCGGGATGGCAGCAAGGCGAGATACGGACATACGACACTCCAAATTGGATCCAATAATTTAAAGTGGTAACAAAACCTGTTATTGTCCGTCAATTCTCCTTCTGCTAATCAGGTGCCATGATCCCGAAACCGCCGCAGCGTGGCGACCGCGCCCAACATGTCGTCGATCATATCCGCGAAGCGATCATCACGGGTACGCTCCCTCCGGGAAGCGCCCTGCGCCAGGAAGAATTGGCCGCGACCCATGCCTCCAGCCGCATGCCGATCCGCGAGGCACTGCGCACGCTGAGCGCCGAAGGCCTCGTCCAACTCATCCCGAACCGGGGCGCCATCGTCGCGCCGATCGACGTCGAGGAACTGCGCGAGACTTGCGAGATGCGCGAAGCCGCAGAAGCTCTCGCGATCCGGCTGTCGGTCCCGCATCTGTCCAACGCCCAGATCGACCTGGCCGCGTCCATCCAGAAGCAGATCGAGACCGCGCCGCCGGAAGAATTGGGCTCGCTGAACAAGGAATTTCACTGCACGCTCTACGCCCCGGCAGGCCGGCCGCGCCTGATGGCGCATATCAGCAGCCTCCACGACATCGCCGACAGATACCTGCGCTTCACCCTGCTGCATCTCGATTACATTGATCGTTCGACGAGCGAACACCAGGCACTTCTCGACGCCTGCTACCGTCGCGATGTCGAAGAAGCGATGCGCTTGACCTCGACGCATATTGTCGAAGCCGGCAAGACACTGGAGACCTACCTGCGCAAGCATCTGGAAACCCGGCTCTGAAAGCGAACCCGGTGCGTGTCAGCGGGCCTTTGCTTGTCACATCTGCGCGAGTCTTCCCCACCTCTGCTTGATTGCCGCACATTATGACGCTATATCTGGTCATAATAATCGGCATGTAACAGATGGAGGCGCACGCGATGGGTCTCGCTCAATATTCTGACAATGGTTTGTTTGCTCCGCGCAAGATCGCGGACGCTCTGCGCACCACCAGCGAAGAAGTCGCCCGCACGGTCGGTCTGGGCAAGGATGCCGTCCAGCGCAAGGATCGGGTCGGCTCCGACAAAACGCAGCGCCGCTTGCGCGCAATGGTCGAGATTCTCAACAAGGTGGAACCGCGCTTCGGCTCTGCGCTGATGGCCTATGCCTGGTATCGCTCGGAGCCGTTGAGCGGCTTTTCCGGGCAGACGGCCATGCAACTGGTGCTCAATGGCCGGGCCGATGAAGTGCTCGACTACATCGATGCCGTCGACGCCGGAGTCTACGCCTGATCGTGCCCGTCTCCTATCAAGGCAAACTCTATCGGGCGCTGAACCCCGTCTACGCGCGTGAGCCGTTGTCCGGTCGCGGGGCTGCACTTTACGGCGGCCGCTTCAACCCCAAAGGCCAACCCGCACTCTATTCGTCTCTGTCGGTAATGACGGCATTGCGGGAAGCCAATCAGGTTGGCAATCTCCAGCCGACGACCCTGGTTTCTTACGACGCCGAGATTGACGGCATCTTCGACTGCCGGGATGAACGCGCCCTCAAAACCGAGGGTATGGATGCCGCAATCCTCGCCGACCACACCTGGCGCGACCAGATGAAAACGGTGGGCGAGGCCAAAACCCAGGCCTTCGCCAGGCGGCTCATCGCCGCTGGCTGCAACGGCCTGCTGGTCAGAAGTTTCGCGCCCGGCGCGACCGAGGATGACCTGAACCTCGTGCTGTGGAACTGGGGAGACCAAGCCCCATCCCGCCTCATTCTCATCGACGACGAAAACCGCCTGTCGAGATAGAGCATCTTGCAGTCAGACGGACTCGTCTGACGTCGCACAAATGCGGCTAGGAGAATTAAGCTGGAGCAAGCGGGACAGCGTTCGTCAGAACGCCCGTTGCTGTAGCGTGTCCGTCGCCGTCGTACTTCAAGTTTTTCTCGACACCACCTTTGCGCGCGCACCTTGCGCCCGATGCAGCATCCAGGTTGGGATGAGAGCGACAAGGAACACCAGGGTCACCAGCAGGAATCCATCTCGGAATGCGATCGTGCTTGCCTGAATGGAAATGGTTTGGCCGAGGAAACCCATGGCGGCCGGTATCTGCTGGAAATCCGGCAGACCTGCGGATTTCATGATTCCCACCATTCTTGCGAGCAGATCGGCCGTCGCTGGATTGTCGCTGGTCTGGGTGACTGCCAGCGCGTCAGCATGAAGCATGGTGCGCCGCTCAAGAAACACCGAGAGCAGGTTGACGCCAAAAGCGCCGCCGAGCTGGCGAATGAAGTTGCCGGCGCCAGAGCCCTGCCCCATCAGTTCCGGCGGAAGCACTTTCAGGGACGCGGCCGTCAGCGACGGAAACACCAGCCCGAGCCCGATGCGCGAAATCACCGTCCACCACGCCAGCGTCCAGAACGTCGTATCGATACCGATCGATGCAGTCAGGTAAGACGAGTAGGCGAAGATCAGCATCCCGCCGCCAATCAGATAACCGGCAGGCACCCGATCGGACAACCGTCCGGCGATCGGGAACACCAGAACCAGAATGAAGCCCGACGGCATCAGCAGCAGGCCCGCCTGAGTCGGAGTCAGTCCTTGAATCGTCTGGACGAACAGCGGCACAAGAAAGGTCGACCCGAACAGCCCGGCCCCCATGATGAAGCCGACGAGCGCGGAGGCGGCGAACGGAATGTTGGCGAAAAGCCTGAGATCGAGCATCGGCTTGGCGGTGCGCGATTCCCACCAGATGAAACCGACCGCAGCAGCGGCCGCAATGGCGAACTGCAACAAGATCGGATCGGAGCCCCAGCCCTGGCGCTGCGCGTTGGTCAACGCGTTGAGAAGCGTTGCCAGGAAAACACACAGCAGAATGACGCCGCCCCAGTCGAATGCCGGGCGCGGCCCCGTTTGGGCTCGGGTTGGCAAGAACAGGTTGGCCAGGACAATTCCGATGACCGCAAAGGGGATGCCGAGAAAGAACACATAATGCCAGCTGAACGCGTCGATCAGGATGCCGCCGACCCATGGTCCGACAGCGGGAGCCAAAACAACGCCGATGCCGAAAATGCCCATCGCCGCGCCACGCTGGTCAGGCGGAAAAACCTTGAACAGCAAGATCATTGCCAGTGGCTGCACCACGCCCGCAGCGGCCCCCTGAATCACCCGCGCGATGGTCAGGATCGTTTCATTGGGCGCGACGCCGCCAAGAATCGAGCCGATCATGAACAACGCCAACGCACCGACCATGGTGGCGCGTTGCCCGAACGCCTTGTCGGCCCAGTCGGTCAACAGCATCGTCGCGGTCATCGCGGCCAGAAAGCCGGTCGAAATCCACTGTGCCTCGACCTGGCTGATGCCGAAAGCACCCATGACGTCAGGTATGGCGACATTGACAATGGTGGTCGACAGCACCACCGCGATCGTCGCCACCATCACCGTGCCCGTCGCGAACCACCGATAACTGGGGCCGTAACGGGCCGACAGATCCTCAATCGACGACATCGATGCTGAGCTCCACCATCATGCCGGGCCTCAGGAGACCTTCCCGCTGGTCCAACGACACGCGGACCGGAAGACGCTGTGTGATCTTGGTGAAATTGCCGCTCGGATTGGGGCTTGGCAAAAGCGCGAACTGACTTGTTGCAGCTTGACCAAGGCGGATGATCTCACCGCGGAATTCCGCGCCCGGATAGGCGTCGACGGAGATTGTGGCGGGTGCCCCGATCTTCAGCCGTTGGAAATCCGTTTCCTTCACATTGGCGTCGATCCAGATCATGTTTGGATCATGGTAGATCAGCAGTCGCGAACCCGGCCCGACATATTCGCCGGCATCGACATAGGTGTTGTCGATCACGCCATCGAACTCCGCGCGGATTTCACGGCGCGCAAGCTCGATCTGCTTCTGGGCCTTCTCCGCTGCCATCGCTGATTTCTGGGCCTCCAGCGTGATGACCTGCCGGTCCAGAACCGCGATCTGCGCTTCCTCCGCCCGAATGACATCCAGATTGGCAACCGCCGTCTGGGTGCTCGCAGCGGCGGCTTCCTTCTGATGCTCGGCTGTCGCCAATGCAGCCTGCGCTTCTTCCAGAACCTGTTCTGACATCACCTTGCTTTTGGCGAGCGCACCGACGCGCTCAAGGCGGCTGTGTGCATTCTGCAACGCGACTTCACTGGCTTTTTGGGCTGCTTCTGCGGCGCGGACCTGGGTCTGGCCAGCGGCCAGCTTGGCGCGAACCTGCGACCGGATCATGTCCTGCTGCGCACGCAACTGAGCCTGTTGCGCGTCAACGCCGGCGACACGGGCATCGAGTGCCTGCAGCTCGAGAACCGTCGGCTCCCTGTCGATGCTGGCAAGCAGCTGACCTTTCTTGACCGCATCACCGGCAATGACGGTCATTGCGGTGACCCGGCCGCTCACTTCGCTGCTGATGGCAATCAAATTGCCTGCCACCCGCGCGTCATCAATGGAAACATGCGACCATCGGTGGGCCAACCACGGCCCGAGAACGGCGCCAGCCACGCCAAGAACCACGACAGCCAGCAGCAGGCGCTGCCACTTGCGTCCCCGCTTGCGCGGTGCCGAGGCTCTGCCCGCACCCGCCTCGATGGAATCCATCGTCGTGGGCTTATGAAGTTCAACCGCCACCTTATTCACTTAAAGTTTCTCCAGCTGGTCGCTAATGGTCCTGAGCACGCGCAATGCCCGCGCGATTTCCTCGCCCGGCACATCCGCGAGAAGCTCCTGGCGCAATTGGGTCGAGATGCGGGTAATCTCGTCGAGAACCGGACGAGCCGCAGGCGTCAGTCCGATCCGTTTGACTCTCCGGTCGTCGCTGCAGGCATGGCGTGCAACGAGCCCTTGGTCTTCAAGCTTGTCCAACACCCGCACCAGGGTCGGACCTTCAACGCCGACCCTTTCGGCCAGCTCGCGTTGGGACAATGCCCCGGCATGCGAGAGCTGAAGCAGCACGATCCACCGTGCCTGCGTGAGCCCGGTATGGCGCAGCCTCTC
>JBEBXE010000250.1:0-5192 GCA_040391705.1 Aerobium aerolatum
GCACCGCACCCTTGGCGTCATGGGCGAGCAACGCGCGCAACATTCCGGTGGTGTCACCGGTACCGCCGCCGCCGGGATTATCCTGCGTATCCGCGATCACCACGGGACCGATCCCGTCGCCCGCGGCAAGGCGGAGCGCTTCGGCAACGCCCTGGTCGGCTGAAAGCAGGGAGGTGGCAAACTGCGATTCCGCTGCGATCCACCGCGCCAGCATTGTGTCGGCGGCCTTTTCCACCGCCTGCTGATCACTGCCCTGCACCACAATCGCGGGACCGGCGTCGCGAATATCCGCCAGCGGAAAGCCGAAGAACTGACTGACGCAGTCGATCTGTTCGTCTGCTTCGAGCGTGTCACCCAGCGCAAGCAGCCCATGCGTCGGCTCGACGAAGGTGCATTGATCGTTGATCGACGCCAGATACGGAACCGCGCGATAGGCAATGACCGGCGCAGGCGCGCCGCGCAGCAGTGCGATCAGCCGGGTCATCACCCGCGCGCCGGTATCCTTGAGGTCGGTGTGTGGGTAGGTTTTGTAACAATCGAGCAGGGTGCAGTCGCGCACCATGGCTTCCGTAATGTTGCCGTGCAGGTCGAACGAAACGGCGATTGGAAACGGTGCGGGAGCAATCTTGCGCAGGCGGGCCAGCAGTTCGCCTTCGGCGTCCTGCCAGCTTGGCGTCGCCATGGCGCCATGCAGGTCGAGATACAACGCGTCGATGCCATCGGCCAGCGCCGTGCGAAAGCGATCGCAGAGATCCTGAGCGATGTTTTCGAACGCATCGTCCTCGACCGGTCCGGAGGGCAGCCCGATGCACCACAGCAGCGGTACAATTTCGGCCGACGATTCTGTGGCAGCCGCCATGGCGCCTGATGCAGGCGTGCCTGCCTTGGCAATGATGGCGCGCATCTCCTCGCCGACACAGAAAGGCGGCCAGCCGCCCGGGCGATTGAAATCACTCCGCGTCGAAACGGTACCCGCGAACGTATTCGTCTCGTGTTGGAACCCAGCGACCGCTATTTTCATGTGCCTCCCCTCCCGTGATCGTCTTAGTAGGTTCCCGGGTATTCCCCGCCGTCGATCAGCAGATTCTGGCCGGTGATGAAGCCGCCATGCTCGCTGACCAGAAAGGCGAAGTAGGCGCCGATTTCAGACGGACGCCCGTAGCGGCCTGCCGGATTCTTCAGGGCGCGCTGCGCCCAGATGTCGTTGAAGGAACGTCCGGTGGTCTCGCTGAGCTTGGCAACGTGCTCGCGCTGGCCGTCGCTGTCGAAGATGCCGGGCAGCAGATTGTTGATGGTCACGTTGCTGCCGACGGTCTCACGCGCCAGACCGGCGGTGAAACCGACGAGGCCGGACCGCGCGCCGTTTGACAGGCCGAGTTCGGCATGGGCGATCTTGACGCTGCGCGAGGCGATGTTGACGATACGGCCGAAGCCGCGCTCCATCATGCCGTCAACGGTCGCCTTCATCATGAAGATCGGCGGCAGCATCATCAGGTCGATGGCTTTGATCCAGTCATCGCGCGTCCAGTCGCGGAAGTCCCCGGGCGGCATCCCACCGGCATTGTTGAGCAGAATGTCGGGCTGCGGACACGCGTCAAGCGCTGCGGCACGACCTTCGTCGGTCGTGATGTCGGCAACAACCGTGGTGACGTTCGCGCCGGTCTCGGCGCGGATTTCTTCGGCTGCCGCTTCGAGCGCTGCCTTGTTGCGGGCAACGAGCGTCACGTCTGCGCCGGCGCGTGCGATTTCCAGTGCACAGGCCTTGCCCATACCCTTGCTGGCGCCGCTCATCAGCGCCTTGCGTCCGCGAATTCCAAGTTCCATTGCATGTCCTTTGTCGGCGCATCGCGTCGTTCTTCGCGATGCGCCGTTGTCGTCAGGTAACGGCTTATTCGGCTGCGATAGCTGCAGGGCGAATGTCGAGGCCGTATTTACGGTCGAGACCGAGCTCGCGATAGGCGTTGAGGCCAGCTTCCAATGCTGCCGGGGCAAGCGGCTGCAGCGGCTTGCGCAGCGGGCCGGATGGCAGGCCGAGCGCCCGCATGATCGTCTTGGTCGCCACCGGGTTGATGGCGGAATAGACGAAATGCAGGATCGGCAGGTTGCGCAGATACGCGTCGCGGAACGCGTCGGCGTCGCCGGCATTGGCCCATGGCGTGGAGATGGTGGCCATTTCAGCAGGAATGATGTTGCCGGTCATGTTGGCTGTGCCGTGGCCGCCGAGCGACATGGTCGGCACCACGAGGCCGAGGTTCGGCGAGCAGCAGCACATGATCGACATGTCCGGCTTGGCAGCGCAAACCTGTGCGACCTGACCGACGCGGGTGGTCGATTCCTTCAGCACCACCATGTTGTCGTGGCGGGCCAGCTTCAGCACGTCGGTCCAGTGCAGGTCCGTCTTCACGCGCGGCGGGTTGTTGTAGAAACCCATCGCCATGTCGGTGCTGTCCAGCACTTCAAACATGAAATCGGTGATCGCGTCGTTGTCCGCGCCGATATAGGCGGGCGCCGCAACGATCGCGCCGTCAGCGCCCGATGCCTTGGCATGGCGAACATAGGCGATGGTCGTGTCGGTGTTGTTGCCGGTGCAACCATAATACATCTGCATGTTGCCGGGGCGCATCTTGACCGTCTTTTCGACGATCTCGCGGCGCTCCTCAGGCGACAGCATGGAAACCTCGCCAGTGGAGCCCATGATCAGGACAGCCGACGTGCCGTGTCCGTGCTGCCAGTTCAAAAGGGTACGGAAACCTTCGTAGTCGACGCTGCCGTCATTGTTCATCGGGGTGACGAGCGCGACGAAGGATCCGAGGGGTTTCTTATGAGCCATGATGATCTCCAACTGTGGTTGCCGGGGCAATCTGAACGCCAGGATGCGACATTGAAGACCCCTTCGGTGGTCGGCAAATACAATAAGCGCAAGAGGTCATGTCTAAAACTTATGTGCTCGCGTCACCTGCTCAAGCGCTGAGCAGATCCCGGCATGAATTTCATCAAACAGCGCTTCGGTTGCCCGTGAAAACGGCGCATTCCGCGGTTTGAGGATGCAGATATCAAACGGGATTTCCGGCTCGAACGGCACTGCCGCGACCTTGTTTCCCATCGCCAGCGCGGTGAACTCATCGACGAAAGCGATGCCGAGGCCCTGTGCAGCCATCGAGGCGGCGGCAAAGGACGGCTGGCTTTCCGCAACGATGTTGGGCGCGATTCCCTGATCGGCAAACGCGTTGGTGATGTAGCTGGCCGAAACGGTGTGCCGCGCCAGCATGATCAGCGGCTCGCCACGCAAATCCCCGGGGGTCAGCCGTGTCGCTGCCGCCAGCGCGTGGCCCAGTTCCATCACACAAACGCACCGTGTGTGATGCGTGCTGAGAACGTCGATGTCGTCGCGGCGCGTATGTGTCTGGGCCACGCCGATCTCAACCTGCCGCGATGCCACGAGTTCCACGACACGGGCAGAGGTGAACACATCCTGCAGCACACGCGCTTGCGGATAACGCTGGCGGAACCGTTTCAAAGCGCGCGGAACCACCTCGAAACTCAGCATCGGCAAGGTCGCGAACCGAACCGTTGCCCGCGACAACGTGCGGATTTCGTCCGCCACCTGCGTCAGCCGGTCGAGGCTGTAGAACATCATGTCGACTTCGCGGAAAAACTCCTCCGCCTCGACCGTCGGGACGATACGCCCGGTTTGCCGGATGAACAGCGCAAAGCCCAGGCTGAACTCCAGGTCCGAGATGAGCCGGCTCACGGCAGGCTGCGAAACGTTGAGTTCCTTCGCAGCCGCCGTAATCGAGCCGAGCATCATCGTCGCCCGGAACGCCATGAGTTGGCGCTGGTTCACGCCGGCAGTTCTTCCTGTGCGATCGTCACCCAGTAGCGCACGCCATCGGCAATGATGTTGTCATTGAAGTCGTAGCGGTCGGAATGAAGTGCAGGCCCGTTCCCGGCACCGAGGAAGAAGAACGCACCTGTCGATTGCTCCATCATGTAAGCGAAATCCTCCGCGCCCGTGACCGGCACCATCTTGTCGTCAACCCGCTCTTCGCCGAAGCGCTCGCGCAGTCCATCGACAATCTTGGATGTCAATTCCTTCGGGTTATGCAGCGATGGGAACATGCGGTCGTAGACCACTTCCAACGTGGTCCCAAACGCGCTGGCGGCCGCCTGCGCAACCTCGTTGAGGCGGCGCTCGAGCAGATCACGCGTCGCCGGGGCAAAGCTGCGAACCGTACCCCGGATCACCACCCGCGACGGGATCACGTTAGGCGCATCGTAGCTGCCGCCGCCGATATGACCGACACTGATGACGCCCTGATCGAACGGCGAAACGTTGCGGCCGATGATCGCCTGCAAATTGGTGACAAATTGTGCTGCCGCCATCGTCGGATCAATCGACATATACGCGCCCGAGCCACCATGGCCACCCTGACCACCGAAGACCACAGTGAACATGTCGGCGGCGGCCAGCATCGCCCCAATCGTCACGTTCAACGAGTTTTCCGGCAGGTTCGGTTTGTTATGCAAGCCAAACACGGCATCAACCGGGAAACGGTCAAACAATCCATCGCGCATCATGGCCGGCGCGCCGCCGAGGCCTTCCTCGGCCGGCTGGAAAATGAAATGAATTGTACCGGAGAACTGGGGATTTTTCGCCAGCACTTCGGCCGCGCCCAGCAGCATGGTGGTGTGGCCGTCATGGCCGCAGCCATGCATCATGCCGGGTATCTGTGATGCATGTGGAAGCCCCGTTGCCTCCGTCATCGCCAGCGCGTCCATGTCGGCGCGGAAGCCGATGGCGCGGTTTCCAGTGCCTGCCCGCAGCGTGCCAACCACGCCGGTGCCACCGATTCCTTCCGTCACCTCAAGCCCCATTTCGCGGAGGCGATTGGCGACAATTGCAGCGGTACGGAACTCCTTGAACCCGATTTCCGGGTTGCGATGCAGGTCCTGGCGCGTCTCCACCAATGTCGGCAGGATTTCGGCGAGGTGGGTTTCAATTTCGGCTGGGAAGGGACGTAGTGACATCTGAAAACCTCGGTATGAGGAAGCGGGCGGCTCCGCCCAGCCTCCATCTGCGCATATGCTCGTGCGTGGTCAGAGCGACCAGTTCGCCACGGCCAGAAAGCCGCGACCCATCTACTGCCCCAAGCAGCTTATGTGCGCAACAGTCGAGATCGTGATCAAGGCAA
>JBEBXE010000251.1:0-5173 GCA_040391705.1 Aerobium aerolatum
CGATCGCAGCTTCGGCAGCCGCCATTGCACGGCCATCGCCCGATGCCTCGCCGGTACCCATCATCGCCTTGCCCATCTCGCGCATCACCGAACGGACGTCGGCGAAGTCGAGGTTGATCAGGCCTTCCTTGACCATCAGGTCGGTGATGCAGGCAACGCCGGAATAGAGCACCTGGTCGGCCATCGCGAAGGCGTCGGCGAAGGTGGTCTTGTCGTTGGCGATGCGGAACAGGTTCTGGTTCGGGATGACGATCAGGGTATCGACGCATTTCTGCAGTTCCTCGATGCCCATGTCGGCCGTCTTCATGCGACGGACGCCCTCGAAGTGGAACGGCTTGGTGACGACGCCAACCGTCAAGATGCCCTTTTCGCGCGCTGCGCGGGCGACCACGGGAGCAGCACCGGTGCCGGTGCCGCCGCCCATGCCGGCGGTGACGAAGCACATGTGGGTGTTGGACAGGTGATCGATGATTTCGTCGATGCACTCTTCAGCAGCAGCGCGACCGACTTCAGGCTGGGACCCCGCACCCAGACCTTCGGTGACATGCGCACCGAGCTGGATCAGACGTTCGGCCTTCGACGTGGTGAGGGCCTGAGCGTCGGTGTTGGCGACCACGAACTCAACGCCACGCAGGCCCGCGGTGATCATGTTGTTGACGGCATTGCCACCGCCGCCGCCGACACCAAACACGGTGATGCGCGGCTTGAGCTCGGTGATGTCCGGCTTCTGCAGATTGATCGTCATTGTCCTCGTCCTTCTCGCCTTTTCCCGCCGCTTCGCCGCTGCGGCCGCGTGGGGTTTCCCCCCGCTGCTGATCTAAAAACTGTCTTTGAACCACTGACTCATACGCTGGAGCCGACCGCCCGTTCCCGTGGCCCTAAAACGCAAGCCACCCCCGTTGCCGTATCTACTCTCGAAACTCGCCACCTGCGGGTAGATCAGCAAACCGACGATTGTCGCGAATGCTGGCCCCTTTGCCGCCTCAGGCAAGCCCATAACGCCGAGCGGCCGCCCAAGCCGCACGTTGCGCGCCAGAATCCGCCGCGCTGCATCCGGCAGGCCCGCCAGCTGGCTGGCTCCACCGGTCAGTACCACCCGCTTGCCGACCACCGATCCGAAGCCGGAGCGGTGAAGCCGGTCGCGCACGATTTCGAGCGTTTCCTCGACGCGTGCGCGAATGATCTTGTTCATGACGGCGCGTGGCGCCTGCAACGGCATGTCGCCATCGTCCGGCCCCATCGGCTGCAACGTCACCATGTCGCGGTCGTCGTCGCTCATCGGCAGCGCCGACCCCTGCATGACTTTCAGCCGCTCGGCGTGCTCGCGCCGGGTCGACAGGCCGCGTGCCAGATCCATCGTCACGTGATTGCCGCCGATCGGCAGCACGTCGGCGTAGACGAACTTGCCTTCCGCGAAAATCGACAGCGTCGTGGTGCCGCCGCCCATGTCGATGCAGGCCGCGCCCATTTCCGCTTCGTCATCGACGAGCGCCGACAGGCCGCTGGCGTAAGGTGTCGCCACCATCCGCTCGATCGACAGATGCGCCCGGTTGACGCACAATTCGAGGTTGCGCAGCGGTGCGGCATCGGCGGTCAGCACATGCATGTCGACACCGAGCGTGTCGCCGATCATGCCGCGCGGGTTGCGCACGCCGCGCTCCATATCCAGCGAGAAACCGATCGGCAGCGAGTGCACGACTTCACGCTCGACGCGCAATGCCTGGCGTGCGCCAGCCTGCAGCACCCGCTTGATGTCGCCCTCGCCGGCCTCGTGGCCGCCAAGATTGATCGACGACGACAGCACCGAGCTTTTCAGACGCCCGGCCGAAACGTTGACGAACAGCGATTCGACGGTGAGGCCCGCCATGCGCTCGGCGGCGTCGACCGCCAGGCGAATCGACTGCTCGGCCAGCGCCAGGTCGATGATGACGCCGGACTTGATGCCCAGCGACTTCTGATGACCGATGCCGATGACCTTGATCTGGTGCGTGCGGCCCGGAAGGTGTTCGCTTTCCTCGCACGGCTTCAACCGGCCGATGACGCAGCACACCTTGCTGGACCCGATGTCCAGCACCGTGACGATCCCGGAACGGCCAGCCGCGTCGTTCTTTGAACCAAGCCAGCTCATATGCTCTGCCCCGCTGGACGATACCGCTTGCCGAGCCGTTCCTTCAGCGCGGCATCGCGCGCTGTGGCGGCATCAGGCGACAGCTTGACGACGAGACGATCCCCGAACCGCATGTCGATCGACTCGACGTCGCGCGACAGCAGGCTGTCCTTGGCATCGAGCGCGACCAGATCGGCAAGGGCTGCATCTTCGCCGGTTTCCGGCAGCTTGATGGTGATGCCGTTGTCGAGGCGCAGATCCCAGCGGCGCTCGGACACCCGGACATAGCCGCGGACGCGGGCGGCCAGCTGCGGATAGTCGGCAACCTTGGCGACGAACGTCACCGCAGGCAGCGGCGCACCGACGCCGACGACCAGCGGCAGCACCAGATGACGCGAGCCGGACAGCGGCGCGATGACAGCGCCATTGGCCTCGACGACGGACAACTGGCTGCCCTGCTGCCAGACGGCAAACGGCACCTTCTCGACGATCTTCACTTCCAGCGTTGCGGGATAAACCTTGCGCACCGAGGCGCTTTCGACCCACGGCAGGCTGACAATACGCTCACGCGCTTCTTCGGGATCGAACCCGACCAGCGACGTCCAGCCATCGAGGCCGACGCGATCGAAAATGTCGATCTCGGAGGTTTCGTGATTTCCGCTGACGCGAATCTCATCGATGGCAAACCCGGTGCGCGCCGTCACAGCCTGAACGACCGCAGGCATATGCCCACCGACGACGACGCCATAGGCACCGAACGAACCGATCAGCACTGTCGACAGCGACAGCATCGCGAACGACGGCAAGGAAACCTCACCGGACCAGACGCGCACAGCAAGACGCATCGGCCTGCGCAACCAGCGCGGCAAAACAAAACCACTGGACGCGGATCCCCAGCCACCACGCTCACGCACAGCAGAATCAGTCACACGCCCTGACGTCAACGAGAACAAGAAGCGTCCTCCACCATCCAACTCAACAATTCACCAAAACTATGACCGGCTTCCGCAGCAATTTCAGGCACCAGCGACGTTGGCGTCATCCCCGGCTGCGTGTTCACTTCCAGCCAGATCAACTCACCATTTTCCGAAAACCGATCGTCATATCTGAAGTCGGAACGGGACACGCCGCGGCAGCCGATGACCTGATGAGCCTTGAGCGCCAATGTTTGTACTTTTTGGTAAATAAAGGGTGAAACTTTCGCGGGGCATTCGTGCTTTGAGCCGCCAGCAACATATTTTGCGTCATAGTCGTAAAACGAATGCCCAATCGGCACGATCTCGGTGACGCCAAGCGCCACATCGCCCATAACGGCGCAGGTCAGCTCGCGTCCGGGGATGAATCGCTCGACCATAACCGAATCACCGTAGCGCCAATCCGACGAGGAAATGACCTGCGGCGGATGCGACTGATCCTCCTGAACGATCACCACGCCGAAGCTCGATCCTTCGTTAACCGGCTTGACCACGTAAGGCGGCTTCATCGGATGGGTACTGCCGATCTCGAAGCGGTTGAGCACGCGCGATTCGGCGACCGGAATGCCGGCGGCCTTGGCGATTTTCTTCGCCTGCTCCTTGTCCATCGCCAGCGCGGAAGCCAGGACGCCGGAGTGGGTGTAGGGAATTTCGAGATATTCGAGAATGCCCTGGATGGTGCCGTCTTCGCCGTACGGGCCATGCAGCGCATTGAACGCCACGTCGGGACGCAGCTCCTCAAGCACACGCGCGACGTTGCGCGCGACATCGACGCGCGTGACGCGATAGCCTTCCGCCTCGAGGGCATCCGCGCAGGCGGCGCCCGAAGACAGGGAGACCGGCCGCTCAGACGAAAATCCGCCCATCAAAACGGCCACGTGCTTCTTCGCCATACTCGGAATCCCCTCATCCGACGGTCGCAGTCTGTTTCCGAGATTTGAGTCCGAGTCCCCAGCAAAACGGCTCGCCGGCGTCCCACCCTCGACTCAAAACAAGGAAACGATTCGTCCCTAAGGAATCAGAGCTTGGATTCCGTGGCAAGCCCTTGAGATTCAGCGGAGATTCACTTTTTGAAACAAAGGCTGCCGAACCGCCGGAATTTACCGCGTTCCGTCCATCGTGGCGGTGAGCAAATCCTGCGCCAACGCGATCGTATCGCCATCGGGATCGGCAAGCCCGGCAGCGTCATACCAGCTCTGATCCGCTTCGGGATGGGGGCCGACGAGGCCGACCCGGCCGGCACCGAAGGGCGAAACCGACGCCGCGATATCGTCGTTGGGATAGCGCGCCAGCACGTCGACGCCCTGCGCATCGGCTGAGAACAGGATGGTGCTGCCGCTTTGATAGTAGAGCCAACGTTCTTCGCCGCGCCACAGGACCGGCGTCACCGTGTCCTTGTCGTGATCGACCAGCGAACCGGGACGGCCGACATAGGAGACGGCCTGGCCGTCAATGATCCCGAACCCGGCAGCTGAAGCCAGATAGGCGCCCATGCAGATGCCGAAGTAATGGCCGCCATTGCTGACGAAGTCACGGACCGCCGCAAGCCCCTCCGCGCCGATACTGGCGGCGGCGTGCGCAACATCGTCACCGCCGCCGGGCTGGGCATAGAGGGTCGCATGCTCGAGGGTTTCCGCAGTGAGCTGGCGCGGCTCATCCGGCCCGACATATTCGACCCTGAACTGATATTTCGAGGTTTCGAGAACGGCGGCGACCGCCTCCGAACACCCCTCGCACCCGGCTGGCCCGCGATAGACCAGCGCCAGCGGGGCCGCAGCCAAAGGCGTTGCCAACAGGATGCCTGCAACGAGTGCCAGCAAGGGTTTGAGCGCCAACATCTCCACTCCGGGCGGCCTGCTCTACAGCAGCTGCCCCAGAAACTCCTGAACCTGACGGTCGGGCTTGAATTCGCCGATGCGCCGGATTTCCCATTCCAGCCGGATGCCGGAGGTTTCGAGCACGCGCGAGCGCACCGTCTCGCCGAGATATTCGAGTTCGTAGCCGGTGGCGGTGCCGGTATTGATCATGAAGTTGCAATGCATCGGCGACATCTGCGCGCCGCCGATCATCAGCCCGCGACCGCCGGCCTTGT
>JBEBXE010000252.1:0-5165 GCA_040391705.1 Aerobium aerolatum
CATCGCTGTGGCTCCTCAGCCGCGACCGACACCCATCTGGAATGCCGATCCTGAACCACCGCCAGCGTTAGCCGAGTCGACGGGCATCGTGTTGGCGGCGGTCCCAGAGGTTCAGCCGACGATACCGCAGCCCAAACCATCCAAAGTTGCCAAGCCGCGAACGAACCTGCCACTTTCCGATTTTGACATCTGCTTGAAGACCGATCGCAAACAAGCAGGATGAATGCGAAGAAGACACCGCCGCCAACGCTCCCGAAGGATGGCGGGCTATTGCTCGTCTACGCCAATGGCCTCAATCCCCGGCAATTCCTGTGGGCACTTCACCATGCTGCGCGAGAATGATCGGCTCTTCCAGCACCTCGCCAGTTTCCGTGTCGACTGTTTGCTGAACAGCAATGACGCCGGCAGCGCGACCAGCGTCACGCTCGGCCCGCTTGATTGCCTCGTCGGCGGTCTTGAAATCCATCTGCTGGCCCTGGACGAGCCTGCGTCCCTGCTTTTCGAACTGCTGGACGATGTAAAGGGTCTTTTCTGCCATCATCCATCTCCATTGTTTTCAGATGAGCTCGAGCCTTGCCATCGCCGCGATGGGATAGCAAGGAAGCTATTCTCATTTTGTTCTCGTTATGCCAGATCCATTTTCAGGGATGATCTCTCGGCGCTGTGCTTCTATGCCGCCAATCGAAACAGACCGCCCTCTACGGCCTCAATCACCATGTTGAGCGTTTCATGACGGGCTTGACCATCAGTCCAGAGAACATGCTTCTCAAGCTTCTCCAGCGATGAGAACTGGCGATGGAGGGTGGTGATTGGTTCCGGGTCCGTCAACGTATCGCCACCCCGTTCCTGACAGCGAAGAATGGCTACGTCCAACGGCGGCCGCAAAACAACGTAGTGGAGAGGCGCGGTAACCGCCTTGAATGCTTTCAGAAACCAGGGACCGATTATGCCGTCCACTACGACAAAATAGCCTCCCTTGGCGTAGGCATCTGCAACGCCTGCGAGCACATCCATGACCACGGCGTTCTGCTCATGCGCCTCGGGCAGATACGGTGGAATCCCACCGTATTTGATGAAGTGCCAGAAGTCGTCAGAATGAAGATGGACCTTGGGCGATCCGGGGGCTTCGGCAAGAGCCCGCGCCGTCGTGGTTTTTCCTGACCCGGGTGGCCCCGTGAGAATGAGTATTTCACCTGGATGTTTCATGACGTGATTTCTATTATCTGATGCCGCAAGAGTCCTGATTTTGCGTCGGCGCTTTACAGAAATCACGCAAAATTCGGGATTTTCGCGGCGGTTCGTTGAGGCGGCAATAGCATCGCCGTCGTTACGTCAATCGCACGGACATTCCGCCGTCGACGATCATCGGACTTCCGGTCATGAAGCTGGATCGATCAGAAAGCAGGAACAAAGCTGCCTGCGCAATCTCCCTGGCGGTCGCCATCCGTTTCATGGGATGCAAGCCGGCAATGAATTCCAAAGCGGCCGGATTTCCTTCACCCCCGCTTGGCGTGATCGTGCCGCCCGGCAATAGCGCATTGACGCGTATGCCCTCGACGGCATGGTCCGATGCCAGCGACTGCGCCAAGCCGATCAATCCCGCCTTCGATGCCGCATAGGCTCCCATGCCCGGCATGCCACCGTTGCTGAAACCCACAAATGACGAGGTGAAGACGATCGAGCCTTTCCCGCGCGCCTTCATTGCCGGTATCTGCGCCTTGGCTGCCAGGAACGCACCCGTCAGATTGACCGAAATCACATCAATCCAATTGCCGATGGTCATATCCGGGACCGGCTGCATCTCGCCCACAATACCGGCATTGTTGAATGCGCCGTCCAACCCGCCGAACTCCTTTGTCGCAAGGTCGACAAGAGCATCGGCATAGCCCTCATCCTTTACGTCCCCGGCCAAAAGCACGGCTTTGCCATTGGCTTGATTAATCGTTTCCGCAAGGGCTTCAAGCTCTCCGGATCGGCGCGCGCCGAGCACCACATTGGCCCCTTCGGATGCGAACAGCCGCGCCGCCGCCGCGCCGATCCCGCTGCTCGCGCCGGTGATGATGATCGTCTTGTTTTCCAGTTCCATGACGTGTCTCTCCTGAACATTGCGTCATGGCTGTCTAGCGGCGCGGCAGACGGTGCGGCCACCCGATTCAGGCTACTGGCGACATCACGCGTTGAATGGCGAATGGCGCTTTGCCGCGCTCACTTAAGGCTATGCCCGGGCCGACGTACGGCTCTCACTTTTCCGCTGCTTCCGCCTCCGCAGAAAAAGCGATCGCGGCCATCGGATTCAAGCCCCGAAACGCCGGTTCCGGCTGGCATGTCCAGTCGCTCGAGCACGTCACCCGTTTCCGGGTCGATGCGGCGGAGATCGCTTTCGCTGTCTTCCCACGTGCCGTGCCAAAGCTCGCCGTCTACCCAGGTGACGCCAGTGACGAATCGATCGGATTCGATCGTGCGCAGCACTTCTCCGGTCTCGGGATCCACCTGATGGATCTTGCGCCCGCGATGCTGCCCTACCCAGAGCGAGCCCTCCGCCCAGGCCAGCCCCGAGTCACCGCCGCCCCCGGGCGCTGGTATTGCGGCGATCACCTCACCTGTCTTGGGATCGATCTTGCGGATCACGGCATCCCCGATCTGGAACAGGTACTGGCCATCGAATGCGGTCCCCGCATGGGCGGCGACGTCGAGCGATCTCAAGACTTCTCCGCTTTCGGGATCAAGCGCATTCAACCTTTCGCCAGTTGCGAACCAGACTTGTTTGCCGTCGAAGCTGATCCCGGCCACGTCGTCCACATCGGGAAAGGGACCATATTCACGGATGATTTCAGCGGCTGAATGTTTCATGTCCTCATCCTAGCCGGAAAATCCCGCGGCGGGGAGCAACAAGCTTGTCGGGAATCCGGGCGCGGTCGAGGCGATCCAGCGGCAGGCACGCCCACGTCCGAAGGCCTCGACCTTGCTGTCATGGGCGAGCTCTTCGAGTGCCCGCTGCACCGTACGCGGGCTCACGCTCAACGCCAGCGCCAATGCCGAACTGGACCAGGCTTCGCCGTCGCCGAGCAGAGCGAGCACGTCGGCATGCTCACCTTCGACGGGTGGCGCCAGCACGACAACATCACCCGTGGCGTGAGGCTGCAGCACAAAACCTTGTTTGGTCGCACGCAGCGCCGCCAGCGGTTTGACCGCCTCACGCAGCCGGCCGATTTCGACACGCAGTCGCGCGCGGTGGGACTCGTCGGCATGCCGTGCCCGGAAAACGCGTTTGAGAAGCGTTTCGCGTGGTACATCCGCCGGCCATGCCTCCGCAAGGGTACGGATGAGTGCGAGCAACAACGGGCGGGTGGCGAGCGGAACGACCGTGGTTCCTGCACGCACGACGTTGCGGCAGGCGTCCACAATGAGCGTATCCGAGGCCAATAGCCGTTCGACCTCTTCCAGATGGAGCAGCCGCTCGACGTCGCGGGTGACGAGGCGCGCCGCCGGCGCCCCGAACGCTCGCACTGCCTGGTCGACCTCGGCCGTGAGTGCTGGAATGCGCGCGTCTTCCGCTGCCCGTCTTGCCCGTTCCAGAGCGGTTTTCGCCGGCTCTGTCCTGATACGACGGATGGCGATGCCCGCCACCACCAATTCGCGCCCGACCAGCGACGCGCGTGGCAAAACGCCGACATCGAACTCATCGAGCACCTCTTCGGCTTCATCGAGACGACCGATCAGGAGAAGGTGCCGGGCTTCGAGATAGCCAGCGTGCGCAGCGTTCCTTCGGTCGCCGGACGCTTCGAGTGCCGCCCGCGCTACGTTGAGCATTTGCAAGGACCGGCCCAGATCACGCGAAACAAGGGCGATTTCGGCTTCTGCGACGGCACAACGCGCACGGGCCACAGGTTCTTTCGGGCCGAAGGTCCGTGCCGCTCTTCGCAGAAGCTCCCTTGCGCGCACAAGGTCGCCGAGCTGTGCCATCGCAATGCCACGCAACGCCAGCGCCGGTGGGTCATCGCGCAATGCGACCCTCTTCAGCGCAGCGAGGGGGTCGCCAGCCGAGAGAGCGCGTGCAGCGGCAGTGATCAGCGAGTCCATTGAAATCCCGTCACACTTGTAACTCTCACCCGCCCCTCTGCCCGAGCTAACGTCTTCGTATCGCAACCGTTGGCAACTGCAAATTCGATGAGAGGACCGGAAATGACAATGCGCACAGCAACAGAAAGGGTTGCTTCGTCGCCCAGGCCGGCGGTCGATGCGGCAGGCTGGCTAGGGCTCGCCGCCGCCCCGACCTTCGCGCTGATGGCCTGGATTTCTGCAGTCGGCTCGCCGGACATGACGATGTGCTCTGCCACTTCGGCTGTCGTGCCGATCAACGACATGGCCCTGATGTACGTGCTGATGAGCCTCTTTCACCTATTGCCGTGGATGAAGCTCCTTTCCATCCGTTCGCATCCCACCACCCCCGTCACCCAAACCGAAGGAGACTAACAATGCAACACGCTGTTGTTTCACGCGATGACTGGCTGACCGCCCGCCGAAACCTCCTGAAAGCGGAGAAGGAACTCACGCGTCTTCGCGACAAGGTCGCTCGTGAGCGGCTCGCCCTGCCCTGGGAGCGCATCGACAAGGAATATTTGTTTGACACACCAGAGGGCCCGCGCGGGCTGGCTGATCTCTTCGACGGTCGGTCGCAACTTCTGGTGCAGCATTTCATGTTCGCGCCAGGATGGAAGGAAGGCTGCCCGAGCTGCTCCTACATGGCCGATCACACCGACGGCATGAACCAGCATCTGGCGCATCACGACGTCACCATGATCGCCGTCTCGCGCGCCCCGCTTGCCGACATCGAGCGCTACCGCAAACGCATGGGCTGGCAGTTCAAATGGGTGTCGTCTTTCGGCAATGACTTCAACTACGACTTCCGCGTCAGCTTCACACCCGAGGAGGTCGCCAGCGGAGATATCGACTACAACTTCGCGCAATGGCGGAAAACTGGCGAGGAATGGCCCGGCGTCAGCGCCTTTTACAAGGACGACGCGGGCGAGGTCTTCCGCACCTACTCCACCTACGGGCGCGGCGTCGAGGTGATGATGGGCACCTACAATATGCTCGATCTCGCTCCGAAGGGCCGCAACGAGGCCGAGGGAATGGACTGGGTGCGCCGCCACGATCGCTACGAG
>JBEBXE010000253.1:0-5163 GCA_040391705.1 Aerobium aerolatum
GGTTGTCAGCTGACAATCTTCGGAAAAGTGATTTAAATCAATCTATTAAACCACAGTCTGAATGGCGTTAAGGAAGCGTTAACCCAATACTCCTTGACCGACCGATGGGAGTCAGATCAGGTTGCGGAAATTCTCACGATTGGCTCAATTTTGCGACTTTCACGATGAACTCCAATGTCACCTCGAAATTGCGACCCAAAGCTACCCAGGCGTTTGATGAAACGATCTGGGAAGACTCGCAGGCTTTGGGCTCCCAGCTTCAGGTTTTGCGCGAGCGCCTGTTCCCTCCTGAGGCCCAGAAAGAACTCCGTTCGTTCTCGACTGCCGAGACAGCAAAGCTGATCGGCGTCACGGAAAGCTATATCAGGAATCTGGCGACAACCGAAGAAGGCCCGATTCCAGAGAAGGCCCGCACCGGGCGGCGGCGCTACACGCTCGAGCAGGTCCATGCGCTACGCCAGCACCTGACCAAGGGCAAGACGTCCTATGTGCCTTGGCGCAAGGATGACGACCACCTGCAAGTCATTGCCGTCACCAATTTCAAGGGCGGCTCCGGCAAGACCACTACGGCAACCCACCTTGCCCAATATCTTGCGCTTCGTGGCCAGCGCGTTTTGGCCGTCGATCTCGATCCACAGGCGTCGATGTCCGCCCTGTTTGGCTACCAGCCGGAGTTCGACGTCCAGGACAACCAGACGCTTTATGGTGCCATTCGCTACGATGAAGAGCGACGGCCGCTCTCCGAAATCGTGCGTAAGACGTATTTTGCCGGCCTCGATCTGGTGCCGGGCAATCTTGAACTCCATGAGTTTGAGCACGATACACCGCGTGTTCTGGCAGGTGGCCAGCATGATGATGATGGCCTGTTCTTCATGCGGGTTGCCAGTGCGTTGCACAGCGTTTCGGACGACTACGACGTCGTGGTCATCGACTGCCCTCCCCAGCTCGGCTTCTTGACGATGTCGGCGCTGTGTGCGGCGACCGCCGTGCTCATCACCGTGCATCCACAGATGCTCGACGTTGCGTCGATGAACCAGTTTCTGGCCATGACCTCGCAACTGCTGGCGGTCGTGCGCGAGAACGGTGGCAACCTCGACTACGACTGGATGCGCTATCTGGTGACACGACATGAGCCGAATGACGGTCCGCAGAACCAGATCGTCGCCTTCCTGCGCAATCTGTTCGGCGAGCGCGTGCTGACGCCGATGATGGTCAAATCGACGGCGATCACGGATGCCGGTCTGTCAAAGCAGACTGTCTATGAAGCACCGCGCGAGTCGATGCATCGGCAGACCTATGACCGCGCCATCGAATCCATGGACGCCGTGAATGCCGACGTTGAGAAACTGATCCTGCAGGCTTGGGGGAGGACACCCCGATGAAGAAACCTGACGGACGGGGCAGGGACATCCTGCAAGGTCTGGTTGCAGCCGGCAAGCCAATCCGCCCGATGGATGGGTTGGCGCCGCAGACGCGACCGACAGGCGCGGTCAAGGCGATGAGCCTTGGACTTGATCGGCTCTCGGCCGAAGCCGCGCAGGCGAAGAGCTTGCGTGAAGAGCTTGCCAGTCGCGAGACCACGCAGGATCTCGACCCTGCCTTGTTCAGCGCGTCGATCGTCTCGGACCGTATTCCATCGACCAGCGACGGCCGCCTCCAGGATCTCAAAGCGGCGATCGCTGAAAACGGCCAGCAAATCCCGATCATTGCGCGCCCGCATCCAACGGAAGAAGGGCGCTTTCAGATCGCCGCCGGGCACCGGCGTTGGCGTGTGGCGCTGGACCTGGGGCTGACCCTCAAGGCCATCATCCGCAAGCTTTCCGATCAGGAAATGGTCATCCTGCAGGGGCAGGAGAATGGACCGCGCGAAGACCTGACCTTCGTCGAGCGGGCGCGGTTTGCCATGCAGATGGAGTCCCACGGCTTCGACCGCGATACGCTGTCGGCTGCACTCAGCGTCGACAAGCCTGAAATTTCGCGCTTGCTGACGGTCGCACAGGCGTTGGGCGAAGAGCTGATCATGGCGATTGGCCCGGCGCCGAAGATCGGCCGGCCGAGATGGCTGCAACTGGTCAAAGGGCTGGAACAGGCCGGCGCGCGCGACGAACTGAATGAACTGGTGTCGTCCTCGACCTTCGAGAGCGCGGACACCGACGCACGGTTCACGCTGGCGCTACAGACGGTCGGTTCGGCAAAGCGGATCGCCAAACGGCGTCCCGCTGCCTCTGATCGAATTGCCTGGGTCGAGAAGCGGGGCGGCAATATCCGCCTTGTATCCGACAACGCCAGCTTCTCAAGTTTCCTCCAGCGCCGCCTTCCAGCACTCCTTGAGGAGTTCGAAGGCAGCCCTGAAGCAAAATCAAGTGGCACGTCTAAAGGAGCAAGGCACTGAAAAACAGTCTCTTTCGGCGGATTGTCAGCTGACAATTTGATAGTCGGAAGGGAAGGATCAGAAACCGGGCAAAGAAAAAGGCCCCCGAAACGACATTCCGGAAGCCCTTCTCAGTTGTGGTGACAAGAGAATCGCACTTCCTGGAATCACAGTCAAGGCCCTCGGGCCAGTGAGCGTCGATTCGGCGAGCGGAATTCTATTGCCTCGTAGCAGGTGAAGAAAGATGCAGACGCACATCTCAACGACGCCCTTTGGGCGGCGGCCGATGACGCTTGGCCAGATATCAAGCCAGGTGACGGCCAGATCCATGCCCGAAGGGGCGGTGGTTAATAAATGGAAGGCCTTTCAGCATATCCGTGAAGCGCGAGAACCGCTCGGCGCGACGGATCGTGCCTTGGCGATCCTCAACGCTCTGTTCTCGTTTCATCGGGAGACCGAGCTGTCGGCCGATGGCGAGCTCATCGTCTGGCCGTCGAATGAGCAGCTTATCGCGCGCGCCAACGGCATCTCGCCGGCAACGCTTCGGCGGCACCTTGCTGTGCTGGTGGACTGCGGCCTGATTATTCGCAGAGATAGTCCCAACGGCAAACGCTTTGCACGCAGAAGCCGGGAAGGGGAGGTCGAGCAGGCCTACGGTTTCGATCTTTCGCCGATCGTTGCGCGAGCCCAGGAGTTCAGGGACCTTGCCGACGCAGTCCAGGCCGAGAAGAAGGCGGTACGCGTCGCCAGAGAGAGGCTGACGCTGCTGCGGCGCGATATCGTCAAGATGATCGACGCAGGCATTGAGGAAAACGTCCCGGGCAACTGGGGCCGCGTGCTGCAAGCCTACCAGACGATCATGGCAAGGCTGCCAAGGACGGCAGCGCGGCAGCTCGTAGAGGACATCTGCGCGGACCTCCACGACCTTCACGGGGAGATCTGTGAGGCACTGGAAACATTTACAAAAACAACGAAACCGAACGCCAATGAGTCTCATTCTGATCGCCACATACAGAATTCAAAACCAGACTCCTATTTTGAATCTAAAAACAGCTTAGGACAAAACGTAGAAGCGAGCGGCACCGTAGCGGATACCGACAACGTGCGCAGCCTGCCAAAGCGGGAACTGCCCTTGGCAATCGTGCTGGATGCCTGCCCTGACATTCGCGAGGTGGCGCAAGGCGGCGAAATCCGGCATTGGCGGGATCTGGTGGCTGCCGCTGAGACTGCACGAAAGCTGCTCGGCATCAGCCCAAGCGCTTGGGCTGATGCCTGTTCGGCCATCGGAGATCGGCAGGCTGCCATCACGCTTGCCGCGATGTATCAACGGGCCGAACAGATCAACAGTGCGGGCGGCTATCTGCGCAACCTGACGGACAGGGCGAAAGAAGGTCAATTCTCGACGTGGCCGATGGTGATGGCGCTGCTGAGGGCAAAGCTCGACGCTCAAAAGCCCACGAAACCAGCGGAAAGTTCGTTATCTGACAGCCATATCGAAGAAAGCAGCGGAATTCAGGTGTCTGATTCATTGCTGAAGAGCCTGCAAGGCCCGAGGTTCAAATGATGTGTGGAGAGCAGATCGTACGGCGCGCGAAAAATCGGTCAACGGATGCGTTTTCTGGAAAAGCTGCTCTTGAAAGTGGGCCATGCCACGCCCAAGTTTCAGGCGCGGGCCGGGCCCCTCTGACTGTCATCTTCGGGTGATCGTGATGTCGGACCGCGTTACAGGGCCCTTTCATCATGTTGAGGAACATCGATCGGGTTCAACGCCAATCCGCTTCGGAGTTACGCATGACATCTCCTCTTCTTGGTCTGGTTTGCCCTTCCTGCCGTGTCGCTCTGGTGATGAGCGAGCGTCAGGGCATCGAGATCGACTACTGCCCGCAATGCCGCGGTGTCTGGCTTGATCGCGGCGAACTCGACAAAATCATCGAGCGTGCCAGCAAGGAGGCTGCACCCGTTCAGCCGCAGCCCGATACAAGGCGCCAGCCGGAGCGCGGTCGTGACGATGACGACTACGAACGTTCGCATGGACAGCGATATCCGAAACGCAGGAAGTCGTTCTTCGAAGAATTGTTCGACTGACCGTCGCAAACTCGGGTGGGATAGGCTATGCGCCTTTCTCATCACGAGCACTGCCTAAGACCGCCCAGCAGCCAACACAGCATTATTGAGGAACTGCCGATGTCGACTTCGCGTACCGTCCGATTTGTAACCTTGTTTGCGGGGCTGTTCCTGGCATTTTCCTTGACGGCGATGGATCACGCGGAAGCGCGGCGCGGTGGCAGCTTCGGCAGCCGGGGTGCGCGAACCTTCCAGGCCGCACCGCCAACGCGCACCGCGCCGGCACCAACCGCGCCGGTCGAACGGTCGATGACGCCCAACACCAATCCCAGCGCAGCAGCCCGCCAGCAGCCGGCTGGTGCGCAGCGTCCGGGTTTCATGAACGGCTTCGGCGGATCGATGATGCGCGGCCTGTTGCTTGGCGGCCTGTTGGGCGTTCTTCTGGGGCAGGGCTTTGGCGGTATGGCCGGGATGTTCGGCTTTCTGATCCAGATGCTGTTGATCGGAGGCGCAATCATGTTGGCGATGCGCTTTTTCCGGGCGCAGTCCGCACGCACGCAGGCGCCGGCAATGGCAGGTGCGGGCTTCGGGCGCACCGACACCCACCAGCGCGAGGCCGCGAATGCGCCTTCGTTCAACATTCCGGGCATCGGCTCAGGGTTTGGTTCGGGGGCGGGCAGCAAGGTCGAAACGGTGGTGACCGAGGAGATCAAGCCGACCCAGGACGA
>JBEBXE010000254.1:0-5146 GCA_040391705.1 Aerobium aerolatum
TCGTCGGTACGGTCGGTCGGCTCTTTCTTGACGGGGGCAGCAACAGCCGTGCCGGTCTGTTCGGCAAGCTCGTTGGCTTCTTCCTCGTCAGCCGGCGCGTTATTCGTCTCCTCGGCCGGCTCTTCGCCCGCCTCGTCGTCTTCCACGACGTTGATGCCCATATCGGACAGCATAGCCATGGTGTCTTCGATCTGCTCGGACGTCACTTCTTCCGAAGGCAGAACGGCATTGAGCTCGTCCATGGTGACATACCCGCGTTTTTTCGCGAGCTTGATCATCTTCTTGACAGCATCGTCGGAAAGGTCGAGGAGAGGCCCGTCGGTCGTGCCTTCGCGCTCGTTCTCGACCTCTTCCTTCTCTTTTGTCGCCATGTCGTATTTTCTCCAAGAGGCGGAAGCAATCGCTGAGGTTTTCAAAACCTCCGCGGTCGCGGTGAAACCGGTTTCACACGCGTCCGAATCGCGATAGCTGCTTCGCCTTAATTCCCGATTAACCCTGACATCACCGGCTTATATATGGTGGACGCCCCATTCCGTCCACCAAAGCACGTCGTCCATTGCATTCCGGGCATCGCGTCGATAGCCCGCCGATTACTGCAACCGTCCTGATTCCGTCATTCACACGGAAGGTCAAGCCGCTCAGACCTGATTCGGACGAAAAAAGCGAATCAATTGCTTGATGATGCCGTTATGGCGCAGTTCTGCACCATGACGGCATGCAACGCCCTCGTCTCGTCAGCCTTATGTAGAACGTGGATTATCTTCCGCAAGGGGTGGTGCCCGGAGTGAGGCCCGCCTCAGCCCTGGAGACGGCCCGACGAAACCCCGAATCCTTCCACCAGCGCCTCGAGCTGCTCGACATTGGCAATGTCCATGCTGATGGTGTTCAGCACCTGCAACAGATGTTGCGACGACTGCTCCTCGCCATTTTCCACCGCCTCGGCCAGCGCCGCCTGCACGCTCGAGCGTTGCTGACGCAGTTCGCGGGCACGTGAATACAGCGCTGCCGCCTGCCCGAACGCCTCGCGGACATCGTCGAGTGCGGCGTCTTCCAGCGCTGTCCACAGCCGCATCCGCCGCACCAGCGTCACGGCGGCTTCCCACGCCTCGCTCAAACCGGCAGCTTCCAGCGCCCCCACCAGCGCGGCGCGGTCGTGCTGGGCAGCATGCGCCATCACGTCGAGCACAACTCCGTGAAGCCGGCGCAGATCCGGATGCGGCAGGTTCATGTCTTCGAAGGCGTCGAAATACTCCTCCAGCAAGGCCGGATGGTTGATCATCGCCACCAGCATCACGGTTTCGCGCGGCGGCAACGGTCCGCCCCCGGTGCGCACCAGCGCCGAACGGGCAAGACTGTCGCTGACGGCAAAACGCCCGGTGGCCTGGCCGGTTTTCGGGCGTCCGCCAAAGCCGCCACGGTCCTGATCGCCGAACCGGCCCCGCGGGGCCTGCGGCTTGCGGCCGAAAAACGTCTGGGTGCGGTCGCGCATGTCCTGCTGGTAGTGACGGCGCACATTCTCGTCGCGAATGCGCGACGTCATCTCGCGCAAGGTCTTTTCCAGCTCGGCGCGCCGCTCCGGCGTTTCGAAGACGCCACCCGAGGTTTCGCGCAGCCACAACAGTTCGGCCAGCGGCCGGGCGTGCGCCAGCACCTCGCGGAAACTGTCGGGACCGCCGTTCTTGACCAGATCGTCCGGGTCCTGCCCTTCCGGCAACAGCGCGAAGCGCAACGTCTTGCCGGCCTCGATCGCCGGCAGCGCCAGATCGGCGGCGCGCCATGCGGCCTTCAGCCCGGCCTGGTCGCCGTCGAAGCACAGCACCGGCTCGCCGGTCATGCGCCACAACAGGTCGAGCTGGTTTTCGGTCAGCGCAGTGCCGAGTGGCGCCACGACGTTCTCGAACCCGGCCTGCGCCAGCGCGATCACGTCCATGTAGCCTTCCACCGCAATCACGGTGCCGGTCTTCTGCTGGGCGCGCCGCGCCCGGGCGAAATTGTACAGCACGTTGCCCTTGTGGAAGAGCTCGGTGTCATTCGAGTTGAGATATTTCGCCGGCGCATCCCGCGACAGCGCCCGCCCGCCAAAGGCGATGATGCGCCCGCGCGAATCCTCGATCGGAAACATCACGCGGTCCCGGAACCGGTCGTAGGACACCGGGATGTCCTGACCGTGCACCACGAGGCCGCAGGCTTCGATCTGGTCGCGTGTCGCGCCCTTGGCGGCAAGATGCTCCTTCAGCACATTGCGCCCTTCCGGCGCATAGCCCAGCCGGAATGTCTGCTGGGTGACGGAATTGAGGCCGCGCTCGCGCAGATAGGCGCGCGCCTTCGCCCCGTCCGCGCTTTGCAGCCGGTCCTGGAAGAACGCGGTGGCCATTTCCATGACGTCGGTCAGCGTGGCGCGTTCCTGCTCGCGCCGTTCCGACATCACATCGCGCGCCGGCATCGGCACGCCGGCCATCTCGGCGACCCGCTCGACCGCTTCGGGAAAGCTCAGGCCGTCGAGTTCGGTCATGAAGTTGAAGTGATCGCCGGAAGCCCCACATCCGAAACAGTGGTAGCGGCCCTTGCGGTCCTCGCAGTGAAACGATGGCGACTTCTCGCCATGGAACGGACAGCACGCCCACCAATCCCCGCGCGACGTGTTGGTCTTGCGCTTGTCCCAGGTCACGCGCAGGCCGACCACGGCCGAAATTGGCACGCGGTCACGGATTTCTTCCAGAAAGGATGGCGGAAAGCGCATCGTCAAAAAGCCTCACAAGCCGTCCATATAGGCACGGTTGGCCGTTCATACGACTGTCGACCGACAAAGCCCACCGCAAACTGTGCGCGACAAATTCCCGTGCTGCAAGCGGCCGGTGACGCCCGGCGTCGCCAGCACTGCACGCGCGTCTTGGCGTGTCGCAGATTAGGCATGAAAAGTTTATTCGGCTAATGTAGAATCATTGGAAACCATTTTGAGTTTCACTGCTTTGCTCACGCTTTATTCTGACCATCCCCGAGCATATGGCGCACCTGCCAAGAGGCTCACACCATGACCGGCTCTGTCGTTCTGATTCATCTTGCCGGCGCGGTCGCGCTGTTGCTGTGGGCCACCCGCATGGTGCGCACCGGCGTCGAGCGCGCCTATGGCGACGTGCTGCGGCGCAAGCTGCGCCACACCTTGCGCAATCCGCTGCTGGCGGTCGCCGCCGGCGCGGGTCTCGCCGTCTGCCTGCAAAGTGCGACCGCGGTGTCGCTGCTGGTCGGCTCCTTTGCCGGCTCCGGCATCGTCTCCGGCGCCACCGGCCTGATCGCCGTGCTCGGCGCCGACCTTGGCTCTGCGGTGGTGGTCAAGCTGCTCAGCTTCAACCTGTCGCTGGTGGTGCCGCTGGCGCTGTTCTTCGGCACCGCGATCTTCCTCGCCACCGAGCGGCAGGCGTGGCAGCAGTTCGGGCGTATCCTCGTTGGCATCGGCCTGCTGATCCTGTCGCTGCAACTGATCGGCAGCGCCTCCGAACCGCTGCGCGAAAGCCAGATCCTGCCGGTCATCGTCAACTATTTGTCCGGCGATCCGATCACCGCATTCGTCATTGCCGCCATCGCCACCTGGCTGTTCCATTCCAGCGTCGCCTTCATCCTGCTGATCGCCGCGCTGGCGACCCGTGGGCTGGTGCCCGCCGAACTCGGCATCGTGCTGGTGCTGGGCGCCAATCTCGGCGGCGGCCTCATCGCGGCGATGCTGTCTCGCACCATGCCGGCGGCCAGCCGCACGGTTCCGCTCGGCAACCTCGTCATCCGCGCCGTCGGCGCGGTGGTGGTGCTGACGGGCATCGTGCTGTTTGCCCCGCCGATCGGGCTTCTGGGCGCGACGCCGGCGTTGCAGATCGTCCATGCCCACATCGTCTTCAACCTGCTGCTGGTGATCTGCGGCCTGCCGTTCGCCGGACTGGTGCATCGCAGCGTCGAATCGGTACTGGCCTACGCCGCCCCGGCGCTGGCGGTGACGCTGGAAGACCGCGAGGCCAGCGCGCTCGATCCCGACGCGCTCGGCAACCCGTCGCGCGCGCTTGCCAACGTCACCCGTGCGGTCGTCGGCGTCTGCGAGACCGTCGAGGTGATGCTCAAGAACATCATGGAGCTTTACGAGGAACCGGAACGCGACCGCATGGACGCGCTGGCGTCGCTCGACGACCGGGTCGACCGCAAGCATGCGGCGATCAAGCTCTACCTCGCCCGCATCCCGCCCGAGGCGATGAGCGAGGAAGAAGAAAAGCGCACCGGGGAACTGCTCGACGCCTGCGTCAAGCTCGAGCAGGTCGGCGACATCATCGTGCGCAACATGCTGGTGCATGTGCGCAAGAAGCTCGACCGTGGCCTGACCTTCACGCCGGAAGGCTGGCGCGAATTGTCGAACCTGCATGCATCGGTGCTTGCCAATGCCCGGCTGGCGTTCAACGTGCTGATCACCCGCGACCCCGCCACCGCGCTGCAACTGGTGCGCGAAAAGGACCGGCTGCGCGAACTCGAACGCAGCACCAGCCAGAGCCACTTCGAACGCCTGCGCAAGGGTGCCAAGAAGAGCCTCGAAACCAGCTCGCTGCATCTCGATACGATCCGCGACCTCAAGCAGATCAATTCGCTGCTGGCCTCGATCGCCTATCCGGTGCTGGAAGAACAAGGCATCCTCGGCAACACCCGCCTGCTCAGCGCCGCCGAATAGGGTTTTAGCCAACGCGTCCCGACGGTCGACCGTCATCAACGCCGTGCGTCCTTCGCGGATCGCCAGGATGAGGACCGCCAATGGGTCCCGGCTCTGCGGGAGCAAAGCTCCCTTGTCCGGGATGACGGCGGGGTAGAGTTGGCGACGACAGCACTCCCCCGGCGTCATCCCGGAAGCTGGAGCGAAGCGGAGGCTATCCGGCACCTATTCAGCAAGCACAGCCAGTCCTGACGGTCGACCGTCATCGATGCCGTGCGTCCTTCGAGGCTCGCTGCGCTCGCTCCTCAGGATGAGGTCTGTTGTGAATCGAATCCCCACCGCTGAAGGGTTCGACAACCCACCTTCCTCATCCTGAGGTACGAGCCCTTTCGGCGAACCTCGAAGGAGGCACTGGGAGTCGGTGTCAGCCTTCCTCGGTCAGCACCGTGTCCATCGGGATGTCATAGG
>JBEBXE010000255.1:0-5127 GCA_040391705.1 Aerobium aerolatum
CGCCGGCGAAGTCATTTCAATTTTGGAAGAGCGTCACGCGCTTATGCGCAGTTGCGAAAGCACTTCTATGGAGCGGTCTTCCAACACCTCCGTCAGCGGACGCCCGGTCGCGGCCAGCTTTTCGTCGCGCTCGACATTCAACCTTGCGATGTCGTCTTCGTAGCGGCTCACAACCGCCGTCAGCCAGCGATTTACGAGATAGTCCGGCGTCGCCAGTTCGACATTGAAGCGGTCGAGAAGTGCGTTGGCCGTCGCCGCGTCACGCCAGCTTCCGCCTACCACCCATTGGTTGACCGTGAAGAGGCGCGTGAGCCGGCTGCGCGCGTCCACGCCTATCGCGATCAGGTGACAAGGCGCGCTCTCGCGCCCGTCCGGCCGTACGAAGCAGTGGAAATGGCCGTGTTCGCCCGCCTCGGCGCTGTTGTCATGGCAATGATAGTACCATTGCGCCCCATGTGCGGGATCGAACACCTCCGGCTCCGGATAGTGCTTCCACGCCACCAGCCCTTGTGACGGCAACACGCGGTTGAGCACGCTTGTGCCCGACTTCGCCAGGATATGCTCGCAATAGGCGATCTCCTGGCTGGCGCGCCGCTTGTCTTCTTCGCTGCTCACAGCGCGCCTGCCGAACAGGGGTTAGCTGCTGCGGGAGCTGGCGAAGGCGCCGGAGCGGGAGCGCCGCCGATAGAGTAGCCGTCGGCAATATCGTCATAGTTTCGTTCGCCCGGGGCCGGTGGCGGTGCGGCCGCCGCGCACGGGTTGAGGTTTTCCTCGTGTGCGGCGAGCGCCACCGGCGCGTCGCTGGTCACATGGTCGGCGGCGACCGCGCCAATGGCGACGAGCAATGAGGCTGCGAAGAGGGTGGTGTTCTTGTTGCTCATATTTTCTTGAACCCGTCGAGACCGAAGACAGGGCGGATGAAGATGCCGACCAGACTGCCAAGATAGGCCATCACGAGCCATACCCAGCCATGCAGGCTGCCCGAAGCAATGCCTGAAAATAGCGCCCCGATGTTGCAGCCGAAGGAAAGCCGCGCGCCATACCCCATCAGAAGGCCGCCTATGATCGCCGCGACCCAGGAAAGGAAGGGCACGGCCACCTTCGGTGCAAACTTGCCCGCGAGCGCGGCGGCCAGCGCCGCGCCAAGGATGATGCCGAAATTCATGACCGAGGTGACGTCGAACAGCACGCTCTGGTTCAACGCCCGCGCCTGCGCCGGAATCTGCCAGAACGCCCAACTCGACACCGGAATGCCGATAGCCTCGAACGCCTTGGCGCCCCACAGGCCGAAGCCGTAGGTCACTGACCACGGATGGCCCGCGAGGAACAGCGTGACGATGTTGCCGAGCGCGAGGATGACGGCTGCGAAGATCAGCGGCCAAGGTCCATGGAGAAAGCTCGACGGCGAGAACTCGCGCAGGCCGGAGAAGACGGATTCGACGTCGCCGTGCCTGCGCTTCTCGATGAAGGCGAGCACGCCCACGATTGCGGCCAGCCCCGCCAGCGTCGCCAGCGTGCCTTCGATCGCCCCGAATGTCTCGCCGAAACGCACCACCGGCATCGACGGGAGGTCGAGCCAGAACGGCAGATGCCAGGTGCCGACCGTCGCACCCACGATGAAGCCGAGCAGTGTGACCAGCATGCGCGCGCTTCCTCCCCCCACGGTGAACAGCGTTCCCGAGCCGCATCCGCCGCCAAGCTGCATGCCCGCACCGAACAGGAACGCGCCGAAGACGACCGAAACGCCGACAGGCGCCCATGCGCCCGCAAAACTGCGTCCGAGGTCGAGGAAGCCGCTCATGACAGGAATGAATACGATGGCCGTGATGGCGATCATGATGAACTGCGCCCGCATCGAGCGGCTGCGGCCTTCTGTGGCGAAGCGTTTCCAGCCGCCCGTAAAGCCGAATGAAGCCTGGTAGAGCGCGAGCCCGAGGAGGCCGCCTGTCAGGAATAGCAACGCCTGTGTGGCGCTGACGATGATGGAAAGCGCCGCAGCGCCGGCCACAATCGCCACCGCGATAATGAGGAGCGGCGAACCGTCGATCCGGACGCCCGAGGGTTTGGTGTCGAAAGTTGTGGCGGTCATGTCATCCAGGCCTGTCGGAAAGGAACATTTTATCCCACACGGCTCAGGCTATAAGAAACAACATTCTTCCCCAAAAGCCTGGCCGTTTGAAATTTCCAGGCGCGCCTATATGGCATTGCAGAAAACTGTTCCTTCTTACGACCTGCCTGGTCCGGTATCTTTCCCGCAACTGTTCGCATGGTGAAAGAATGATCCCGAATTTCCATAGGTTTCGCGGGGCGGCGCTCGCCCTTTCCATCGTCGTCGCCGCCAGCCCTGTGCCCGTCGCGCTCCCGGCTTTTGCGCAGGTCGCCGGGGCGCAGGAAGATGCGCGCGCCCGACTGATCCAATACGAATCCAACGCCACCGATCTCGCGGCGATCGCTGCGGATGGAGAAAAGACCGTCGTTTTTTTCTTCGCGTCCTGGTGTCCCAACTGCATCCTGACGCTGTCCGAGTTGTCGGAAAAATGGTCCGAGGTCGAGCCTGACATCACCCTCGTCATCGCCGATTACGACACCGAGACCGAACTCAAATCGAAATACGGCGTCACCTACCAGGACACGTTCGTGCTGCTGGATGAAAAGGCCGACGGCGTGAAGCTCTGGAACGCCGGCGGCGTCGCCGGCCTCAACGAAAACACGCGCCAGGCACCTTCAGAATAGACCGCGACGGCGGCCCGCACCGAAAGATCACATATGACACTTTTTTTCGCGTTCGTTGCGGGCGTGGTCACGGTCCTGTCGCCCTGCGTTCTCCCGTTGCTGCCGGTCATCCTGGCCAATTCGACCATCGGAGGCCGTTTGCGCCCGGCAGGCGTCATCGTCGGTTTTGCGGCCTTCTTCAGCGGCGTCACGCTGTTTCTCAGCCTGTTTGTACGCCAGTTTGCGCTGTCGCCCGATGCGCACCGAACCACTGCTGCGCTCATCTTCGTCATCATGGGGCTGGTGCTCGCCATTCCGGCGCTGAAAGCCCGTTTCGAGATGCTTGCCGCGCCCGTCGCCAGCCGCTTCGCATCGGGGGGCGGCGCCTCATCCGGCTTTGGCGGCGGGGTCGTGGTCGGCGCGGGGCTCGGTCTTGCGTGGACCCCTTGCGTCGGGCCGATCATGGCCTCGGTCATCACGCTGGCGCTCAACCAGCAAACGACATTTTCCTCCGCCCTCACCGCCCTCGCCTTCAGCATGGGCACCGCCATCCCGATGGGGCTCGCGGTTCTTTTCGGGCACAGGCTCTACAGCCGTACGGGGTTTCTGAAACGCAACAGCGCCCGCATCCAGCAGGCGATGGGCGTTCTCATCCTTGCCGTCGGCCTGACCATCTGGTTCGGGGCGGACCGCGCCATTCAACTCGCGCTCTTCCGCGTCTTTCCCGGCTGGGAGCCCTTCCTGACGGGATGGGAACGCGCCGTTGTGAAATGATTTCGATAAAAATGGGTTTCCGGGAATAATTTTATCCGAAGCCCGGAAGCTTTGGCACCCTGTTGATTGCCGCGAAATCACCCTTCTGTGACATTCCCACTGTAGATTTTTCTGGAGTCCTCCTCATGCTTCGTCTCCCAATGCTTCATACGTCCGCCAAGTCCCTCCTCACAGCCGGCGCGCTTTCGGTGTTCGCACTCGCGGTCGGTGCGCCTGCCATCGACGCCGGCGCGCCCGGCTCGTTTCTGAGCGCCGCCTTTGCCCAGCAGACCAGCTACCCGATCATCGTCAATGTCGCGCAATTTTCCGAACTTGCCGAAAACGGCGCAAAGATCGTCGACGTCCGCCAGAAGGCCGCCTTCGAAAAGGGCCACATCCCGGGTGCGGTCAACCTGCCGTGGGCGTCGCTCAACGTTTCCGAACGCGACGGCATCCGCAACGAATTCCAGGAAGATGCTGTCTTCGAGGAGGTCATCAGCGCGGCTGGCCTTGAAAACGGCGACACGCTGGTGATCTACGACAACAACTCCTTGCCCGGTCGCGCCTTCATCGCGCTCGAATATGCCGGCTTCAAGAATATCCACGTCCTCGACGGCGGCATCGACGCTTTCGGCAGTTCGCTCGAGACGGGTCCGGCCGAAGTCGCGGCAAGCAACTTCAAGATCACCGACAAGCATGACGTGCGCGTCGACAAAGCCTATGTGGAAGCCCGCATCAGCGCGCCCGACGCCGTGGTCGTCGATGGCCGCAACTCCGACGCCTTCGTGGACGGCCACATTCCGGGGGCCAAGTCGCTCGTCGCCTCGCGCCTGCTGACCGATGATCGCAAGCTCCAGCCGGAGGACGTGATCAACAAGCTGCTGGCTTCGCGCGGCATCGACAAGGAAAAGGAAATCCTCTCCTATTGCGGTTCGGGCGTCGCGGCGGCCAACAATTACATCGCGCTGCGCAATCTGGGCTACACCAACGTGCGCATCTATGACGAAAGCTGGGATGAGTGGAGCCGCGATCCGGCTGCCGGCCAGTCGCTTGCGCTGGGCAACTACGCCTTCACCGGCCAGGATGTTTCGGAAGAGTCGTCGCAGGGTCCGCGCTTCCTCACAGCCGATCAGGTCAAGGAACTTGCCGCCAACCCGAATGTCGTCGTCGTCGACGTACGCTCCCCATCGGACTACAGCGCTGGCCAGATCCCGGGTTCGGTGAACGTGTTCTGGGATACGACCCTCGACGAAAACCGTGTCCTCAAGGACACCGCCGAGCTGAAAAAGCTCTATCAGGAAGCAGGCGTCACGCCGGACAAGCAGGTCATCCTGTTTACGCGCGGCGGCGTCCAGCTCACGCACTCCTACACGGTGCTGTCATTGCTCGGCTTCCAGAATGTCGACTTCTTCACCGGCAAGTTCGAAGGGTGGGAAAACGGCGCGATGCGCCGGGGCTGACTGCGGCTCTCCAGACAATTTCGGAAAAGGCCGTCGCAGCGTCGACGGCCTTTTTCTTTTCCGGCCGTGCGCGGCTGGAAGATTTCAGGTAGGAAGCATCAAAGACTAAGGCTTTTCAGAAAGGCGGAAAACAGCTCCTGCTGGGTCGAAAGGTTCAGCTTGGCGTAAAGCTTCTGGCGATGGGTCTTCACCGTCGTCGTCG
>JBEBXE010000256.1:0-5071 GCA_040391705.1 Aerobium aerolatum
GCGTCACGCTGCGCCTGCCGGGCCAGCGTGCGCCGCTGCTCGGCGCTGGCAAGCGCAGAGCGGACCTGCTCGGGATCGGCCTTCAGTTCGAGAAGCTCGGCACCGCCGACATCGCAGGCAGCAATGTCTTCGCGAAGCTTTGCCAGTCCGTCAGGTGCAACCAGTGACAACCGCGCCCGCACTTCACGGATCTCCGCGGCAAATTCCTGCGCGCGCACCTGCCATTCCCGCGCCTGCGCAAGACCGTCCACCCCCATCGACACCAGCAGCGTGCGCCGTTTGGTTTCGATCTGCTCGCGCCGCCCGTCTGCCCGCGACGGCTGGTTGGAGCGCAAGGTGATGGTGCCGATGCCGGGAACGGAAAGTCGCGCCTGCCCCTCATAGCTGCGCTCGACCCCGTCTTCGAGCGGCTGACCATCCACCGCCACGCCGACCGCAGCACCCGCATCGTAGACAATAGAAACCGACGGCCGTGCCGCCTCCTCGACCGCACGCAGTTGCGCGATCTCGATCTCGAGCTTCTGCAACGCGTCGATTGCGTCTGCCGAAATGTTGATCGGGGCGAGCTTCGCCTCGCGATCCTCCAGCGTCCTGCGCAGGCCGTCCGCTTCGGCCAGCCGCTTGTTCAGGTCGGCAAGCTGCTCGGCCGCCTGCTTTGCCTTGAGCGCAGCGCCCAGCCGGGCCAGCAGGTCGCGCGCGCTTTGTTCCTCGATCTCGGCGGCTTCAAGCTCGGCTCTTGCCGTGTCGATGGCAGCGGCAGCCTCCCTGCGGTGCTCAACAATCAGCCCGCGTTGCTGCTCTTGCGCCTGCAGTTTCTCGTCCAGCGCCTGCGCCCGCGCCAGCGCGCCGCGAAACGTCACGAGCGCGGTGTCGGCAGCGGTGCGGCGTTCGCGCACCAGCTGCAGCTCGGCTTCCGCCGCGCGCACCTTCTCGCCATGCGCCTTGGCGCTATCGAAAGCCGTTTGGGCCTTCTCCACCGCCAGCCGCCGGTCGTGGCGTTCCTCTGGCTGGTCGAGTTCGGCAAGCCGTTTGGTGATCGACACGCGCTTGTCCAGCGCATCGCGCAGCATGCTCACCTCATCGGCAAGCTTCTGCTCGGCGGCGGCAAGACGGTCGCGCTCCTCGATCGCGGTGGCATAGCGCCCACCGGCGCGCGGCCCGCGCTTGGACACCAGCTTGTCGGCTTCTTCGGCCACCGCCGCGATGATCTCGGCCATGCGCCGGCCGCCGGTAATCGCCTCGACCTCGCCCTGCACCGATTCGAGCAGGCTCTTGCGCACCTGCTTTTCGCCCTCTTCCTCGGTGTTGCTGCGCTTCTCGATGCCGGTGATGCCCTGCCGCACCCACAGCAGCCCGGCCGGTCCGGCCGTGCCGCCCTTGACCAGATTGGCGATGAAGTTTTCGGCCTCGTCAGCTTGCGCGACCAGCCGCCCGGCCGCCAGATCGGTGATCCGCGCCCAGCCGCCGCCGTAAAACTGCTTGGCGATGCGGAAGGTCCCCGCCTGCGTGGTGATGTCGGCCTCGACCATCGGATTGCCGCCGCTATAGGGCCGCAACCGCCGCACCGCTTCCGGCGTGCCCGAATGGCGCTGGAAGAACAGCGCATGCAGCGCCTCGAAGCTGGTCGACTTGCCATATTCGTTGGCGGCGCTGAGCACGTTGACGCCATCGCCGATGCCTTCGATCGCGACGCCGCGATTGGCAAACCGCTTGACGTTGAACAGCCGCAAGGCGGAAATCTTCATGCCGAGACCTCCTGCGCATAGGCATAGAGCCGGGCAAGGGCCGCACGCGCGATGTCGCGCTCGGCAGCCGAAAGGCTGTCGGCGGCGGCTTCGGCAAACAGCGCGTCTGCGGCCTCGCGCAACGCACCGGCGCTGTCGATCCGGTCGAGATCATCGACCTCGCACTCGGTGACGAGGCCGGTGTCGTCGAGTTCAAGCAAGGCAAAGTCCGGCGTCGCGCCGTCGATCGCCAGCGCCAGCGCGGCGCGCTGTTCGAGCCGGCTGCGCCCGGTGGCGACGACGCGGGTCAACGACTGGCGCCGGTGGCGCAGTTCCGGCAGCAACGCCGCCAGCGCCGGCACCGGATCATCGCCGTCAAGCAGATGCAGATCGAGCATCTTCCAGCTGAAACTTTCCGTCGGCAGCGGCTGGACCTCGGGCATCGCGCCCGGCCCCGACAGCGACACCAGCAACGCCTCGCCCGGACGCTCGTGCTTGAAGCGATCCGGCTCCGGCGCGCCGCTGTAGCGCGTGCGCGGATCGATCTCGACCGCCCCGTGCCAGTCGCCAAGCGCGAGATAGTCGAGCCCGGCCCGACGCGCCCGCTCCGGGTCGATGACGTCGAGCCCGGCAGCCTCTTCCGAAAAGCTGCGGATCGCGCCATGGCCAAGCCCGAGCCTCAGCGCACCCTCGGGGGTTGCAGCGCTGTCCATCCACGCGGTCACGTCGCGACCCGGCCGCCGCGTCGTGCACGGCGCAGGCAACAGCACGACATTGGCAGCCAGTTCGAGGGCACACGGTTCCATGGCCAAAACGACGTTGTCGGGCGCTTCCTCCTTCAGCGAGTTCCAGAGTTGCGTCGCCTGCAGCGAATCATGGTTGCCGGGCAGGATCACCCAGCGGATCGGCGCGTGATGGCGCATCTCGGCCAGCGCCTGACGGCGCACGTCCGGCGCTGGCGTCTCGGTGTCGAACGTATCGCCGGCCAGAAGGATGGTTTCCGCGCCGTGCTCGCGCGCATGGCTGGCCAGCCGCGCGATCACCGCGTGGCGCGCCTCGCGCAGCCTGCCCGGCAGGTCGCCGGAGAAATTGCCAAAACGCTTGCCGAGATGCAGATCGCTCGAATGGATGAAACGGAACATGGACACTCTGACGGCGGGGGAATGGAATCGGCGGGCAGGCCCCTGCTATAGCCTCATCGAGCCCACCATGCGAGGCCACCGTTTCCCGCGTGCCTGCTTTGCATCAGCCCAACGCGTGGAGGGACCCGCGCGACAGCGACACGAACAGCCGCGATCCCGGCTCAAACAGGCCGGTCTCGCCGGGGTTGGGGCTGTCCACCAGCCATTCGCCCAGCCCGTCGACGTCGATCAGATACTCGGCAATGTTGCCAAGGAACATTGCCCGTCGAACGGTCGCCGGAAAATCTCCCGCCGTCTCGGAAAGGGCGAGCGCTTCAGGGCGCAGAACCAACGTCAGTTGCTCCCCGGACTTCGCGGTGTTGGCAAGCGGCAGTGGAATTCCACCGACGCTGACCATTTGCGAATCCACAACGCTGGCCTGCAGGAAATTGGCCTTGCCGATGAATTCGGCAACGAAGCGGGTCGCAGGTCGGGCATAGACCTCGCGCGGGGTGCCGATCTGCTCGATCAGCCCGCCGTTCATGACCACGATGCGATCGGAAATGCTCATCGCTTCGATCTGGTCGTGGGTGACATACAGCGCCGTGATCCCGAGGCGCTGCTGGATGTCGCGAATTTCCACCCGCATCTGGTCGCGCAACTTGGCATCGAGGTTGGACAGCGGCTCATCGAACAGCAGGACGCGCGGCTCCATCACAATCGCGCGGGCAAGTGCCACACGCTGCTGCTGGCCGCCCGACAGCTGGCTCGGCGACCGGTTTGCCATCGACGTCAGGCCGCTGACGGCAAGAACCTTGTCCGCGCGTGCGGTGAGTTCCGTGTCGGACAGTTTCTTCAGGCGCAGGCCGAAAACCACATTTTCGTAGACCGACAGATGCGGAAAGATTGCATAGGACTGGAACACCATCCCCGCATCACGGCGGTTCGGCGCGACATTGTTCATCCGGCGGTCGCCAAACAAGATGTCGCCGGACGTCGGCTCCTCAAACCCTGCGATCATGCGCAACAGCGTGGTCTTGCCGCAGCCGGACGGTCCCAGCAACGTCACCAGCTTGCCGGGCTCAACCTCGAGATTGGCGTCCCGCACCGCATGCACATCCTGTCCGGGTGCGTCAGGACTGGCGAAACGTTTGTTGAGATTGCGGATCGTTACTGCTTCGGCCACTAGAATCTCACCATGTTCATATGTCTCGTCATCCGATTGACAATGCCGTTGATGACAATGACGGCAACCAGCACGATGCCAATGACGACGATGGAATAGGCTGCCGCAACCCCGAGCCGTCCCGACCCGACCTGATTGAGGATCTGCACGGTCATCAGGTTCCAGTTGGCCGAGACCAGGAAGATCGCCGCACTGATCGCCGTCATCGCTCGCACAAACGCATAGACCAGCGCCGAGAAAAACGCCGGGGCGATCAGCGGCAACGTCACTTTCCGGAAAGTCGTCAGCGCACTGGCACCGAGATTTTGCGCCGCTTCTTCAATCGACGGGTCGATCTGGCGCAGCAGGGCAATGCCGGACTGAATGCCCACCGGCACATAGCGGAAGACGAAACACAGCACCAGGATCGTCAGCGTGCCGGTCAGAATGATCGGCGGACCGTTGAACGCAAGCACATAGCCGATGCCAACGATCGTGCCGGGAACCGCGTAAGACAGGATCGAGCCGAACTCCAGCGCCCCTTTTCCGGGAAACACGCGGCGCACGACCAGGAACGCGATCAGCATCCCCAGCAGACCGCTGATCGGCGTCGTGATCACGGCGATGAGCAGCGTGTCGGTGACGGTCTTGAACCCGACATCGAAGACGTAGGCGAAGTGGTCGAGCGTCAGCGCATAGTTGAAGCCCCAGACCTGCGTGAACGCGCCGACAAAGATGACGCCGTAGAACAGCACCACGATTGCCGCGAACAACAGTACCAAGGCGTAGAGCAGCCATTTCACCGGCTCGCGGACAATCTTGGAGGTCGACGCGCTCGGCTTGCCGGTCACCGTCACATACTGGCGCTTGGCGATCCAGTAGCGCTGGATGGCAAACGCGGTGATCGACGGAAGAAGCAGGATCACCGACAGCATCGCGCCGCGCGCCAGATTGAACGACCCGGTGATCTCCAGATAGGCCTGCGGCGCCAGCATCGGGAACGCTGCCCCGGCCAGCACCAGCGGGTTGCCGAAATCGGCCATCGACTCGATGAAGACGAT
>JBEBXE010000257.1:0-5063 GCA_040391705.1 Aerobium aerolatum
TATTCATGCGCCGACAGCCGCTCGCGCACCCACAGGCTGATGTCGCCCGCCAGCTCCTCATCGCGCTCGACGCCGGGCTTGAGCACGA
The DNA here is from genome assembly GCA_040391705.1 of Aerobium aerolatum. Taxonomy (GTDB): domain Bacteria; phylum Pseudomonadota; class Alphaproteobacteria; order Rhizobiales; family Rhizobiaceae; genus Aerobium; species Aerobium aerolatum_A. The sequence goes on from JBEBXE010000257.1 coordinate 89, forward strand.
CATAGGCCTTGACGATCTCGGTGCGCAGCGGGTCGGGCTTGCCGACCACCGCCGCCAGCGCCACGTCGGGATGGCCGGTGAGGCAGTCCTCGATCTCGCCGGGGCCGATGCGGTAGCCGGCCGAGGTGATGACGTCGTCGTCGCGGCCGAAGAAATGAATGTAGCCGTCCGGGTCCTCGATGCCCTGGTCGCCGGTCAGCATCCAGTCGCCGATGAACTTCTTCGCCGTCGCCTCCGGGTTCTGCCAATAGGCGAGGAACATCACCGGGTCTGGCCGGCGCACGGCGATCTGCCCGACCTCGCCGGTCTTGACCGGCCTGCCCTCGCCGTCGATCACCGCCACCTGATGGCCGGGAACCGGCTTGCCGATCGCCCCGCCCCGGCTGACGCCCAGCGCCGCGCAAGACGACAGCACCAGATTGCACTCGGTCTGGCCGTAGAATTCGTTGATCGTCAGCCCAAGCTCCGCTTTGGCCCAGTCATACGTCTCGCGGCCCAGCGCTTCGCCGCCGGAGCCGACGGTACGCAGCTTGAGGTCGAAACGGGAGCGGATGCCACGCACCGCCTTCAGCATCCGCAGCGCTGTCGGCGGGATGAAAGCGTTGCGCACCGCCATCTGGTCCATCAGCTGCAGCGCCATCTCCGGGTCGAACCGTTCAAACCGGCCCGACACCACCGGCACGCCGAGATACAGCCCCGGCAACAGCACGTTGAGCAGCCCGCCGGCCCAGGCCCAGTCGGCGGGGGTCCACAGCCGGTCGTCGGGCTGCGGCAGGAATTCATGCGTCATCTGCACGCCGGGCAGATGGCCGAGCAGTACCCGGTGGCCATGCAGCGCGCCTTTCGGCGGCCCCGTCGTGCCGGAGGTAAAAATCATCATCGCCGGATCGTCCGGCCCGGTGTCCTCGGCGTCGAATTCCGGCGCATGGGCGGCGACGAGTTTGTCGAAGCCCAACGCCCCGCCGCCCGCACCGTCGATCGAAATCACGGTCGTCAGCCCCGGCAGGCGCGCGCGCAACGTCCGCACTTTTTCGTGACCGGTCTCGTTGGTGACCAGCGCCTTCACGCCGGCAGTCTCCAAGCGATATTCCAGCGCCTCGACGCCGAACAGCAACGCCAGCGGCACCGCGATAGCGCCGAGCTTGTAGATCGCGATATGCGCGATCGCGGTTTCGAAACATTGCGGCAACAGCAGCGCGACGCGGTCGCCGCGCCCGATGCCGTGCGCCCGCAGCGCATTGGCGAGGGCGTTGGAGCGATGGGCAAGCTGTTGATAGGTCAGCGTTTCCGGCTCGGAATCGGGGTTGTAGTGCAGGAGCGCGATGCGCTCGGGTGCGCTGGCGGCCCAGCGGTCGCAGACCGCGACACCAATGTTGAAGCGCGACGGAATTTCCCAGCGGAACGCCGCGTTCAGCGCCTCGTAGGTCTCTTGCCGTTCCAGCATGACCACAAACTCCCTGGCTCGCGCCGCCTCTGCGAACAACGCGGCCGCGCAGCGGTACCAGAAACTGCCCCCCTGACGCCAGAGCCTGTGTGGCGCTCCCGCCACGTTGCGCTTCGCGCCTCAAGCGGGTAATCACGCCATTTCGACGACAGGGCCGCCTCTGGACGGCTCGCTTCATCCTGCGACGTCACGTCTGGACCTTCATGCGCTACCTTTATATCTGCCTGTTCCTGGTGTTCCTGCCCATTCCGCTGGCCCTTCTCGAGGGACTGTACCGCGTCACCGGCAGCGGCCTGTCGATTTTCGACACGCGCGGCTTTGGCCAGGTGTCGATGCTGTTCACCGTCATCCTGATGGTGTTCGGCTACGTCACGCTGATCGCAAAAGACAGCGTGCGCGATTTCTTCATGCTCTATCTGCGCAACTGGCGCACCGCATTGCGCGGCTTCCTGGTCATGCTCGCCATCGCCTGGGCCATCGTCATTGCCGCCTATGTGCTGATGGGCCTGCTCGGCTATGTTCACTGGTCGATGGACGCCTGGAACGAGATGACCTGGCGCGTTGCCCGCCGCACCGGCGTGGCGCTGCTGGTGGTGCTGGTGCTGGCCATCACCGAGGAACTGATGTTCCGCGTCTTCCTGATGCGCTACCTGCGCTGGAACACGTCGAAGGCGGTTACCATCGGCGCGGTGGTGTTTTCGTCGCTGGTGTTCGCCTCGGTGCACAATCTGACCGACCCGCTCGCCTGGCTGCAGCCGGAAGAAGCGATGCTGTTCGTCGGCCTGTTCCTGCTCGGCGTGCTGCTGTGCATCACCTATCTGGCGACCGGCTCGTTCTGGTGCGCTGTCGCGGTCCACAGCGGCCTTCTCGGCTCCAAGGTATTCCTGCGCCGCACCGAAGTGCTGGACGTCTCCACGGGCTCGTGGTGGCTGAACACGCCGGATCTGCGCGCAACGCCGCTGACCTGGGCGCTGTTCGTCGGCCTGGCGATCGGCATCTATCTGCTGCGCAAGCCGCTGACCGCCTGCTTCGCCATCGAACGCCCGGTGGTCAGCACCGCAAAGTTTCCGCCTGCCGGCTGAGGCCGCGCCGGGCGGACTACACGGGAGGAGGACGCGATGAGGACGATCGGCATTCTGGGCGGCATGTCGGCGGCCTCGACCCAGCTTTACTACCGCGTGCTGTGCGACCTGACCCGCGAACGGCTGGGCGGGCTGCATTCGCCGGAACTGCTGATTCGCTCGCTCGACTTCGCCGTCATCGAGCACCTGCAGGCCAATGGTGACTGGGATCGCGCCGGGGCGATCCTCAACACCGAAGCCAAGGCGCTGGAGCGCGGCGGCGCCGACATCCTGATCCTGGCGACCAACACCATGCACAAGCTGGCCGACCAGATGATGGACGACGTCACCATTCCGTTGCTGCATCTGGCCGATGCCACCGCTGCGCGGATCGTCGCCGCCGGGTATCGCAAGCCGGGCCTGATGGCGACTGCGTTCACCATGGAACAGAGCTTCTACATCGAGCGGCTGGTCGACGCCGGCCTCGCGCCGATCGTTCCTGACGCAGACGACCGCGCGCAGACCCACCGGATCATCTACGACGAATTGTGCAAGGATATCGTCACGCCGCACAGCCGCGCCGCCTACGAAGCGATCGCGCAACGGTTGGTCGACAAGGGCGTCGATTGCCTGATCCTCGGCTGCACCGAGATCGGCATGCTGCTGCACGACGGCAACGTCACCGTGCCGGTGTTCGACACCACCCGCATTCACTGCGAGACCGCGCTGGACATGGCGCTGGCCTGACGCGACAAATTCTCCCCGAGAGCGCATGTCAATTGTTGCGAAGGTAGGCTAAAGACCCCGTGCCGGAAACGGCGCGGGTGCGACTGCCATCACTCTAGGATGGGGTCGGGCGAGTTGATTGACGTCTCTCTTGCTGTCACGAGACCACGTGACCACCCGTTATTACCGATGCGCCGCGTCAGACGTTTCGTAGCGCATTGACAACTCTGCGCCGTTTATTTACGGAGCAGCAGATGCCCCGCTGGCGGAACTGGTAGACGCGCCGCACTCAAAATGCGGTTCCTAACGGAGTGCTGGTTCGATTCCGGCGCGGGGCACCATTTACTAGATCTCACGGCAGTTCGCTGCGCTCACGCCTCCGATGGGGCGGCCTGAACGGCCGACGGGCAGTCGCCCTTGCGAACCCTGCGGGTTCGACGCGGTGCCATAAAGACCCATCCAGCATCTTGATCTCACGGCAGTTCGCTGCGCTCACGCCTCCGATGGGGCGGCCTGAACGGCCGACGGGCAGTCGCCCTTGCGAACCCTGCGGGTTCGACGCGGTGCCCAGCCCTCGCGCAGAGTTGAGATCGCATTCCCCCGGCCTGCCATTGCCTCGACCAGTGTTTCTTTCTAGGAAGGCGCTTCCACGAAAGAAACGGATTTCATGCTTCGACGCCTTTACGACTGGACGATGTCGCTTGCCCGCACCCGCCACGCCGAGCGATCGCTGGCGGGGATTTCATTTGCGGAAAGCTCGTTCTTCCCGATCCCGCCCGACGTGCTGCTGATCCCGATGGTGCTGGCCGACCGCAGCAAATGGCTGCGTTTCGCTGTCATCGCCACGCTGGCGTCGGTGGTCGGCGGGCTGTTCGGCTACTTCATCGGCGCGGTGCTGTTTGAGGCCATCGGCCAGCCGATCCTCGAATTCTACGGCTACATGTCGAAATTCGAGCAGTTTCAGGAAGCGTTCAACACCTGGGGGCTGCTGATCGTGTTCATCTTCGGCGGCCTGACGCCGCTGCCCTACAAGGTCATCACCATCGCCTCGGGGCTGACCGGCATGTCGCTGCCGGTGTTCATCCTGTCGTCGCTGGCGGCGCGCGGAACCCGCTTTCTGCTGGTATCCGGCCTGCTTTACCGCTTCGGCGACCCGATCCGGGTGTTCATCGAAAAGCATCTGACCATTCTTTTCACCGTCTTCATGGTATTGCTGATCGGCGGGTTCTTCGCCGCAGCCTATCTCTTCTGAGGCTCCCATGTCCCTGACCAGTCCAATCGGAAAACTCCAGAACCTTGGCGCCGGCGTCCTCGCGCTCGGCATGGCCGCCACCGTCGGCGGCGCGCTCGGCTTCCAGCATCTCGGCGGCTACATCCCGTGCATGCTGTGCCTCGAACAGCGCACGCCCTATTACATCGCCGTACCGATCGCAGTGCTGGCGCTGATCTCGGGCGTGCTGAAACTGTCGCCGGTGGTGACCCGCAGCCTGCTGCTGGTCGTCGCGCTGCTGATGACGTGGAGCATCTACCTGTCGGGCTTCCATTCGGGCGTCGAGTGGGGCTGGTGGCCCGGCCCGACCGATTGCGGCATGGTCGCAGCCCAGCAAATGGGCGGCAGCCTGCTCGACCAGATCAACGCCGCGATCCCGCCCTCATGCGATCAGGCGGCCGGACGTTTCATCGGCCTGTCCTTTGCCGGCTGGAACTTTGTCGCCAGCGTCCTTTTTGCGGCGATCGCCTGGGT
>JBEBXE010000258.1:0-5057 GCA_040391705.1 Aerobium aerolatum
AGACGAAGCCGCGCGCTTGCGCACCGCATGGATTTGAGTGTTCACGATCATTTGCGGGCCCCCACTTCAGTCACCTCGCCCGAGCGGATCAAACGTACGGTTCCACGCCGTCCCTGCCCGGACACCAGGTAGTCCGCTTCGTCTTCAACCACTTCCTGGGTGTCGACGATGGCGCGCAGCGCCAATGTCAGCCGGTCCGCCATTTGCTGGGCGACCGTGATGATCTCGGCTTGCTGCGGGGTCAGCTCCAGCGTTGCGGTGTTGCCGACACGCACGCGCCGCCCTTCCTCATCTTCCTGAATTGCCTGGTCGATGGCGAGAACGCGGATGTTCTTGAGAATCGTTTCCGTGACGAAACCGTCCGCGCCGCCGCCCTGATTGCTCGAGCGACGGGTCATGATGACGTCGACATAATCGTTGGGCAGAATGAAACCGCCGGCCGATGTATCCGCGGCAATCTGCGTGGCGACCGCGCGCTTTCCGGCAGGCAGGATCGACGACATGAAGCTTTGCCCCTCGCCGATCAGTTTCGAGCGACGCAGAGGTTCGCCGCCATAAAGAGGAACACGCGCAATCGCGCCGCTCAACTCTTCCAGCGCATTGGGCTCGGCATCGCGCAGGATGAACCCGTCGCCGACCCCGCCAGCCGGCCACGACTGCCAGGCCAGCAACGTGCCGACGCCTGTTCCCATCGGGACATCGCCATCCAGCACCAGAACTTCCGTGAGACGGATAGCCGGCTCCTGCAGCCCGGCCTCGATGACGAGCGGAGGTGGTGGCGTGGACATGGTCTTTGCCACATAGCCGGCACCAATCGCCGTGGCGACGGCGACGCCCAGGATTATTACACGGGATGGAGCCATTCGTCGGAACCTCTTACTCGGCAATCTACAAAGCCGAGCCCGACATTGACGGTCCAATCGTCAAATTAGGGTTAATGGACCCCTACCAATCGTGATTAATTTTGTGTTGAGAGCGTCCTGCGCAAGTAACGCGACGCAAAAGCTAGATCAGGCTCATCGACGCCCACTGCACCAGCGCCGTCGACGGGTAGACAAGCAGACCGCTGATCCCCAGGGCAATTCCGTAGGGAACGCCTTTCTTGGAATCGGCGAAGTTCTTCATGAACAAATTGTCACCGGTGAAGGCTGCAAGGATGGAACCACGATACATCAGCAATAACAGCGTCAGAAGTCCGCCGATAAGGGTGGAATAGACGACATATTGCAGCAATTCGACAGAAAACCCCATCCACAATGCGGTCGCAGCCAGCATCTTGGCGTCTCCGCCTCCCATGCCGCCAAAGGCAAATAGCGTGAAGGTGACCATCAGGACGAGCATTGCAGCGGCGAAGTGCCAGCCGTAGGTCGCCCAGTCCATTCCCGTCAACGGCGCGACAATCGCGAAGGTGGCGACGAGAAGCAGCGACACGCGGTTTGCGATCGTCATCGACAGCATGTCCGACACGGCTGCAAACAGCATGCAGAACGGGAAAACCACGAAAATCAGAGCTTGCAGCATGACGACACCATCGAACCGGCGGCAGAAAGGCTTAGGTTAGGGGCGCGCACTTAAGCTTTGGTGAAGCCCCAAAGAAAATGGCCGCCTCAAAGGGCGGCCATTTGACTACGGACAGTAACTATCCGCTATCTCACCAATTAGGTGGTCTTCAGCTTGCCGGCAATGTTGTTGAACTGGAGGCTGAGGTTGTTACCCAGCGTGCCTGCACCGACAACGATTGCGAGACCGATAAGAGCAGCGATCAGGCCGTATTCGATGGCGGTCGCGCCGGATTCATCCTTGGCAAAGCGTGCAATGATGTTAGCCATTTGAGAGTTCCTTACTCAATGTGTTTACAGCACTTCCGTCAACGTTTCTGCTGTGTCGATCGGATGAGTGGAAGTTACGATGAAGCTGTTTCAAACGACTTAAAAAACAGCCTTACCAAAATCTTTCCGATAGCAGATGGTCCGTTTGGTTAAGCAGTAACTAAAAGTATTCGTCCAATCCGACCTTTCCCGCCCGCGATCGCCTTAACCCTTGCTTCACCAATCTCCTTCATCTTCTGTTCAACAGTCGAATCCCGGAGAGTCCCTGCATGAGGCGGCACATCATGAAACGCATCGGCCAAGCCGCCCTCATCGCCACCGCGACGCTGCTTGTTGCGGCACCCGCGAGCGCCAGCGAGACCATCAGGGTTCTGATGAACCAGGCGAAGATCGTGAAACTGGCGCGGCCTGCCGACACCATCGTCATCGGCAACCCGAACATTGCCGACGCGTCTGTACAGGACTCCTCGACCATCGTGCTCACCGGCAAAGGATTCGGCGTGACGAACCTCGTCATTCTGGATGCCGACGGCCTGCCGATCGTCGATGAGCAGGTCGTGGTGTCACGCAACGTCGCCGACTCGGTGCGCATCTATCGCCGCGCCGACGTGCAGACGCTTTCCTGCACCCCGTTTTGCGAGAGCTCCTTCAAGACCGAGGCGGAAAGCGCGTCGGAAAAAGAGATGAGCGGCAGCAAGTGACCCGCGCAATGGCGACCGCCATCCATTTAAGAAAAACCTAATATCTCCGTCGCAATTCTACTGATCGGCAAAACGGGACTTCAACCGGCACCGTGTAGGGTCCCGTCACAATAATTCATTGGCGGGGCGCAGATATGGACAGCTCAGACACAGCAAATCCGGCAGCTTCGGCGCAGCGCAACCGCCGGTTTTCCCTGTTGCGCCGTTTCAGGCGCAACACAAAGGGAGTCGTCGCGATCGAATTCGCGATGCTGGCGTTGCCCTTTTCCATGCTGGTTTTCGCCATTCTGGAAAGCAGCATCTCATTTGCCGCCCAGCAGGTGATGACGAACATCACCGATGACGTCGCCCGACAGTTTCGAACCGGCCAAGTCAAGTCGGCTGACATCGATCCTATTAAGCATCCCAAGAAGCTGCGCGAGATGATCTGCGAACCGCTGCAGATTGTCGTCTCGCAGGGCTGCCCGGGGCTCGAAATCGACCTCAGGCGCCACGACACTTTCGCGCAGGCAGCCGCTCACAAGATCAAGTTCAAGGCCGATGGCGATCTCGACAGCTCCGATTTGAAGATCGAGCTCGGGCAGTCGCAATCCAAGAACCAGTTGCGGGTGTTCTATCGCTGGCCGGTGATGACCGACCTTTTGCGCAAGGCGATGTCAAACATGCCGGACGGCACGACCCTGCACTACGCAACAGTGACCTGGCAAAACGAGCCGTTCGACGACTGACCGCCGCCAGGAGCGGTTGCAACAATGACCATGACCAGCGGTTTGACACAGGGGGCACATCGAATGCGCGACTGGATTTTGCGTCTTGCCAAAGACCGGCGCGGCATTGCTGCCGTCGAGTTCGCGCTGATCGCCCCAATTCTTCTGGTGCTTTACTTCCTCTCGATGGAAGTCTCCCAGGCAATTGAAGCCAACAAGAAGGTCAGCCGCATCGGCTCGATGGTCGCGGATCTGATCACGCAGCAATCCGGGGAAATCAGCAAGCAGGATCTGGACGCGATCATGCAGATCGGCGGCGCGATCCTGCAACCCTATACCCGCTCCAATCCGGGCATCGTGGTAACGGGCATCTTCATCAACAACGATAAAGAGCCGACGGTCGAGGTGCAGTGGTCGCGCAAGATGGTGGACGGGGCTTTCAGCAAGGATGCCGGTAAAGGCACACCTACAACTGTCCCCGCCAAGCTGAGAATCGCCAATACATTTCTGATCCGGGTGTCCAGCAGAGTGGACTATCGGCCGGTGATCGCCTGGAGTGCGGAAGGCAAGACTGCCTTGGGATTGGCGGCCGCGTTTGACAACATCAACATGAGCGAAACCTACTACCTGCGCCCGCGCATGAGCGACAGGATCGAGTGCCCCACCTGCTTGTAAGAGCGTTTTGGGCGGTCACTGCGCTTTCAATAAACTCAGCGCGTCCAGGACAGGCTGATAGTCCGTCTTTGAGGCGGCGGCAAAACCGCCGCCGTACTGGCGGTCGATAGTGGCTTGAAACCCGTTCGACCCCGCCGCGTGGCCCGTCAGCATGCGCACAAGCTTCTCGCGCATCGCCGGATCAACGTCATCCCGCACAGCGTGGGGACCATGCCGCAGGATGTCGGATTGCCAGACGATGTCGTACTGCGCGGCATCGACGCCGGCAGCGTCCAGACGCGCCGGCGTTCCGCCAAACGTTTCTTCGACGGCATCGCTCGCTGCGGGGACCCAGCCAAAGAAGCCATCGACCGTACCTTCCAGAAACATCGCCTCGGCGTCTTCGGCACTCTGCGTGAAGACAAGCCGGCCGGCCTTTTCGGCCTCTGCTGCGTCAGGCCACAACGCCAACGGCGCCATCCGTCCGGTGAGGCTGTCGCCAGCCCCGAGCGCAATGGTCCGGGGCGTCGCGCCCGGCTTTGCGATGAGGACCGACCGCACCCCGACAGAGCCGTCCTGCGCCACCGGAAACGCCAGCGGCACCACACATTCGCAGCGGATCATTGCTGCGGCATAGGCTTGGGAACTGTAAATCGCGTAATCCACCCGGCCAGCGATATGGGCGGCGACAAGCGCCTCGTAGTCGCGCGCGGCCACTACCTCGACTGGGGTTCCGAGCGTGCGCGAAAATGCCGCCCGGATGTCGGAGAGGCCTTCAACGGCCGGCACGTCGCCAGACGCCACGACCATCCCGACACGAAACGGCGCTGCCGCCTGCTGCTGCGCAAGGGCGGACGCTGCACCGGCCAGCATGCTGCCGGCCGCCAGCGCTGCGCGCAGGCTGTTAGAATATCTTGCCACCCGAGTTGCTCCCTCTTGCGCGGCCATTGTCGCGGAGTTTGGTTTCCGAATTGCCAAGACGCGTACGGCCTCCTATCTCTGGATGAACTTCGCCAACAAAGGTTGTCGCTGATGGCGCGCGCATTTCTTTTCGTCCTGGACTCCTTCGGTATTGGCGGCGCGCCCGACGCGGCGCAGTACGGAGACGAGGGCGCCAATACATTCGGCCATATCGAGGCTGCCTGCGCAGACGGTCGCGGTGATGC
>JBEBXE010000259.1:0-5056 GCA_040391705.1 Aerobium aerolatum
ATCCTGTCGCTCGAGGAAGGCGATCGCATCACCGCGATTCTGCCGCTGCCGGAGGACGAAGACAGCTGGGGCGAACTCGACGTCATGTTCGCCACGACGCGTGGCACGGTTCGTCGCAACAAATTGTCGGATTTCGTCCAGGTCAACCGTAACGGCAAGATCGCGATGAAGTTCGACGAGGACGACGATGCCATCCTCGCGGTCGAAACCTGTACCGAATTCGACGACGTCTTGTTGATTGCCAATTCCGGCCAGTGCATTCGCTTCCCGACGACCGACGTGCGCGTCTTCAAGGGCCGCGATTCACTGGGTGTACGCGGTATCAATCTCAGCGACACCGAACGCGCTATCTCGATGGCGATCCTGCATGGCGTCGATGCCTCACCGGCTGAACGCGCCGCCTATCTCAAGCAGGCGACGAGTGAGCGCAAGCTCGTGACCGGCGACGTCGAAGAAGAAGAAATCGCGCTGACCAACGAAGATGTCGGCGAGGTCACAACCCTGCCGGCCGAGCGCTACGATGAACTCAAGGCACGCGAAGAGTTCGTGCTGACCTTGACCAAGTTCGGCTATGGCAAGCGCTCGTCGTCGTATGATTTCCGTCTGACGGGACGTGGCGGCAAGGGCATTCGCGCTACCGACGTGTCCAAGGTTGCCGAAATCGGCGAACTCGTTGCAGGGTTCCCGGTCGGCAATGAAGACCAGATCATGCTGGTGACGGATGGCGGACAAGTGATCCGCGTGCCGGTTTCGGGCATCCGCATTGCCAGCCGCGCGACCAAGGGCGTCACGATCTTCAATACGGCTGCCGGTGAAAAGGTGGTTTCGGTGGAACGGATTTCCGAGCCGCAGAGCGACGAGGAAGAAGAAGTGGCGGACGACGTGCAGGGAACAACGCCGCCCGCCCCACTGGAGGAGTAGTTTTTTACCCGATGCGGTAGCGCCGGCTGGTCTGGCGCTGCCGCTCGAGACGCGCATGTTGCGCTTCGTTGTGAAGGCCGAAAGCAGTGGCGATCAACATCGCCAGTGTCATGGTCGTAGCAAGCAGGTAGATGATCATTCCCGTTACTCCTTCGTACTCCATCAACGAGTGAAACAGGTTTTCGTTTCAATCTGGTTGTTGTTTTGCGTCTTTCAGCTTGAACCGTTGCTGAGGCGGGTGTTCATCCTGCATTCATCCACGGATGAAACGACATGCAGGGCTGCACGGTGTTTCGATCCGATTGCGTTTCCCCGCCATGCCAGTTAGAAGCCCGCTATGAAGCAACGCACTGCATTTTACGCTGGGTCTTTCGACCCGATGACCAATGGCCACGCTGACGTTCTCAACGGCGCGCTGGCCCTTGCCGACCGCGTTGTGATCGGTATTGGCATTCAGGCGTCGAAACAGCCTTTGTTCACCTTCGAAGAGCGCGTGGCGCTGATCACCGAATGGGCGGAGGCTGCCTATGGCGCCGATGCGGCACGGCTGAAGATCGTTTCGTTCAAGGGCTTGCTGGTCGATGTTGCCCAGGAGCACGAGGCGACGCTGCTGATCCGGGGGCTGCGCGACGGCAGCGATCTGGATTATGAAATGCAGATGTCCGGCATGAACGGCACGATGGCACCGCAGCTTCATACTGTTTTTCTGCCGGCGAGCCCCGCCGTGCGTTCTATTACTGCCACACTCGTGCGCCAGATAGCTTCCATGGGTGGAAACATTCACCCGTTCGTTCCAGCCAATGTCGCGAACGCGTTGGTGGCGAAGTTCAAAAATTGAGAACCGGGAGTTCTTTATGCAGTTTCTGAAAATAGCCTCGTCGTTGGTCCTGTCTGTCGGACTTCTGACCGCAACCGCAGCCGTCGCGGCAGAGCCCGAAAACACCATGATCCTCGAGCTGAAGGACGGCGACGTGACCATCGCGCTGCGTCCTGACATTGCGCCAAAGCATGTCGAGCAGATCAAGAAGCTGGTGCGTGGCGGCGAATACGACAACGTCGCGTTCCACCGCGTCATCGACGGCTTCATGGCCCAGACCGGCGACGTCCAGTATGGCGATCTCACCGATGGCTACAGCAGCCAGCGCGCCGGCACCGGCGGCTCGTCGCTTGGCAACATCGAGGCCGAGTTCTCGAAGGAAACGTTCGCCCGCGGCACCGTCGGCATGGCGCGCGCGCAGGATCCGAACTCGGCGAATTCGCAGTTCTTCATCATGTTCGCGCCTGGCGCGTTCCTGGATGGCCAGTACACCGTGGTCGGCAATGTCGAAAGCGGCATGGAACTGGTCGACAACATCAAGAAGGGCCAGCCGCAGAGCGGTTCTGTCACTGACCCCGATCGCATCGTATCCGCCCGGATCGCTGCGGACGCTAACTGATCCACACTAAAAAGCACTCTGGAAGGACGACCGAATGGCCGAGATCAAGGACCCGGAAAACACCATCATCATGGAAACCACCAAGGGTAAGGTGGTCATCGAGCTGCTTCCTGATCTTGCGCCGGACCACGTCGCACGCATCAAGGAACTGGCACGCGCGAATTTCTATGACGGCATCGTGTTCCATCGCGTTATCGAAGGCTTCATGGCGCAGACCGGCGATCCGACAGGCACCGGCATGGGCGGTTCCGACAAGCCGGACCTCAAGGCCGAATTTTCGAACATGAACCATTCGCGCGGCACCTGCTCGATGGCGCGTTCGCAGAACCCGAACTCGGCCAACTCGCAGTTCTTCATCTGCTTCCAGGATGCAGCCTTCCTGAACCGTCAGTACACGGTCTGGGGCCAGGTCATCGAAGGCATGGACAACGTCGACAAGATCAAGCGCGGCGAGCCTGTGCGCGATCCCGACACCATTGTCACGATGCGCGTCGCCGCAGACGTGTGATCCTGAGACGCGACACGGACGGAGCGCGCCGTGCGCGTCGATCTATTCGATTTTGATCTTCCCGATGAGCGGATCGCAGTGCGCCCGGCTGAGCCCAGGCACGCTGCGCGTCTGCTCGTCGTGAAACCGGATCAGCCGTTTGAGGACAGGATCGTCTTCGATCTGCCGTCGCTGTTGCGGCGCGGCGATGCGCTGGTCTTCAACGATACCAAGGTGATCCCGGCGCAGCTGTCCGGCTTGCGCCGCCGCGAGGGTTCGGTCGCCCAGGTCGACGCGACGCTGCATATGCGCACGGCGCCAGACCGCTGGAAGGCGTTCATGCGCCCGGCCAAACGCCTCGTCGTCGGCGACCGCATCCAGTTCGGTCATGACGGCAACGCCTGCTTTCTCGGCACATTGGACGCGACCGTCGCCGAGAAGGGCGAGGCGGGCGAAGTGACGCTGGCGTTCGACCTCTCCGGGCCGTTTCTCGACGAAGCATTGCACGCCGTCGGCAAGATTCCGCTGCCGCCCTACATCGCCGGCAAGCGTGCCGAAGATGAGCGCGATCGCAGCGACTACCAGACGATTTTTGCGCGGGAGGAAGGCGCTGTCGCAGCGCCCACCGCCGGGCTGCATTTTACCCCGGAACTGATGGCGGCGCTGGACGCGGCCGGTGTCGAGCGCCATTTCGTGACGCTGCATGTCGGAGCCGGCACATTTTTGCCGATGAAGGTCGACGACACCGCCGACCACAAGATGCATGCCGAAATCGGCCATGTCAGCGCAGAGACGGCCGAAGCCCTCAATGCGGTCAAGGCACGGGGAGGGCGCGTCATCTCGGTCGGCACCACCTCGTTGCGGCTGATGGAAAGCTCGGTCGGCGACGACGGGGCGTTCCGGGCCTGGTCCGGCGCAACCGACATTTTCATCACGCCCGGCTACCGTTTCCGCACAGCCGATATGCTGATGACCAACTTTCACCTGCCGCGCTCGACGCTGTTCATGCTGGTGTCGGCATTCAGCGGCCTCGAGACGATGCACGCCGCCTACAAGCACGCGATAGACACCAACTATCGCTTCTATTCCTACGGCGACTCCAGCCTTTTGTTCAGGAATGACCCGTGAGCGAAAACTTTACCTTCAAGCTGCTGGCGACTGACGGCAAGGCGCGCCGCGGCGAGATTTCGATGCCGCGCGGCACCATCCGCACCCCGGCTTTCATGCCGGTCGGCACCGGCGGCACGGTCAAGGCGATGTATATGGACCAGGTCCGCGACCTTGGCGCGGATATCATCCTTGGCAACACCTATCATCTGATGCTGCGCCCCGGCGCCGAACGGGTGGCGCGGCTGGGCGGCCTGCATGACTTCGCCCGCTGGCCGGGACCGATCCTGACCGATTCCGGCGGGTTTCAGGTGATGTCGCTGGCAAAGTTGCGCAAGCTCAACGAGCAGGGCGTCACCTTCCGCTCGCATATCGACGGCGCGAAATACGAGATGTCGCCCGAGCGCTCGATCGAGATTCAGGGCCTGCTGGATTCCGACATCCAGATGCAGCTCGACGAATGCGTGGCGTTGCCGACGTCCGAACAGGACATGACCCGCGCCATGGAGCTGTCGCTGCGCTGGGCGGAGCGCTGCAAGGTGGCGTTTGGCGATCAGCCCGGCAAGGCGATGTTCGGCATCGTGCAAGGCGGTGACAACGCGGCCCTGCGCGAGCGTTCCGCGACGGCGCTGCGGGATATGAACCTGAAAGGCTATGCCGTTGGCGGGCTTGCCGTCGGCGAGCCGCAGGACGTGATGCTGGAGATGCTGGACGTCACCTGCCCGGTGCTGCCGGCAGACAAGCCGCGCTACCTGATGGGGGTCGGCACCCCCGACGACATGCTGAAATCGGTGGCGCGCGGCATCGACATGTTCGATTGCGTGATGCCGACGCGCGCCGGCCGTCATGGTCTGGCCTACACACGGCGCGGCAAGGTCAATCTGCGCAACGCCCGCCACGCCGACGATCACCGTCCGCTGGATGAAGAGAGCGATTGCCCCGCCGCCCGCGACTATTCGCGCGCCTATCTCCATCATCTGGTCAAGTCGGGCGAGGCACTCGGCGGCATGCTGCTGACATGGAACAACCTTGCCTATTACCAGAGCCTGATGGCCGATATCCGCGCCGCAATCGAGGCCGGACGCTTCGTGGCGCGCGCGCAGGA
>JBEBXE010000260.1:0-5045 GCA_040391705.1 Aerobium aerolatum
TATGGCGGGACGAATTTCGAGGAGGAGGTGACCGGGATCGAGCTTTCGGTGGAAGGCGACGGGCCGGCGCAAACCTTCGACCCCTTCCGTCTCGCGGGGCAGACGGGGCCGATCCGGCAGGCCCGACGGCTGACCGTTCAGGGCTGGGCGCGGCATATGCCGGACGGGGAGACCGAGGATCGCATCCTGCGGCTGTCCGGCATGCGCGCCTTCCTGCCCGTGGGCGTGAAGGCGGACTATGAGCCAGGCGACGAGGAGTATTTCCCGAGCGGCGCCGACCTCCTCATCGACAGCGTGTCGATCGAGGATGCTTCCCTGCACGCCATCCTCGCCATGCTTGCGCCGGGCGAGGCGCCAACGCTGGCAGAGCAGGGCTAATGGAGATGTCTCGCCATAAGAAGATCGCGGTGCGGGACGGAGACCTTCTTTGCATCCCGGTCGATGACTGGTTCGTCGCGGCCAAGGTGCTGTGGGTCTCGCAATGGTACAAAAACGCAATGGGCATCGCGGTCTATGCCCGGGGTTTTGCCGCACCCGTCACCGCTCTCGATGCCTCGCCTGGCTATGCCTGCCTCGACATGGGCGGCCAGGAGGTGACGGTCGTCTACCCGAGCATTCAGAATGTCACGAAGACGAAGATATGGACGGTGATAGGCCACCAGCCGCTGGACGACGCCGATAAAGCCCTGCGCCGCCATATCATCGGCGGCAGTCTCTATGAAGGTGATGATGAAATCCGCAGGCCCGCGACTGGCGAGGACTATGGGCACTATCCGTCGGTCATGACTGCCCCCGCGCTCGTCGTGCTCAACCTGATCCGGGCCGCCATGGATCAGTTTCCAATGGCAGGAAGGTAGGCGAAGAGTGGCACGGGATGATCTTTCCGGCACAACGCCGATCTCGCCACCTTGGTGGCGGATATGCGTTGCGCTCTTAGTCGCGCCGATATTGACCGCGGCCGACCCTGACGTTGCTCTGAAAGAGACGGATGAGAACTAGGCGATTGGTGCAGGCATGCCTGGGAGTAGTCACGGTTTTCCTGCTGGCTTGGCTGGCTGAAATCGTGATGGCGAACCAGATCGCGCAACGGGATTTCCATGAGAAGCCATGCTGGTTTGTACAGGGGGATCAGCCCGTCAAAATGCCGGGCCTGGTCGCCGGGCCGCAAGGGATTTATGTGCCCAACCTGCTCCGGCAACTGAATCGCCGGTTTGTCGGTCTCGGCCTCGATGAGCCGAATCTATACGGGCCGCATTTCGCTGTGGCGACGCTTGATGCAGATGGCCGCCCTGCATTGTGGGCGTGGAGCTATAAGAAAGCCGATTTTTGGCCGCTCTCGGACAAGGCTCAAAGCCGCGGTGGCGTCCTGACGGATTTTGTCTCTGAAGAGACGCTCCGCACCGCCTGCCCGGACCTTCGCCCTCCGACCAATGCGAGACAGCTGAAAGGGTAGGGGGTTCGTGGAAGTCATGATCGAACATGCGGCGCCAACATCGCAGTTAGGACCAGAACTTACCGGAGCGCGATTCATTCAAATCTATAGGCTGCCATGAACGACCGTCTGAGAAAGCATATCGAAGCGTTACGAGAAAAACATCGCAGAGAACCGGCCGCGCCGCTTATTGGCGACATTCCGGGCGGGACCGACGATCCAAAATCCGGCTCCGCCTTCTGGGATGAATTCCTGAAGATCAGTGATGGTGGTCGTTATGGCTCTGTCGATCTGTTCGCCAGCCGGAACCTCGCCGGCAATCAGTTCTGGCTGGAACAGGCCCTCAGTGGAAAATGCGATCGTGGTCGGGCAGGTTCTCTATTCTCCCGTCTTTCTTGAAGTGAGAACGGATCATCTTCTCCTTTTGTCCGCGGATGAAGGATTGCTCAGCCTTGGCCATGCGAACGATGTGATGGAGCGGTGCTTTCTGGGATCGGATTACATTAAACTGAAGCCGTCCTTCGCAGAAGACGAATGGGCAAAGTTCGTGCGGTGAGTCTGCGCGGCAGATGCGCTCCGGACGATGATGCAGGAAGATGGAGGCCGAGGCGATTTGAACAGAAGAGAACTGACCGGGTTTTTCCCCCTGACCTATGCCCACTGGTATGCAGCAAGCCTTTTTTCCGACGCCGGATATCCGCGGGTGGAAATACTCTCGCGGCTCGGCATCGAGGCCGCGCAATGGCGCGATTGCAACGAGCGCTACAACCAGCTTCACTTCGCCAATACGAGCTGGGTCGCGAGTGCCTTCAGGCAGGGCGGCTTTACCGACCCGGAGCAGGATCGGGCGCTTTTCGACCACCTGACGGCACATGACGGCATCGGCCTGCCTGTGCCGGAACTGTTCAGCATGCGCCGCGAGCTTGGCAGCCTGCGGCGGGCAGTCGAGGCCAATCCGCGCATCGGCCCCTTCGCGGATGTGGACTGGGTGGCGCATTATATCTGCGAGCGACGCTTTCCCACTGTCCGCTATCTCCACAATGGCACGCAGGTCTTCGTGGATGGCGCGCCGATCAGCGACCGGAAGGGCGTTCCGCTGGCCGGGGTCGATCCCCTGAGCTTCCGCCAGCTTGCCGACCGCTGGTTTCGCGACGAAAGCCATGTCTACGGTCAGGGCGAGACAGCCACGAAGCTGTTCTGGTTCATCGCGCGCGGGGCCGATCCCGACAGCTTCACCGTGCTGAACGAGCGCTATGGCGCCGACAAGGCCGCCGGCTACTACATCACCAACCTGCGCCTGCCGACCGAGGAGCCGGGCACATTCGGGATCGTCAGCTACTATTACGGGCGCGGCCAGAAGCCCGGCATCCATGTCGAGGAGAGCCACTACGCGAAGGACAGCCGCAAGGTCTACGCCTATGGCGTCGAGGTCGAAGGGGCGGACGCGCCGAGCTTTCAGGCCATTGGCGACGAAGGCAAATATTTCGCCGACAGGAACCGCGTCTATTGGGAGAACAAGCCGATCCTGGACGCAGATCGGGAGAGTTTCACCTGCGCCCCGGATGCGGGACAGTATCGCGCCCATGACAAGGACCGGCCCTATTATGCAGGGCAGCCCCAATCCGTTTCGGCCGAGTTCGACCACTGGCGCGGATATTTCGAGGCGCATCCCGAGATCGCCGATAGCTGGTGGCATCGGGAAAGGGCCCGACGGGAGGCAGCGCCTTCCGCCACCGGCCTGCCGGTTGCGATCGGCGGACCATATTTCAGCGACGGCAGCAGGATCGTGGTCAGGCCGGAGCGCCCACGCGATGGCGAATGGGTGTCGCTGGATCATTTAGACCACGGCAGCTTCCGCCATCTCGCCGGCGTCTTCGGGCAGGACCGGCACGGCCTGCGCTATTTCACGCCGGGGCTGGAGCGTTATGGGCGCGCACCCGTTAAAGGCGCTGACCCGGCGAGCTTCGAGCAGGTCGACGGCCCGTGGTTCAGGGACAGGGGGCAGGTCTATTATTTCGACAGCGAGGTCGCGATGCCGGAACTTTCCGTCGTCAAGGCCGATCTCGCGAGCTTCCAGGTGCTCGGCGACGCCTATGCCCGCGATGCGAAGGGGTTGATCGTGGAAGGCGTGCGCAAGCGCGGCATCGACGATCCCGCCGCGGTGCAGGCGCTCGGGCATTCCTTTGCCCGCATGGGTGAGACGCTGCTGTATCGCGGCAAGCCTGTGGCCAAGCCCGGCAAGGTCGACCCTGCCGCCGCGCGCGGCGTCCACGATCAGCTTCTGATCGACGCAAACGGCCACATGCTGTTCGGCGGCAGCTATCGCAAGCCGATCCCCGGCATCGATCCCGCTACGCTGAATTTCCTCAACCGCGTGTTCGCGGTCGATGCGCGTCATGTCTATGCCATGACCGATACCGGACTGACGCCGTGCGCGGACATCGACCGCGCGCAGGTCCAGCCGGACGGGCCCTATGCGGTGCGGGTCGCGGGCACGCGGTTTCACATTTCGGGCGGGCGCCTGGTGCAAACCCTTCCGGAAGCCTGAATCGATGGCCGTTTCGATCACGGCAGGGAACGGAGGCTGTCGTTCTCATCCGCGCGAGCAAGTCAATTTCAACTATATTATGCTCAGTCGTCGCGGAGTTTTGAGTTCGCAGGTGGAGCGACGCGGAAATATGCTGATGCCCATCCTGATTGATGGAGTGATCGTGTAACACAAGGAATATATGGCTTCTGCTTCTGACCAAAGGTTTCCACGGCGTACAGCGATCATGATTGCGCTGGCGTTCGTCGTCATCGCGCTTTGCATGCGCATTCCCATTCCCAATCTCGATGTCGCCGCCGCAAGCGCGCAATTCGCCCAGACCGGTGGACTGGAGCGGCTGTCGCTCTTCGCGCTGGGAACCGTTCCGCTCTTTTCCGCGCTGGCTCTCGCGGAGATCGTCAAGCTGGTTTTCCCGCGACTGGCAAGCCGGGCGGGCCATGCCGGCTACGGACGGTTACTTGTTGCCGTCATCGTGCTGCTTTTCACCGTCCTCCAGGGCTACGGCGTCCTGACAGCCCTCATGGCGATGGGGCTGATGGAGGACACGGCCGCTTCGCTGGCCGTCGGGATCGCAGGCTTTGCCGGCGTTTCGGCCCTGCTGCTCTGGCTGGCCGATGCAATCCGCCTTCCGGGACTCGACAGCGGCCTCTGGCTGCTTCTGGCGATCCCCATGGTTGCGGCCTTGCCGCGCGAGCTCGTCCTGTCCCTCGAAATGATCCGCACCGGCGCTATGCCTGCCTGGTCGTTTTGGCTCGCTGCCGGCGGCACGGTGATCGCGGTTGCCATTGTGGTCGCGGTGAACAGGCTGCTGGTTGGAGCCGGACATGATCGCGCTGCCGCGCGTGGCATTCCCTTGACGGTGCTGCTCTGGCCGCCGTTCCTCGCCAGCATCGCTACAGGTTACCTGATCGCGCTTCCCGTCATCGCCTTGCCGGACCTGCCGGCCTCCGCACCCTGGCTCTTTGCCGCAATGGCCGCTGCGTCGAAGGCCGTTCTCATCCCGCTGTTCGTCTATGGCTATTTCCGGCAACAGCCTGCCGCGCGACGAGAGGAAATCAGGCCGAT
>JBEBXE010000261.1:0-5027 GCA_040391705.1 Aerobium aerolatum
GGCATTCTCGCCGAAACGCTCGATGAACTGTCAGCCCAGATCGCCCTGCCTCAGGACGTGCCGGTGACCTTCACCGATTGTGGCGAGCCCAATGCATGGTGGACGCCCGACGAGAAGGCGCTGAAAATCTGCTACGAGATGATCGCGCTCTACAACACCGGCTACGAGCACATCGATTCGGAAGACAAGGACTACCTGCTGCAGGCCGACCGCGAGACGGTGCTGATGGCAACGACGATGTTCATCCTGTTTCACGAACTCGGCCACGGCTTCGTTGATCTGTTCCAGCTGCCGATCACCGGCCGCGAGGAGGATGCCGTCGACCAGTTTGCCGCCGTCACGCTGATCGGCAGCGACGAGGAAGACGACACGCTGGAGGAACGTCCGTCGCGGCTGGCGCTGATCGGCTCCTACTTCTTCCGCGAGCTCGCCGCTTCGCCGGACGCCATCACCCGCCATATCCTCGCCAACGAGCACGCGCTCGGCCAGCAGCGCTATTATGACGTGATGTGCCTGGTGCTG
Organism: Aerobium aerolatum; assembly: GCA_040391705.1. Lineage (GTDB taxonomy): Bacteria > Pseudomonadota > Alphaproteobacteria > Rhizobiales > Rhizobiaceae > Aerobium > Aerobium aerolatum_A. The sequence continues at coordinate 523 of JBEBXE010000261.1, forward strand.
GGCGCAAATGTCGAACTCTACGGCCCGGTCCTCGCCTTAGGCGTGCAGATGGTCGACGACACCTCCAACCGCCATCCAGAGTTGGCGACGGAAGCGCGCGTGCTGGAATGGCTGGAGCGTACCGACGATCTCAACATCCTGCCCTACAAGCGGGCGCTGCGTTGCGAGGCGGAGTATGCCCGCTACAATGCCAGCTGGGACTACATGTTCGATAATTTCATGGTGCCGCAACAGAACGACTGATCTTCCCTTCGGGGCAATAAGAGGAGGGGGGCGTCATGTCCGGGTTTGGAAAAATTGTAGCAGCCAGCGTCTTGACGGGTTTGCTGGCCCTTGGCGGGTGCGCCACGGATGTCGGCCCGATCAATCTCCTGCATTCGGCCGTCCCTGCCGCATCGCCGGCCTTCATTCCCGATGCCGGCGATGACGGCTCGACCGTCGTCGCCCTCGCCTTTTCCGGCGGCGGCCTGCGCGCGGCGGCGTTCTCCTACGGCGTGCTACGGGCGCTGGACGATCTTGTTGTCGACGAAGTGCCCTACCAGCGCTCGATGGTGGACAACATCCGGATGATTTCCGGCACCTCCGGCGGCTCGGTTCTGGCGGCCTATTTCGGGGTCAAAGGACGCGATGACTATCGCGACTTCGACGAAAAATTTCTTTATCGCAACGCCGAACAGGCCATGTACACCAACCCGCTGTCGCCGGTGACCGTTGCCAGGGCAATCAGCGGCGGGGCCAACGACCGCAGCTCGTTTGCGCGATGGCTCGACGACAACGTCTTTGCCAACGCCACCTTCAAGAGCTTCCGCTGGCCGAACGCGCCGATGGTGTGGATCAACGCATCCGACATCTTCAACCATTCGCCTTTCCTGTTCACCTACGACACCTTTGCCGCTTTGTGCAGCGACCTCGATTCGGTCAGCATCTCCGACGCGGTGGCAGCGTCCGCCGCAGCGCCCGTGATCTTCGCGCCGATCGTGCTGGAGGCCAAGCGCGACCGCTGCCATTACCAGCAGCCGGCCTGGCTGACGCGCGCGCTGGCCAAGGAAAGCGCCTCGATCCGGCTCGAATCCTATGCGCAGGCGCTGCTGAGCTATCATCAGCGCGAGGACATCAACTATGTGAAGCTGCTCGATGGCGGCCTGACCGACAATCTCGGCATCACCGGCTTCGCGCTGGAACGCGCCGCCGCCAGCACGCCGCATGGCCCATTGTCAGCCGAGCAGGCGGTGAAACTACGCCACCTGCTGTTCGTCGTCGCCGATGCCGGTCAGTTCCAGACCGCCGACTGGGCCAAACGCCTGCATGGACCGACCGTTGCGCCGCTGGTGCAGACAGCGATCCGCACCAGCATGGCCGCCTCCGTCCGTCACGAACTCGACGCGCTCATCTTCGCCATGCGCGAATGGCGCGGCGAACTGATCGCCTACCGCTGCGGGCTGTCGCAGCAAACCGTGCGCCAGTTGCGCGGCAGCCTCGCCGGCTGGAACTGCCGCGACGTCGACATCGTCGTCGAGCACCTGTCTTTCGCCGATCTCGAGGATGAAACAGAGCGCGAGTTGAGCGCCGTGCCGACTCGGCTGGCGCTACCGCGCGCGCAGGTCGACAAATTGATCAATGCTGGCCGGCTTAGCGTCGAAGGCAGCGCCAGTATCATGACGGCGCTGCGCTCGATCCAGCGCGGCGCTGGCGTGCGGGCCGACCTGAAACTCGCTGCCCGCTGAACCGATGGTCGCCTGTCAGCGGGAAATCGCCAGAACTTCCAGTTCGCGCGGCCCAACCTGCACCAGATCTCCGACCCGCTTGCCGATCAGGGCGGCGGCGACCGGCGACACATAGGAAATCGAGCCTTCCGCCGGATTGGCCTCATCCTCGCCGACGATGCGGAACACCTGCTTGCGGCCATCGTCGCGTTCGTAGGTGACGGTGTGGCCGAACGCGACCACATCATCCGCCTCCGGCAGGGGCATCAGATGCGCGGTACGGACACGCTCGGAGAAATAGCGCGTATCGCGAAACGGCACGGCCGACTGCCGCCGCCTGTCGTTCACGTCCTCGATGAGGTTTGCTTCCTCCAGCGCCGCCTGCGCCCGCTCCAGCTCGTCCTTCAGCTGTTTCAGACCGGCTTCGGTGACGAGGTTGAGACGATCGGAGATCGGTCGCGGCGGCAGAATCGTTTCCGATGCTGCCTCAGCGCTTTCTTCCTTGACGAACGCGACGCTCACTTAGCCGAACTCCTGTCACTCAAAATCCACCTGTGAAGGTATACCCCGTTCGCGGCAACAAAGCTGCATCGCCGGCAAAGATGACGGATTTGCCCTTCAACCGGCGCACGACCCTCTCCATATTGAGCGGCAGTCGCAACCGCCCCGGAGACCGTTCATGCGCTTGTTCCCTTCCCTGATTGCCGCAACCCTGTTTGCCTGCGCTGCCTCCCCGGCACTGGCGCAACAGGTCGGCGAAGTCGGCGTCGACTGGCTCGGCAACGACATCATCGTCGAAGCCGTGCACGACCCGAAAATTCAGGGCGTCACCTGCCACGTCAGCTATTTCGACCGCGGCATCATCGACCGGCTGCAAAAGGGCAACTGGTTCGAAGACCCGTCGAACTCCTCGATCTCATGCCAGCAGACCGGCCCGATCACCATCGGCGACATCAGCCTGAAACAGGCCGGCGAAGAGGTGTTCAGCCAGCGCCAGTCGCTGGTGTGGAAGTCGCTGGTGGTCAAGCGCATCTACGACAAGGACAACAACACGCTGATCTACCTCTCCCATTCACGCCAGGTCCAGGACGGATCCGCCAAGATGTCGCTGTCCACCGTACCGCTCTACGGCCAGGACGTGACGTGGGAGAAGAAACAGTAGAGCCCGCGTCATTGAAACCGGCACGCGACCTCGTGTATGATCGGTGCTGGTATCGGGAGATTTATGCACAGAGACGTCAGCTGAACGCCGCCTGAAGCGGCTTTATTGCGCCCGCGAGGCGCTGTCTTTGTTGTGAATATCTTCGGAAAAATCATGAATGATTCAAATCTATCGATCCGCGCCTATGAGGGGGCGGACTGCCAGACGTTGTCGGCGATCTGGTTCGACGCCTCTCTTCTCGCCCACGCGTTCATTGGCGAAGCGCAACTGCGTCAACAACGTCTGTTGATTGAAGAGAAATACCTGCCCAACGCGGAAACCTGGGTGGCTTGCCTCAAGGACGTGCCTGTCGGCTTCATCAGCCTGATGGGCAATTTCGTCGGCGGGCTGTTCATTGCCCCTGATCATCAGGGACATGGGATCGGCAAGGCCTTGATCGCGCACGCCCTTGCCCTGAAAAGCGAATTGCGCCTGGAGGTCTACACCCAGAACGTACAGGCCTACGCTTTCTACAAAAGTCTTGGGTTCGAGGAAATCTTCCGCCGAGCCGAGGATGACGAGGGGAAGCCGTTTGAAAACGCCGCGCTGCGGCTGACGGCCTGAATTGACGAGGGCGGCCGCTCGGCCGCCCTCGTCAACAACGCTTACACCAGTTCCACTTCGACCACGCCCTGCACCGCCTTCATCGCCGAGGCGACTTGCGGCGAGATGCGGTAGCGGTCGGGCAGTGCGATTTCGATCTCGCCCTGGCCATCCGGCTTGATGACAATGAACGACACCTGCCCCTCGCCGCGGGTGCCGAGCTGGCTGGCGAGCGTATCGAGGGGGGCTGCGTCGCGAACGAAGATGCGCATCTGCTTTTGCATGCGCGCCGCCTCGTCCTCCAGCGAACTCACGGTCTGGATGCGCAGATTGACGCCTTCGGGGCGATCTTCGGCGGCGACCATGATGACCACCGAGCGGCCGGTTTCCAGCACGTCGCGGAACTGCGCCAGCGCCTCGGAGAACAGCACCGCCTCAAACTGCCCCGACGTATCGGAGAAGTTGATGATGCCCATCTTGTTGCCGGTGCGGGTCTTGCGCTCCTGCTTGGCGGTGATGGTGCCGGCGAGACGGCCGGCGGACGCGCCGCGCTTCACCGCCGCCTGAAACTCGACCCAGTTCTGCACCCGCATCTTTTCGAGCATCTGCTTGTATTCATCGAGCGGATGCGCCGACAGATAGAAACCGATGGCGGCGAACTCGCGGTGCAGGCGGTCGGCCGGCAGCCACGCCTCGGCGACCGGCAGGATCAGCTTCTCGGGCGGCACACCCATCGCGGCGCCAAAAATATCGGTCTGGCCGGAGGCCGCATTTTCCTGCGCCCGCGCCGCCATGCCCATCATCCGCTCGAGGCCGACGGAAAGCTGGGCGCGATCATAGCCGAAGCAGTCGAAGGCACCGGCCGCAATCAGGCTTTCGAAGACGCGCTTGCCGACGACGCGCGGGTCGATGCGCGAGCAGAAATCCTCGAGGCTGCCGAACGGCTTTTCGTCCCGCAGCGCAACGATGTGGTCGACGGCGGCTTCACCAACGCCCTTGATCGCGGCGAGCGAGTAGAAAATCTTGTTCTCGCCAACCTCGAACTTGCGAAACGAGGT
>JBEBXE010000262.1:0-4992 GCA_040391705.1 Aerobium aerolatum
CGTCGCGGGCATACATCACCTTGCCGCCCTGGCTGATGCGATAGAGCGGCGGCACGGCCATGTAGAGGTGGCCGTTGCGCACCAGATCCGGCATCTCCTGATAGAAGAAGGTCATCAACAGCGAGGCGATATGCGCGCCGTCGACGTCGGCGTCGGTCATGATGATCACGCGGTCGTAGCGCAGATCTTCGTCGCGGTACTTCGAACGGGTGCCGCAGCCGAGCGCCTGGATGATGTCCGAGATCGTCTGGTTGGCGGTCAGCTTGTCATGGCCGGCGCTGGCGACGTTGAGGATTTTTCCGCGCAGCGGCAGAATCGCCTGATTGGAGCGATCGCGCGCTTGCTTGGCCGAGCCACCAGCCGAGTCACCCTCGACGATGAACAGTTCGGCGCCCTGCGCCGCGTTCTGTGTGCAGTCGGCGAGCTTGCCGGGCAGGCGCAGCTTCCTGACCGCGCTTTTGCGGGTGACTTCCTTTTCCTGACGGCGTTTGACGCGCTCGTCGGCGCGCGCCAGCACCCAGTCGAGAAGCTTTGACGATTCTTGCGGATTGTCGGCAAGCCAGTGGTCGAAGGCGTCGCGGATAGCGTTTTCGACGATGCGCTGGGCTTCGACGGTCGCCAGCCGGTTCTTGGTCTGGCCGACGAATTCCGGTTCACGGATGAACACCGACAGCATGCCAGCGGCCGAAATCATCACGTCTTCCGCCATGACGATCGAAGCGCGCTTGTTGCCGGTCAGTTCCGCATAGGCCTTGAGGCCGCGCGTCAGAACGTTGCGGAAGCCCATTTCATGGGTGCCGCCCTCGGCCGTCGGAATGGTGTTGCAGTAAGAGTTGACGAAGCCGTCGCCGCCAAACCACGTCACCGCCCATTCGAGCGCGCCATGGCCATTCTGCTTTTCGGTCTTGCCGGAAAAGATTTCCCGCGTGACCTGAAAATCGGAGCCGAGCGACGCGGCCAGGTAATCCTTGAGGCCGCCGGGGAAGTGGAACACCGCTTTCGTCGGCGTCGCGTCCTTCTCGGTGAGCAGGGCAGGGTCGCACGACCAGCGGATTTCAACGCCGCCGAACAGATAGGCCTTCGAGCGCGTCATCTTGTACAGCAGCGCCGGGTCGAACTTGCACGCCTTGCCAAAAATGTCGGCGTCGGGGTGGAAGCGCACGCGTGTGCCGCGCCGGTTGTGGACGTCGCCGAGATTTTCGAGCCCGCCTTGCGGGATGCCGCGCGAAAAGCGCTGGCGATAGAGCTTGCGGCCGCGCGCGACCTCGACTTCCAGCACGTCGGACAGCGCGTTGACGACGGAGACGCCGACGCCGTGCAGGCCGCCGGAGGTCTCGTAGACCTTGGAGTCGAACTTGCCGCCGGCATGCAGCGTCGTCATGATGACTTCGAGCGCCGACTTGTCCTTGAACTTCGGATGCGGGTCGACCGGAATGCCGCGCCCGTTGTCGCTGACGCTGAGGAAGCCGTCGGCGGACAGCTCGACTTCGATGAATGTCGCGTGGCCGGCGACGGCCTCGTCCATCGAGTTGTCGATGACTTCCGCAAACAGGTGATGCATCGCCTTTTCGTCGGTGCCGCCGATATACATGCCGGGGCGGCGGCGGACCGGCTCAAGCCCTTCCAGCACCTCGATGTCGCTGGCGCTGTAGCCCTCCGAGCCATCCTTCTCCGCCGGTTTGGACGCGGCAGCCTTGGCCGCCCGCACCAGCGGATCGGCTGGGCGTGCAGGGGTGGCGCCAGAGATCGGGGCAGCGATCGGGCTGGGGGTCGGAATGCCGGAGAAAAGATCGTTACCGTCGTCCATGAAAACCTGTCTCGGAAGTTGGGCGAATCACCAGCGATAGTGCCATGGTTCGCCGTATATAGGCATATGTCGGGACAAAGTTCCCGTTCCGTTCGGGCGGGGCTGTCCGGTCCCCAAGATAGCGATGCACACATGCCACGCACAAGACTTTGCTAACCAAAGCTTGAAGTTGCCAGCCGCAAATCCCCAGTTGGAAGGGTCTTGTTGACGTTTACACACGAGGGTGGGGCCGTGAACAACACAAGCCTCGCTGGAAGACGGGGCGCATGGAGCAGTGCATGGCGCAGGAACATGATAGAGAAGATCGCAGCGGCTTGTCGAGACAGACGCGGATGGCGCTGATCTTTGCATCGGCGTTTGCCTTTGCCTTTGGCGCCGCAACATTCGCTCGCGCCGTGGCAGCCGTGATCGGCTGACAGCATCGAACGCTTGCCGGAGGCAGGCGGTTTCACTTCAAGATTTTGCAAACGTTTGATTGGGCACGCGCCGGATGATGCGCGGTGGTCGATCGTTTACGGTTGGGTAACCATAACTGCGGACGTGACCATACAATGTGTGGTTTTTTCTCGTTAGGGGATGACGCAACCGCTCATGTCGCAGATGTACGAGTGCCGGGTCCGACACGGCACTGGGCAATCGAGGGGGAATCCCGATGTTTGACATGACGTCATTGCTGCTCGGCGCTGCCATCTCCGGCGGCGCGCTTTGCCTGACCATGCTCGTCCTGATGACGACGGAGCAGACCTCGCACTTCAAGATCAACTGGTCGATCGGCGCGGGCCTGCTGGTCTGCCATGTCTTTGCCTACTGGTTTTATGCGCGCGGAGGCCCATTTGCGGTCGGCGTGATCGCCTGCGCCCTGCAGAGCGTCGCCGTGGCGTTTGTGTTTGCGTCCGTCCGCCAGTTCATGGACGACGACTTCAAGCCGTTGCGGCAAGTTCTATGGGTGTCGGTACCCTATCTCCTGATCGTGCCGCCGATTTTCGCTTTCGGCTATGACGGGCTCGCCCTCGTGTTGCAGAACGCGGTGACCGCATCGCTGCTGATCAGCGGCGGCGTCGTCTATTTGCGCAATCGCCAGGATGCCCCGGTCGCGCTCGGGTTTCTTGCCGGGCTGTATCTGCTTGCCGGCTTCAGTTTTGCGCTGTGCGGGCTGGTGCTTCTGGTCGAAGGCCAATGGAGCATCGGCCATGCGCCACAAAACTGGGCCGAGGACCTCAATGTCGTCATCTCCTTGCTTGGGATCAGCGGCGCGGGGGCGTTGACGCTGTCCGTCGATCAGGCGCGGCTGGCGCGGGTCCACCACCAGACGGCGATGAAGGACCCGCTGACGGGCTTGCTCAACCGGCGCGGTCTTGCTGCCAGCCACCGTGGCATGTTCGGCGCGAACAAGGCGGTCGTGCTGTTCGATCTCGACCACTTCAAGCGGATCAATGACCGCCACGGCCATGCCACCGGCGATCTGGTGATCCGGAAATTTGCCGATACGCTGCGCCAGTTCGGCCGGTCGATGGACCAGAAGGCGCGGCTCGGCGGCGAGGAGTTTGCCATGGTGATGGAAGGCGTGTCGTCGCAGCAGGCGCGCCAGGTCGCCGAGCGGATCGCTGCCGCCTTTGGTGAGATCGAAATGATTTCGGAAGCGGGCGAATCGTTCCTGTGCACCGTCAGCGCCGGCATCGGCTTTGGCGACCAGAAAGGGGCGACGGTGGACGAGGTGACGGCGCGTGCCGACCGCGCGCTCTATACCGCCAAGAGCGATGGCCGCAATCGGGTCGTGACCGGAGAGTTGCGGCTGGCGAGTTGAGCCCGAAGCGCGTCGCGATCTCCCAGGATCAGCTCAACCCGCTTCAGGCTCTGGTGTTCACGCATGTGCCCGACGATCAGTCTGACTCGTCGCGGACCTCGGTGTCAGGGCGATCTTCGCCGGAAATCAGCTCTTCGTGCCACTGACCGTCGGCGGTTTCGTATTCGATGCCGACCGTTTTGCCTGAAATGCGCTGTTCGCGCGCCGCACGGTCTGCGGTTCGTCTCGCTTCGTCGCGTGTCGGGAAGGTCTCGGAGAACACATCACCGACTTTGTAAGCCCATCCGTCGCCGTGCTGGACGATTCGATAGATAACTTTCATCAGAACACCGCCACATAGCGAAGCAGCGACACGACGCCGATGATGATCACGATAATTCGTGCGATCTGTTTTGCGCGTCCGTCGATCGGCAGCATGCCGATCAGGTAGAGCACCAGCATCACGACGAGGAACGTGATCAGAATGCTTATCAATACGCTCATGGATTTCCCTCAGTTGCAGTGGGATATCAACTCGCGCGTCCGCACAAAGGTTCCGCTCGTCTCGACGGATCGCCCGGTCGTCGGGGCGATCCGTCACAGTCTTGGGTCTAGCTTGCCAGCGCTTCCACCGGCGGGCAGGCGCAGACGAGATTGCGGTCGCCGCCGACATTGTCGATGCGCGACACCGGCGGCCAGTACTTTGCCGCAAAGTTGGCGTTGCCGGCCGGGAACGCCGCAATCGACCGCGAATAGGGGTGCTTCCATTCGTCGGCGGTGGCTTCGGCCGCGGTGTGCGGCGCGTTGACCAGCGGATTGTCGTCCAGCGGCCAGGTGCCGTCGGCAACCTTCGACGCCTCGCGGGCAATGCCGATCATCGCGTCGCAGAAGCGGTCGATCTCGGCTTTCGGCTCGCTTTCCGTCGGTTCCACCATCAGCGTTCCGGCCACCGGCCATGACATGGTCGGCGCGTGGAAGCCGTAGTCGATCAGGCGCTTGGCGATGTCTTCGACACCGATGCCGGCGCTGTCCTTGAGCACGCGGGTGTCGAGGATGCACTCATGCGCGACGCGGGCGTTCTTGCCCTTGTAGAGCACCGGGTAGAACGCCTTCAGCCGCTCGGCGATGTAGTTGGCGTTGAGGATCGCCATCTCGGTCGCGTGCTTGAGGCCGGATGCGCCCATCATGCGGATATACATCCACGTGATCGGCAGGATCGACGCCGAGCCGTAGGGGGCTGCCGACACCGCATGGCCGTTGCCGCCGAAGACGTGGCCGGGCACGAACGGCGCCAGGTGCGCCTTGACGCCGATCGGGCCGACGCCGGGGCCGCCGCCGCCATGCGGAATGCAGAACGTCTTGTGCAGGTTCATGTGGCAGACGTCGGCGCCGAGGTCGCCCG
>JBEBXE010000263.1:0-4972 GCA_040391705.1 Aerobium aerolatum
ACCTTCGAGGACGACCGCGGCGCCTACGACCAGAAGGACGCCGAAGGCTTCATCCGCCTCAACGCCCTGCGCCTGCGCACGCTGGCTGCCCGCAAGCGCAACAGCTGATCGCGTCGCGCCACACGACATGAAAAAGGCCCGGGAAGTGGATGCTTCCCGGGCCTTTGTGTTTCTCGATACCTGAGCTTACTCGCCGTCGATCTGGCGGCCCATGATCGCAATCGCCTGCTGGTAGACGCCGGCGGCGTTCCAGCCTTCGATGGCGCGGTAGTTGGCCTCGCCCTTCTGGTAGCCGGCACCCGCGCGCCAGCCATGGCCGACGAGGAAGTTGGCGGTGGAATGCAGCGCGTCAGCGCGGCTGCCGATCAGGTCGATGCGACCGTCGCCGTCGCCGTCGACGCCGTACTTGATGACATTCTCCGGCAGGAACTGGGTCTGGCCGACTTCGCCATGGGCAGCGCCAATGGCGTCGGGGCTCAGATTACGCTGGTCGACGAGTTGCAGCGCCGCGTTGATCTGACGCGTGAAGAACTCCGAGCGGCGGCAATCGTAAGCCAGCGTCGCCGCTGCCGACACGATGTTCTGGTTGCCGAGGAAGCCGCCGAAATTGGTTTCCATGCCCCAGATCGCCAGCAACGGGCCGGCCGGCACGCCGTAGCGCTTCTCGATCTGCGCGAACAATTGCGCGTTCTGCTGCTTGACCTGACGGCCCTTGCGCACGATCTGCGGCGCACCGCGCCGTTCCATGAACTGGTCCAGCGTCAGCTTGAAGCTCTTCTGGCCCCGGTCGGCCTTGATGGTCGCCGTGTTGTAGCGGGTGCCGTCGAGCGCGGCGAGCGCGCGCTGGCCGAAGCCGCGTGCCTGCGCCTGCTGCTTGAACTGTGATTTCCATGCCTCGAAACCATCAGCCGTGTTGCCGCATGCCTGCGCAAATGCTGCGCCCGAGGACAGGCCCAGTGCAAGCATCGCCGCCGCCAGCACTTTCGTCATCGCCTTCGCCATTCAGTTACCTTTCCGATACAACGGTCACTTCTTGCCTGATCCGGCTCGCCTCGCACGAGCCGATTGCCTCCACAAGCATGCAAATCAGGCATGTTTACGAAGCAGAATCTGTCTTTTCTAGAATAGTATGGTTACTGTCCTGTTACCGAACGCCCAGAACCGTGGCGCGATGGCTATCAAGTCGCGCCCGCGCAGGCCAATCACGTTTGCTTTCGGCGCCTATCGGTCGCAACGCAGCGCTTTCGCTTGACTCGCTGGCGCTTTTCCTGTCTAGAACCTGCAAATTCAGCGACGAGTAACAACTCTGAGCCGCCGACCGGGGCGATCTTCGCACACGAAGATGACGATCCCGGAGGTCAACACCCGGCAGCGCGATGCGCCCCCGGGTGCATTCGGGCTTTGAGCTTTGCATTCCGGTGCTGAGCAACTACCTCTTTGTCGATGCAACGGCAGGGAACGGGATAAACGGATGTTTGAATCACTTCAGGAGCGTCTTGGCTCCATCCTCAACGGCCTCACCGGCCGTGGCGCGCTCTCCGAAGCCGATGTCTCGGCTGCGTTGCGCGAAGTACGTCGCGCCCTGATCGAGGCTGACGTCGCACTGGAAGTCGTTCGCTCCTTCGTTGACCGCGTGCGCGAAAAAGCCGTCGGCGCGGAAGTGCTCAAGTCGATCAAGCCCGGCCAGATGGTCGTCAAGATCGTCCATGACGAACTGATCGAGATGCTCGGCGCCGAAGGCGTCGCCATCGACCTCAACGCGCCCGCCCCGGTCGTCATCATGATGGTCGGCCTGCAGGGCTCCGGCAAGACCACCACCTCGGCCAAGATCGCCAAGCGGCTCAGCGAGCGTCAGGGCAAGAAGGTCCTGATGGCCTCGCTCGACACCCGCCGTCCGGCCGCACAGGAGCAGCTGCGCCAGCTCGGCGAGCAGGTCGGCGTGACGACGCTGCCGATCATCGCCGGCCAGACCCCGGTCGAGATTGCCCGGCGCTCGGTACAGGCAGCCAAGCTCGGCGGCCACGACGTCGTCATCCTCGACACCGCCGGCCGCACCCATATCGACGAACCGCTGATGGCCGAAATGGCCGAGATCAAGCGTGCGTCCAACCCGCATGAAATCCTGCTCGTCGCCGACTCGCTGACCGGTCAGGACGCCGTCAACCTCGCCCGCAACTTCGACGAACGCGTCGGCGTCACCGGCCTGGTGCTGACCCGCATGGACGGCGATGGCCGCGGCGGCGCGGCGCTGTCGATGCGCGCCGTCACCGGCAAGCCGGTCAAGCTGATCGGCGTCGGCGAAAAGATGGACGCGCTGGAGGAGTTTCATCCCAAGCGCATCGCCGACCGTATCCTCGGCATGGGCGACATCGTCTCGCTGGTCGAGAAGGCTGCCGAAAACATCGACGCGGAAAAAGCCGCGGCGATGGCCAAGAAGATGCAGTCGGGCAAGTTCGACCTGAACGACCTCGCCGACCAGCTTGGCCAGATGCAGAAGATGGGCGGCATGGGCGGCATCATGGGCATGATGCCCGGCATGGGCAAGATGAAGGACCAGATGGCCGCCGCCGGCCTCGACGACAGGATGTTCGGCCGCCAGATCGCCATCATCCAGTCGATGACCAAGGCCGAGCGCGCCAATCCCGACCTGCTCAAGCATTCGCGCAAGAAGCGCATTGCCGCCGGCTCCGGCACCGACGCGGCGCAGATCAACAAGCTGCTGAAGATGCACCGCCAGATGGCCGACATGATGAAAGCCATGGGCGGCAAGGGCAAGGGCGGCGGCTTGATGCGCGGCATGATGGGCGGTCTTGCGTCCAAGATGGGCCTCGGCGGCATGGGTGGCGGCGGTATGCCCGACCTGTCCAGCATGGACCCCAGGCAGCTCGAAGCGTTGCAGAAGCAGGCCGAAGCTGCCGGCATGGGCGGAAGCCTGCCGAAGGGCCTGCCCAAGGGCTTGCCAGGCGGTTTCCCCGGCATGCCGGGTGGCGGCCTTCCGGGCCTGCCAGGCGGATTGAAGCTGCCGGGGCTGCCCGGTGGTCCGAAGAAGAAGTGAGGGGCAGATGACCAACTCCAACGACACCATGGCGCGCGCCAAGCTCGCTCAATACCGCGCCTCGATCGACAATATCGACGCCGCGCTGGTGCATATGCTTGCCGAACGTTTCCGCTGCACCCAGGCGGTCGGCGTGCTGAAGGCGACGCATGAACTGCCGCCTGCGGACCCGGTGCGCGAGCAGCAGCAGATCGCCCGCCTGCGCCAGCTGGCACAGGACGCAAATCTCGATCCCGATTTCGCGGAGAAGTTTTTGAACTTCATCATCCACGAAGTCATCCGTCACCACGAGGCAATCGCCTCCGGTGCCGGCCCCAAAGCCTGACATTAACAAACGCCCAACAGCCCAGATTTAGGAGAACTCAAAATGGCAATTAAGATCCGTCTCGCCCGCGCAGGTTCCAAGAAGCGCCCTTACTACCACGTCGTCATCGCTGACGTGCGCACCCCACGCGACGGCCGCTTCATCGAGCAGGTCGGTTCGTGGAACCCGATGCTGCCCAAGGACGGCGACCGCGTGAAGATCAACGAAGAGCGCGTCAAGCATTGGATCGCCAACGGCGCCCTGCCGACCGACCGCGTTGCCCGCTTCCTCGCAGAGGCCGGCGTGCTGACGCGCGACGCCCGCAGCAACCCGACCAAGGGCGAGCCAGGCAAGAAGGCCCAGGAACGCATCGCAGCCGCCAAGAAGGCTGAAGACGATGCAGCAGCCAAGATCGTTGCTGAAGCCGCTGCAGCTGCTGCCGCCGCCGAAGCAGCCGCTGCTGCTGCCGCTGCCCCGGCTGAAGAGTCGGCTGAGTAATCACCATCCCCGGATCGGTGCGGCCACCCGGCCGCATTGGTCGGATTGGTTCAGACATGAAAAAGGCCAGCTCGACGAGCTGGCCTTTTTCTTTGGGTCGATAAGCCGACAGGCTTACATGTGGATCGGCTTGGAGAAGGTCGCGAGCGCTGCTTCCTTCACCGCTTCCGACATCGTCGGGTGGGCGTGGCAGGTGCGCGCCAGATCTTCCGACGAGCCGCCGAATTCCATCAGCACCGCTGCTTCGTGGATCATCTCGCCAGCGCCGAAGCCAACGATGTGGACGCCGAGCACGCGGTCGGTCGCCTTGTCGGCCAGCACCTTCACGAAACCGTCGGTCTGCAGCATGGCGCGGGCGCGACCATTGGCCGAGAACGGGAACTTGCCGGCCTTGTAGGCGACGCCAGCCTTCTTGAGCTCTTCCTCGGTCTTGCCGACGGAGGCCACTTCGGGGCTGGTGTAGACGACGCTGGGGATGACGTCGTAATTGACGTGCCCGGCCTGTCCGGCCAGCATTTCGGCAACCGCGACGCCTTCTTCTTCCGCCTTGTGGGCGAGCATCGGGCCGACGACGACGTCGCCGATGGCGTAGATGCCCGGCACGTTGGTCTGCAGGCGGCCATCGACCTGGACGCGGCCGCGCTCGTCGAGCGCAACGCCGGCAGCTTCAAGGCCGAGACCGGCGGTGTAGGGCTTGCGGCCGGTCGACACCAGCACCGCGTCGGCGTCGATGGTGACGGCATCGCCGCCCTTGACCGGCTCGAAGGTGACCTTGGCGCCCTTGCCGTCCTTGACCACGCCGGTGACCTTGGCGCCGAGCTTGAACTCCATGCCCTGCTTGCCCAGCATGCGCTGGAACTGCTTGGCGACTTCGCCGTCCATGCCGCCGAGGAGCGTGTCGAGATATTCGACCACCGTGACCTTGGCACCCAGACGCGCCCAGACCGAGCCAAGCTCAAGACCGATGACGCCGCCGCCGACCACGACCAGATGCCCCGGCACCTTGTCGAACTCCAGCGCGCCGGTCGAGGACACCACGATCTTCTCGTCAAAGACGACGTCGACGCCGGGAATGCCGGCAATGTCGGAGCCGGTGGCGATGACGATGTTCTTCG
>JBEBXE010000264.1:0-4967 GCA_040391705.1 Aerobium aerolatum
ATGCCCTGCTGCAGCAGGATGCCCATCGCCGCCGACGACGCCACCACGCCCTTGGTGCCCATGCCGGCTTCGGTCAGGCCCAGATGCAGCGCGTGGTTGGAACGCTTGTGCAGTTCGACATAGACGGCGATCAGGTCCTGCACCTGGCTGACCTTGGCCGACAGGATGATCTTGTCACGCGACAGGCCGATCTCTTCTGCCAGCTCAGCGGAAATCAGCGCCGACTGGACAATCGCCTCGCGCATCACCTCGACCGCCGTCAGCGGCGAACCCGCATTCTGGTTGCGGTCCATCAGCCGCGTCAGCAAATCCTGGTCGAGCGATCCCCAGTTGACGCCGATGCGCACCGGCTTGTCGTGGCGGATCGCCATCTCGACGATTTCGGCAAACTGCTTGTCACGCTTGTCCTTGAAGCCGACATTGCCCGGATTGATACGGTACTTCGCCAAGGCGGCGGCGCAATCGGGGTGATCGGACAGCAGCTTGTGACCGATATAGTGGAAATCGCCGATCAGCGGCACGTCGACGCCCAACCGCGCCAGCCGGTCGCGAATATACGGCACGGCGGCCGCACTCTCGTCGCGGTCGACGGTGATGCGCACCAGTTCCGAGCCGGCACGATGCAGCGCGGCAACCTGCGCCACGGTGCCATCGATATCGGCGGTGTCGGTATTGGTCATCGACTGGACGACGACGGGCGCACCGCCGCCAACGAGAACATTCCCGACGCGAACACCGACAGTGAGGTGACGTTCGAGCGGGCGATCGAGAAAGGGCTGCATCGTTTCTGACTCATCTATGCTGCGCAAGCAGCAGATTATCTAGGTTGCTACGGCTTCTAGCACAATCCGGCAAAACCGGCACCACCATGACGACTACCGTAAAAACCCCACTCCAGCTGGAAATTATGTTGCGCCGCAATATATATTCCGCAGCAGCCACATGAAAGGGCACGCCATGCTGACCGGAAAGACCGCACTCGTTACCGGATCGACGTCAGGCATCGGCCTGGCGATTGCCCACGCGCTCGCCGAAAAGGGCTGCAATCTCGTCGTCAACTCGTTCACCGACAAGAGCGAGGACCATGCCATCGCACGGACGCTCGCTGAGCGCCACGGCGTCGAGGTCATCTACATCAAGGCCGACATGAGCAAGCCCGACGATTGCCGCGGCCTGGTCGAAAAGACCATCGCGCATTTCGATGGCGTCGACATTCTCATCAACAATGCCGGCATCCAGTTCGTCGCCCCGGTGGACGAATTCCCGACCGAGCGCTGGGACGCGATCATCGCCGTCAACCTGTCATCGGCATTCCATACCACCGCCGCAGCAGTGCCAACCATGCGCGCGCAGGGCTGGGGACGCATCGTCAACATCGCCTCCGCCCATGGCCTGCGCGCCTCGCCCAACAAATCGGCCTATGTCGCAGCCAAGCACGGCGTTGTCGGCCTGACCAAGACGGTGGCGCTGGAACTCGCCGGCAAGGGCGTCACCTGCAACGCCGTCTGCCCCGGCTTCGTGCTCACCCCGCTGGTCGAAACCCAGATCGCCGATCGCGCCCGCGAACTCGGCTACGACCGCGAAAAAACCATCCGCGAGGTCATCCTGGCCAAGCAACCGTCGCATGAATTTGCCACCGTCGAACAGATCGGCGCGTCCGTCGCCTTCCTCTGCTCCAACGATGCAGCCCAGATCACCGGCACGACGCTGTCGGTCGATGGCGGCTGGACCGCCGAATAAGGCCTGCGATGACCACACCCAAATCCGCCACCACCAAACCGCTCAACATCGCGCTTCAGGGTGGCGGCTCGCACGGGGCCTTCACCTGGGGCGTGCTCGACCGGCTGCTCGAAGACGGCCGCATCGAGTTTTCCGCCATCTCCGGCACCAGCGCCGGGGCAATGAATGCCGTGGCGCTGGCCGATGGCTGGGCGCGCGACGGCGCTGACGGCGCGCGCGAAAAGCTCCACGATTTCTGGCGGGCAATCGGCAGGACCGGCCGCTTCAGCCCGGTGCAGCGCATGCCCTGGGACATGCTGTGGGGCAATTGGTCGATCGAGAACTCGCCCGGCTATGCCTGGTATGAAGCCATGTCCAGCCTGGTGTCGCCCTACAGCGCCAATCCGCTCAACCATAATCCGCTGCGCGATGTCGTGCGCGACGAGATCGACTTCGACCGCGTCCGCCGCAGCACCGGCCCGAAACTGTTCATCTCGGCAACCAACGTCGAAACCGGCCAGCTGCGGGTGTTCGAACGCCACGAGATCATGCTCGACGTGGTGATGGCGTCGGCCTGCCTGCCGCAGATCTTTCAGGCCGTCGAGATCGACGGCGCGCCCTATTGGGACGGCGGCTATGGCGGCAATCCGGCGCTGTTCCCGTTCTTCTACGCCACTCCGGTCGAAGACGTGCTGCTCGTCCAGATCAACCCGATCGTGCGCGACGGCGCGCCGCGCTCAGCGCGTGAAATCCAGAACCGCGTCGATGAAATCACCTTCAACGCCGCCATGCTGCGCGAGTTTCGCTCCATCGCCTTCGTCAACCAGCTGATCGACAGCGGCCGGCTGGAGCGCGCCGACTACCGCCAGATCCGCATGCACCGCATCGACGCCGACGAAGCCTTCAAGGACCTCTCCGCCTCGTCGAAGGTCAATGCCGAATGGGCGTTTCTCGAATATCTGCGCGATCTCGGCCGCTCGGCTGCCGACGACTGGCTGGCAGAGCACTACGACGCGGTCGGCACCCGCGCCACGCTCGACATTTCCGGCGAGCTGTCGCCGGGTCTTGCGCTGCCGGCAGCAAAGCCGTCCGGCAGCCGCGTCCGCAACTTTCTTGCCACCCGCAAACGCCCGCCCTCGGCCAGTCACCATGCCGCCGCCAAGCCGCCTCGGCGCAAACCGGAGTGACACCGATCTGGCGTCGCTCCTGACAGCCTATGTCATGAGCTGCCGGATTGCCCGGCTGCGCAATCGGGCCAAATGCGATAAAACAACCCCCAAGGTGAGACGCCCGCTTGTTGCCGGACAGACGGTTAACCGCTGCAACGCTCGATGACCGCCGGTCAGTTTTTCCGGCTATATTGCGCTGCGGAAAGGGTATAGAAGTCGCTCTCTTTCGATCCTACTTGGAACAGCCGGATTGAATGGGACCTCCGATGCCCCCATATCGGCAGCTTCCGCAAGGGCAGATAACGGGCGCTAAGCTCGATAGGTAACGACAATGGCAAAATTGAAGTTTCATAAAGTCGCGGCCATTGCCGTGCTGATCGTCACGGCAGCGTGGGTTGTCACCGGGCAGTTTTCATCGGTCGGCAGTGCTGCCAATGAGGACGAAGCGCAGGCCCCCGCCGAGCGGCCGCAGGTCCAGACCCCGGTCCGTACCGTTGCCGTCGTCGCCCCGCCACACATCGAACATGCCCGCGCCATTCGCGTTTCCGGCTACACCGACGCGGACAAGCGCGCTGTTCTGGCCACCCGCGCCGCCGGCGTGGTCGAGGAGCTGCCGATCAGCCTTGGCCAGCGCGTCAAGGCCGGCGATCTGATCGTCAAGCTGGAAGCCGAAGGCAAGCAGGCTGCCGTCGACACCGCCCGTCAGGTGGTGTCGCAGCGCGAAGCCGAGGCAACGGCGGCCCGCCGGCTCGACCAGCAAGGCAACGCGCCGAAGCTGCAGCTCGATAATGTTCTGTCGGCGCTCGCCGCCGCGCGCTCGCAGCTTGAAGCGGCCGTCGCCGAGCTGGAGCGCAACAGCGTGCGCGCGCCGTTCGATGGCGTCATCGACAGGGTCGACGTCGAACTCGGCAGCTCGGCGCAGGCCGGCACACCCGTTGCAACGATCCTCAATCTCAACCCGATCCTGGCCCGCGGCGAAGTCTCCGAGCGCGACCTGGGCTACGTCAAGCCCGGCGATCCGGCACAGGTTCGGCTGGTCAACGGCCTCGTGGTCGACGGCAAGATCCGTCACATCAGCCGCGACGCCACGTCGGCGACCCGCACCTTCCGTGTCGAGGTTGCCATTCCCAACGAGAATGGCGCCGTGCCCGCCGGCATGACCGCGGAAATCACCCTGCGCGCCGCCCCGGTTGATGCCACAGTTCTGCCGCGCTCCGTCGTCACGCTCAGCAGCGACGGCGACCTCGGCATTCGCGCGGTCGATCCCGACAACAAGGTGGTGTTCTATCCGATCGACCTCGTCGACGACACCGCCGGCGGCCTGATCCTCGCCGGCATCCCGAGCAACGTTCGCATCATCGTCGCCGGCCAGGAACTGATCTCCGAGGGGGATACGGTCAACCCGGTCGAAGCCGACGCAGAGACCATCAACAAGCTGGTCGGTGAAGCGACTGGCTCGACGCAGTAACAATCGGGAGCACGAATCCTGATGGATATCGTCAAGCTAGCTATCCGCAACACGCGGCTGACCCTGACCACCCTTGCCTTTCTGATGATCGCGGGGGCGATGGCCTATCTTTCGATCCCGAAAGAGGCCGAGCCGGACGTCGCCATCCCGATCATCTATGTCAGCCTCGCCTACCAGGGCATTTCGCCCGAGGATTCCGAGCGCCTGCTGCTGCGTCCGGTCGAAACCCGGCTGAAAAGCATTCGCGGCGTCAAGGAAATGCGCTCAGCGGCGTTTGAAGGCGGCGGCTACGTGCTGCTCGAATTCGACCCGTCGACCAACCTCAAGACGGCGCTCGACGACACCCGCAACAAGGTCGACGACGCCAAGCGCGACATCCCCGCCGGGGCCGAAGAGCCGACCGTCAACGAAGTCAACATCTCGGAATTCCCGGTCCTCGTCGTCTCGCTGTCGGGCCACGTCCCGGAGCGCACGCTGACGGCGGCGGCACGCCAGCTGCGCGACCAGATCGAGGAAGTGCCCGGCGTTCTGGAAGCCGACCTGCGCGGCGCGCGTGACGACCTTGTCGAAGTCATCATCGACCCGGTGAAGCTGTCATCCTACGGCCTGCG
>JBEBXE010000265.1:0-4965 GCA_040391705.1 Aerobium aerolatum
TGGTTCGTCCCCGCCGCGGCCGTAGCAAGCGGGCCCTGGATCGGCTCCAGCGCTTCTCGGTCCCACGCGGAATTGCCCCGCGCCATCCACCCACCCGATGCTTCCGCCACCCGCGCCGATTGTCAGGATATCGACGGATGGTGCCTTCACCGGCACGCCCATGACCTCCCTCTCATTCGTCATCGGAATGATGCGGTCCGGTAGAAGTCCTACGTCGAAACTGGTCCCACCCATATCGAGGGTTATGCCATTCTGCACTCCGGTCTGCTCCAACAGGTAACGCCCGGCAACAACCCCCCCACTCGGCCCTGACAGAAGGAGGGTCACGGGTGTCCGCGCTGCGGCGTCCGCGGCAACGACACCGCCGTTTGACTGCATGACCCACAATTGGGCGGGTGACCCGGAAGCGGCGACCTTCTCCTGGAGCCGATGAAGGTATCCTTCTACGGCCGGCGTGAGATAGGCGTTGAGCGCCGTTGTCGTCGAGCGTTCGTACTCACGAAATTCGGGAAATATTTCGCTCGAAATCGAAATAGTGATATTTGGCAGAGCTCGTTGGAGCAAGTCTCTTGCGCGACGCTCATGTGACGGATTGGCGTACGAATGAAGGAAGCATATAGCGACACTCTGAATGTTTCGATCGCGGATCGTGGCCACGGCAGCGAGAATGTCGCGCTCATTCAATTCCTCCACAACATTACCGCCATAATCCATGCGTTCACGCACTTCGAGGCGGTCGCGGCGGCGTACAAGGCAATCCTGAGAGGGAGCTTGAAGATCGTATAATTCATCGGGAGCGCGCGCCAGTCTTCCGATTTCCAGGACGTCTCTGAACCCCGAGGTGCAGAGCAAAGCCACGCGTTCTCCGGTTTGTTCGAGGGTGGCGTTGGTGGCGACTGTCGTGCCATGCACTAGGTGCCCCACTCCTTCAGCAAGCCCGCCAAGCTTGTCGACTACAGACATCACCGCTTCGGAGGGATCACGCTTGACCGATGAAGCTTTGGCACTCGAGATTATGCCCTTTTCGTCATCCCAGAGGATGCCGTCTGTAAATGTTCCACCTGTATCAACCCCAATCCGGCGCATCGTTTCTACTTACCCTTCTTTGATGGTGCAAAGTCTTTGCTGGCGTAATCTCGCTGCTAGCCCCGGATCGGCTCTGCGATGTAGGACACCGACTACTGGTCAGGACCCTATCGCTACCAAGGACGCAACATGCCGCTAGCTCCCCTTCAATTCCGAAATTCCATTCAACGGGATTTAATCCTGCTATACGAGGATAATTAAGATGAAGATCGATGCAAGCGGTTTTTCGAACGTTGCGACCCATGCGTGCGTGGCGGTGAAGCGCCGCAGGTTTTCCTGGAGATTTCAGACGGCCTCTATTCGAACTGTGTCATCAGATCCGAGATATTTTCGATCAACGAAAGATTCGTAACTTGACGTATAATCGTGTCGCGCTGTAAAGCGGGCAGAATTCCTTGGCAAAGAACCGAGAACTTATTTCTGACCATTGTGAATTGCCTGTCTAAGTCGGTAATTGGCTGATTGGAATCGGCCGTCTTTTTGACAATTCTGCCTCCCATGAAGGTCGCCTGAATCTTACAGTAGGTGCTTGGAAACTCGTCCACCACGTGAATTCGGATTTTCTCCGCGATCGCTTTGACCACGTCGCTCTCTGCGAGCTCAGTTCGATAGGTAGCGAGATCGCCCGTATCGATTTCCAAAAGTGCGAGTGCTGCGACAGTCCTCAAGCTGAATTTAATTTCATCGCCTGAGGTTGGTCGATCAATGCGGCAGACGCGATAAAGCTGGGGCGAAACCTGGATGATGAGTTCCTGCAGATCTGCGATCGGGTTCTCCGGAGCCATCAATTGTTGAATGGCCTGAAGCGTCGCATGGGTTCCAAAGCATGACGCGTGTCTTTTCAGGATGATACGTCGAACAAAGCTCTCATGTTCGTTACTCGAGAAGACTCGGAACGAGTCATGGATTCCCGCGTGGGTGTGCAGCAAGCCACCAGGCTTCTCCAGAATACCCGTAGGGCCGTCCAGCCCATGCTGAATACAGCAGCTGGCTCGAATAGCGCTTGCGGCGGCGTTACCGATCTGTAGCGATTTTCCAGACGTCCCGAAGGTCCCTTGAATACCTGAGGTCAACGCGCCTGCCAAACCAAGCGCCATCTCTATTGCTTCAGCCTCCGCTCCTAGCAAGCGAGAGACGGCGGCCGTCGCACCGAGCGTCCCGAGTATTGAGGTCGCGTGCCATCCACTCTGATAGTGACGGTCCCCGAACAGGCGTCCTAGCCATCCGACTGTTTCGATTCCTGCATAGAGCGCTTCGATAACCCGTGGCCCCGATACCCTTTCAACTTCTGCCATGGCTAAGACCGCAGGAACAACGACAGCCGATGGATGCCCGTTCAACTCGACTATAACATCGTCAAAGTCCAGCACATGGCCGGCAAAGCCATTCAGAAAAGCTGCAATCTCAGGCGAAGTCCGAATTTGCTGCCGAAACACTGTCGCACTACCATCTATCATCGGCGTGCCGTATAATGCACAGAGTCGGCGAATTTCGGGTCTCCCCGCTCCTGCAATAGCGACGCCAAGCCAATCGAGCATTGAGTGCTGAAGCCGGTGCACGATGTCCGGTGGGATACCGTCGAACGACGTCTGCGCGACTGCCTGCGCGAGAGCAGCCGTTGGCTGCTCTCGCGCACATAGGATTTTTGCCAAATTTGCCACTGCCGCTCCGCTATTCTGGGTCGAGCCGTCAGCCGTGTACGTTTGTGTCCTGACGGGCAAAAATAGGAGTGCTGCTTGTGCCGCTTTCCATCAGAGACCTGAGCGCCGTGTACAGTTTCTGGGTGATCGGGCCAGATTTGCCGCTGCCTACGCGTTTGCCGTCGATTGTTGTGATAGGCACAATCTCCAACATCGAGGCGGTCTCGAAGACTTCCTCAGCATTGACCAAGTCGTATACGGTTAGTTGCCGCTCGCTGTATGGGATCGAGCTATCACGGCAGATCTGCCTGATCGTGTCACGGGTAATGCCTCGAAGGATGCTCCCCTCGGTGGGAGTCCAGACTTCTCCGTTACGTACGGCGAAGATGTTGCTGGCGTATCCTTCGGCAACGAAGCCATTCATATCGAGCATGATGGCCGAACTGACCCCCGCGTGCTTAGCTTGCAGATAGGCGAGGATGTTGTTGAGATAGTTGCAGGTCTTGACACCAGGGTCTAGGCATTCGCGCGGAATTCTTCGAATGGCGCTGATCTGCGCCTGACGCTCCGCCCTCGCGATGTCTCGACGGCCTGGTTTTCCTTCATTTTGTGTGATGATGACAATGCTTGTTGGCCCCAACTGATCCATATTACGGATGCCCATAGGCCCCGCTCCGCGCGTGACGATCGGCCGGATATACCCATCAGCGATGTTATTGCGCCGACAGAGATCGATGATCGCATTCCTGAACTCTGCAGGCGTCAGCGGAATTGGGATCTCAACATAATGAGCACTTTTGTAGAGCCGATCGATATGCTCATCTAATTTGAAAATACCGCCGGAGACGATTTGTATTCCTTCGAACACACCGTCGCCGTAGACGAAGCCGTGGTCGAAGACAGAAATGCGCGCATCCTTCTCAGAAAAAAAATCGCCATTGATATAGACGGTGCCTCCAAGCATTAACGCATCCTCTCGTGATGATTGCAGCGGAATTCGCGCCGGCGCATTGCCGGTGTAACGGGAGTGGCTCCGCACGTATGTTCCATTCAGTCGAATTATTTTCTATTAAATCGGATATGTCAATTCTTCATACTCTGCATCGCAGTGAAGCGTCCCGGGTTTCCGGAGGCTCCTATATGTGAGAAGGAGCCACTGCCATGAACAATACCCGGAACAGATTTTCGCCTGAGGTCCGCGAGCGCGCGGTACGGATGGTTGGTGAGCACCGAGCCGATTACGGCTCGGAATGGGAGGCGATGACCTCGATCGCCTCGAAGATCGGCTGCACGGCCGAGACGCTGCGGCGTTGGTGCCGCCAGGATGCGGGACGATCGGGATCGGCATCGCTGTCGGCTGATGAGCGGGACCGGTTGAAGCTTCTGGAGCGTGAGGTCAGGGAGTTGCGCCGGGCCAACGAGATCCTGCGCAAGGCGTCAGCGTATTTTGCGATGGCGGAGCTCGACCGCCGCGACAGATGATGATGGCGTTCATCGACGCCCATCATGAGGAACTGGGGATCGAGCCGATCTGCCGCGAACTGAAGACCGATGCGGCGGATGCGGAGGCCATCTGCGAGGCGATGACGCGGCCGACGATGCGGTTCTCTCCGGTCAAGAGTGCCGGGCAGCAGGCCAGCGCGATGGTGTTGAAGACGCGCGACCTGCTGGTGCGTCAGCGCTCCCAGACCATCAACGCGCTTCGCGCCCATCTCGGCGAACTCGGGGTCGTGACCGGGACCGGCGTGGCGAAGGTCGCCGGCCTCGTCGCGATCGTGCGCGATGTGGAAGATGATCGGCTGCCGGCGGCGGCCAGGCTTGCGCTCACCTCCCTGGCCGACCAGATCGACAGGCTGACGGCAGAGGTGGAGACGCTGGAGCGCCAACTCGTCGCCGCAGTCCGGCGCGACGATGAGATGCGCCGGCTGACGACCATCCCCGGTGTTGGGCCGATCACGGCCGCCGCCGTCAAGGTGCTCGTGCCCGACATTGCCGGCTTCACATCCGCGCGGCACTTCGCCGCCTGGCTGGGGCTGACGCCGAAGCCTCACTCGAGCGGCGGCAAGGAGCGGCTCGGCGCGATCTCGAAGATGGGCAACGCCACCTTGCGCACCCTGCTGGTTGTCGGCGCCACATCGGTGTTGCGCCATGTGCGCAAAGGGGCGAACGGGCCAGAATGGCTGACTGGGCTCCTGGCCAGACGCCCAGCCAAGGTCGTGGCGGTGGCGCTGGCCAACAA
>JBEBXE010000266.1:0-4957 GCA_040391705.1 Aerobium aerolatum
GGTCCCGGAGAGCCTTCGGCTTCCGGGATGACGGAGGGGTGGCGCGTGGGTTTGGCGGGCTTTGTTACAAATTCGTTGACGATTGTCGGAAGTCCCGGTAGCACCGTCGACGGAGCTGGTTCCGCCGCGAGGTGGAAGAAAAAGGGAATGTGGTGCGATCCGGGAACGGGTTTAATCCACAGCTGCCCCCGCAACTGTAACCGTTGAGCCATCTTTCAATGCCACTGGCGCGTGCCGGGAAGGCGGAAGAACACGGCGATGACACGGAAGCCAGGAGACCTGCCGGTTCCAGTCACCCATGCCAGGATACGGGGAGTGTCCAGGCGCGGTCGCGTCCGTCGCGGTGACATCGTTATGATGCCGCATGCCGGATTTGGCCGGGGATGGACGTTGCCGTCACCTTTCCTCCAAAAATCCAGCTGCGGTTCCAGATGAAACCGGGGGCGTTTTGCGCCTCCCCTCGAGGTTTGGGGACCGACATGAAGACCATCCTGATTACGGCAGCCAGCGTGCTGGCGCTCACCGCGGCTGCGGGCGCGCAGGCGCAACCTGCTGCTGCCGATACTACGACGCTGGACACACTCTATGTGACCACGCCGCTGCGCCGCGCTTCGTCGCTGGAGCGCAGCACTTCGTCCGTCACCGTGATCGGTGAAGACGAAATCCGCAGCTCCGCGTCGCGCGACCTGCCGGCGTTGCTGAAGCATTATGCCGGCGTGTCGATCTCCACCAATGGCGGCATGGGCTCGATGTCCAACGTGCAGCTGCGCGGCATGTCGTCTGGCCAGAGCCTGGTGCTCATCAACGGCGTGCGCACCGCGTCGGCGACGACCGGCACCAGCTCGATCTTCAACATTCCGCTGTCGGCGATCGAGCGCATCGAAATCGCCAAGGGGCCGCATTCGGCGCAATATGGCGCGGATGCGATGGGCGGCGTCATCAACATCATCACCAAGAAGGGCGGCACCTGCGGCGACGGCAAGAGCGTCTGCGGCAGCGTCACCGCCGGCGTGTCGCACCCATGGGGCGGGCAGGTTTCGGGTGATGTCCGCGGTCAGGCCAACGGCTTTGACTACGCGCTGGGCGCAAGCTTTCTTGGCACCCAGGGCTACGATTTCACCTATCCGGACAGCTGGGGCCATGAGCCCGGCGACAACGGCTTCCTGCAGGGATCGGTCAATCTGTCCGGCGGCAAGGATTTCGACTGGGGCCGGATCTATGCCGACATCCTCGCCTCGCGGGCGCGCACCGAATACGACAACGCGCCGAGCGGGTGGGGCCCTGCGTTCAACGTTGTCGACACCACGACACTGTCGGGCCGGATCGGCGCGCGCATCGATCATGCGCACGACTGGGCAACGACGGTCGAGCTGACCGGCGGTGCCGACATGACCCGCGACTTCCGCCGGGGCACGCCGGGCTCCGACGAATTCGAGACGACGCGCTACGGTCTGCTCGCGTCGACGGAAAAGACGTTTGAAACCGATGCCGCCACGCATGTGCTGGTCGGCGGTTTCGAGACCTACCGCGAAAGCGTCAAGGCACCGGCAGCCTATGACGTGACGTCGCGCACGCTGGTCTCCGGCTTTGCGCAATACTCGCTCGACCTGGGCGCGCTGACGCTCGACAGCGGCATCCGCTACGACCACAACCAGCAGTTCGGCGACGCCACGACCTACAATGTCGGCGCCAGCTACGAACTGGTCGACGGGTTGGTGGCACGCGCCTCCTACGGCACCGGCTTCCGTGCGCCGACGTTCAACGATCTCTACTATCCCGGCTATGACAATCCCAACCTGAAGCCGGAACATTCGGAGACGGTCGAGGTCGGCCTCAACTGGCAGGCGACGCCGGACACGCAGGTCGACCTGGTGTTCTACCAGAGCTGGCTGCGCGACATGATCGTGTCGAGCCCGCCGTTCTATCTGCCGTTCAATGTCGGGCGCGCGCAGGTGCGTGGCTTCGAGGCCTCCGTCGCCCATCGCTTCGATGCGCGCTGGAGCGGGCGGGCATGGGTCGATGTGCGCGAGCCGATCGATCGCGACACCGGGCTGTTCATCCAGAACCGCGACCGGTTGAAGCTGGGTGCTGAGGTGTCCGTTGCGGCAACCGAAAACCTCGATCTGTCGACCAAGGTGCTCTACGTTGGCGAGCGTCACACCAACGCTGCCAACACGACCAAGGCAAAGCCGTATGTGACGGTCGACGTGATGGCGAATTACCGGTTTGACGATGTGTCGAGCCTGAAGCTCGCCGTGGAGAACCTGTTCGATGAGCAGTATGCCTCCGCTCCCGGCTATCGCGCGCCGGGCCGGACGATCAATGTCAGCTACACGCGTCAGTTCTGACGCCATGCGCGCCGGCGGACGACTTGCAATTGGCTTGTTGGCGTCGGCGCTCGTAGGCCTGACCAATCTCGCCCCGGCGCAGGCGGCTGAGCCGCCGCGCCGGGTCGTGTCGATGAATGCCTGCACCGACCAGCTGGCGATGCTGATTGCCGGCGACGGGCAGTTGCAGTCGGTGTCGTTTCTGGCCAGCGATCCCGGCACCTCGGTGCTGGCCGATCAGGCCGGCGGCTATGCGGTCAACCATGGGCTGGCGGAGGAAATCTTCCTGATGCAGCCCGATCTGGTGGTGGCGGGGACGTTCACCTCGCCGGCCGCCGTGTCGATGCTGCGCCGGCTCGGGTTTCGGGTTGAGCAGTTTGCGCCCGACAGCTCGTTTGCCACCATTCGTGACAACATCCGCCGCATGGGCGACCTGCTCGGCCACCGCGACCGCGCCGACGCGCTGGTTGCCGGGATGGACGCAGAACTGGCCGCTGTGGCGCGCGACGACGGACCGCGATTGTCGGTCGCGCTCTATTCGTCCAACAGCTATACGTCGGGCAAGGGATCGCTGTCGCATGCGGTGATCGAAGCTGCCGGACTGACCAACATCACCGACACACTCGGCATCGACGGCATCCAGCATCTCTCGCTCGAGCAACTGGTGCTGGCGCAGCCCGACCTCGTCGTGCTCGGCGAACAACGCTGGATCGCCCCGGCGCTGGCACAGGAGAATTTCGTGCATCCAGCCTTTGCCGCCCTCGCCACGCCGGACCGGCTGGTGCGCATCCCCGACCGCTACTGGGTGTGCGGCGCGCCGTTCACCGTCGAGGCGGTGAAGATGCTGCGCGATGCTGCCGACCGGCACAGGGAATTGCGGCCATGAGCGAAACCGCCCGGTTTGCCACCGTTCTGGCCGTGCTGGCTGCCGCCACCGTGGCGCTGTTCCTGCTGTCGCTGACGACGGGACCGGCTGACATGAGCTTTCGCGCCAGCCTGTCGGCGCTGGTGTCGGGCGACGGCGGCGCGCTGTCGCTGGTGATGCGCGAAATCCGGCTGCCGCGTGCGGTGCTGGGGCTGATGATCGGCGCGACGCTGGGCCTGTCGGGCGCGGTGCTGCAAGGCTATCTGCGCAACCCGCTGGCCGAACCCGGCCTGCTCGGCGTCAGTGCCTCGGCGTCGCTGGGCGCGGTGCTGACGATCTATACCGGGGTGTCGCTGGTGTTTCCCTTGGCGCTGCCGCTGGCGGCGCTGGCCGGCGCGCTGCTGGCGGTGCTGGTGGTGCGCGCCATGGCCGGGGCCAATGGCGGCACGCTGACGATCATTCTGGCGGGGATCGCGGTGTCGGCGTTTGCCGGGGCGATGACCTCGCTGGCGCTGAACCTGTCGCCGAACCCGTTTGCGGCGCTGGAAATCGTGTTCTGGATGCTCGGTTCGCTCAGCGACCGCTCGATGACGCATCTGTGGCTGGCGGCCCCGTTCATGCTGGTCGGCTGGGTGTTTCTGGGAATCCTGGCGCGGCCGCTCGACCTGCTGACTCTCGGCGAGGACGCGGCGACCAGCATGGGCGTCAACATGCGCCGGGTGCAGTTCTTCGCCGTCACCGGCACGGCGGCTTCTGTCGGCGCGGCCACGGCGGTGGCGGGCGCGATCGGGTTTGTCGGGCTGGTGGTGCCGCATGTGCTGCGGCCGCTGGTGGGGGCGCTGCCGTCGCGGCTGTTGCCGGCGAGCGCGCTGGGCGGCGCGGCGGTGCTGTTGGCAGCCGACGTCGCGGTGCGGCTGATCGCGCCGGGCCGTGACCTGAAACTCGGGGTGCTGACCGCGCTTGTCGGCGCGCCGTTCTTCCTGTGGCTGGTGTGGCGGACGCGGAGGCAGATGCTGTGACGGTGCTCGAAGTCAACGATCTGCGCGCCGAACTTGGCGGCAGACAGGTTCTGAACGGCGTGTCGCTGTCAGTCGGACCGGGCGAATTCGTCGGGCTGATCGGCCCGAACGGCGCGGGCAAGTCGACGTTTCTGCGCTCGGTACTGGGGCTGATGCCGTCGACCGGCACGGTGCGGATCGGGGGCAGGCCGGCTGCCGAGCTGAACAGCCGGGAGCGGGCGCTGGCGATCTCCTACCTGCCGCAGGAGCGCGAAATCGCCTGGCCGGTGACGGTTGAGCGGCTGGTGGCGCTGGGCCGCGCGCCGCATCTGCCGCCGTTCAGCGGCCGCAGTGCGACCGACGACGCGGCGGTGCGCGAGGCGATGCGGCGGATGGAAATCGACGGACTGGCCAAGCGCACGGCGACGGCGTTGTCGGGCGGCGAAAAGGCGCGGGTGCTGATTGCCCGCGCGCTGGCGCAGGGCGCGCCGCTGATGCTGGCCGACGAGCCGACGGCAGGGCTCGACCCCGCCCACCAGATCACGCTGATGCGAATCTTTGCCGGGCTGGCAGCGGGCCAATCGAGCGTCGTTGCCTGCCTGCACGATCTCGGGCTGGCAGCGCGCTGGTGCACCCGGCTGGTGCTGCTCGACGAGGGCCAGGTGGTCGCCGACGGTAAGCCGGAGGAGGTGCTGTCGGCGGAGACGCTGCGCAAGGTCTACAACATCGAAGCCTATCTCGGGACGATGGGGGGGAAGCCGGTGGTG
>JBEBXE010000267.1:0-4955 GCA_040391705.1 Aerobium aerolatum
GTGGAAAAGAGAGCGCTTCTTCTCAAGAAATAGGCTGGGCTGCTGCCCCGTTGCGGTTTATGACGTCGAATGACCTTCTACGGAGGGTGAAGGTTTGGAGTTTTTGTCTATGGCGCCCGTAAAATCGTCGCCCCTGCTTGGGATGATCGGCTTTGGTGAGGAGATCGACTGGGAGCCGGCTCGCTTGGTGACGCCGGGCCCGTGGGCCGGGCATATTCCGTTTGCGCATTGGTTGATGAAGGCTGCGGCGCCGAAGCTTCTGGTGGAGCTTGGAACCCACACCGGCAACTCCTTTACCGCGTTCTGCAATGCCATCGCCCGGTTCGACGTGCCGGCGCGCGCTTTTGCGGTCGATACCTGGCAGGGTGACGAACACGCCGGCCATTATGGCGACGAGGTCTACGATGAACTGAAGAAGGTCATCGACAAGGACTATAGCGCGTTCGCGACGCTGGTGCGCACGACATTTGACGGCGCAATCTCACAGTTCGCGCCGGAAACGGTCGACGTGCTCCACATCGACGGCATGCATACCTACGACGCGGTGAAGCATGATTTCCTCACCTGGTACGACATGCTGTCTGACCGGGGCGTCGTGCTTTTCCATGACACCAACGTGCATGAACGGGAGTTCGGCGTCTGGAAGCTGTGGCAGGAACTGACAGAGCGGCATCCGTCGTTCGAGTTCAAGCATTCCAACGGGCTGGGCGTTCTCGGGGTCGGCAAGAACCTGCCCGCACCGCTGAAGGCGCTGTTCGAGGCCGGCAAGGACGAGCAGGCGACTGAGGAAATCCGTACGCTCTTTGCGATGCGGGGACGGCGCTTCGAACTGGCGACGGAACTGACGGCATTGCAGCGCGACCATGCGCGGCTCAATGGCAATCTCGATGAAGCGCGCGACTACCAGCGTCACCTTGAGGAAACGCTTGAGGACCTGCGCTCGGACAAGCGGCTGCTTGACGAGGCGATGACGGAACGCAATCTCACAGTTTCCAGGCTGGAAGCAACGCTGACCGACACCAAGCGGCAGCGTTCCGATCTGGCGCAGGCCATGGACGCGCTGCACAGCTCGACGTCGTGGCGGGTGACCCGGCCGCTGCGCCTGGCGAGCAAGGCCTACAATCGCTACTTCCGCCGCTATGCGCGTGCGCTTGCCAATCGCCTTGGGCGTGGCCGTGGGCTTGCGGCTGGTGGCGCTGGATCCGACCAGCAGCCAGCGCTGCACAACGTCGCCTTGCGCGATGCGGTGCGCACGATGATGGTCAGCCGTCTGGATGCGTTCCTCAACGCCGGATCGAAGCTGCGGCTGCCGACATCGGCGCAGCCCGACGTCACCATTGTGCTGGTGCTCTACAATCAGGTCGAGATGACCTATGCCTGCCTTGCGGCGATCAAGGAATGTCTCGACGACAGCGCGATCAAGATCGAGACTATCCTGTTCGACAATGGCTCGAGCGACCGGACCCACGCGCTGCTGGATCAGGTCGAAGGCGCGACGATCATTCGCAACGACGAAAACCTGCATTTTTTGCGCGGCGTTAACGCGGCTACACAAACCGCTACCGGCCGCCACATCCTGCTTCTCAACAATGATGCCCAGATCACGCCCGGTGCGCTGGAAGCTGCAGTCAAGACGCTCGACGACGACCCATCGATCGGCGCGGTCGGCGCACGCATCATCCTGCCCGATGGCAGGTTGCAGGAGGCGGGATCGATCATCTGGTCGGACGGAAGCTGTCTCGGATACGGTCGCGGGCGCAAGCCCGACGATGCCGAGTTCATGTTCCAGCGCGACGTCGATTACTGCTCGGGCGCTTTCCTGCTGACGCCGCGGTCGCTGTTCGAACGGCTCGGTCGTCTCGATGAAATCTATGTGCCGGCCTATTACGAAGAGACGGACTATTGCGTCCGGATCTGGAAAGAAAATCTGCGCGTCGTCTACAATCCCAAGGTGACGGTGCATCACTTCGAGTTTGCCAGTTCCGGCAAGGTTGGGGACGCACTGGCGCTTCAGGAGCGCAACCTCGAAACGTTCCGCACCCGTCATGCGGACTGGCTGGCGCAGCAATATGCGCCCGATCCGGCGCATATTCTTCGGGCGCGCTTCCACGCGTCCACCAAGCCCCGTGTGCTGTTCATCGAAGACCGGGTGCCCAAGCAATGGCTTGGCGCAGGCTTCCCGCGCGCGGCGGATGTGGTCAAGGAACTGTCCGAGCAGGGCGTGCAGGTGACGCTGTTTCCGACCGCAGGGCAGCCTGAAAACTGGCACGATATCTGGAAGGCGCAGCCGCTTGACGTCGAAGTTGTCCTGCCACTGGTGGACGATATCGATCTGCGGACGTTCCTGCAAAGTCGCGCCGACTATTATGACGGACTGTTTGTAACGCGACCGCACAACATGCAGCGACTGGCGCAGGTTCTCGACAAGGAGCCCGGCCTCAGGGGCAAAGCCAAGCTGATCTACGACGCGGAAGCTTTGTTTGCGAACCGGGAGATCCTGAAGAAGGAACTCGACGGTGCGCCGCTGTCGCGCAAGGCGCAGGAAAAGCTGATCCAGGACGAATTGCAGCTGACCGAAGGCAGCGATCTCGTGCTGTCAGTGTCCGCAGCGGAACAGAAAGTCATGCAGGCCAATGGTCTGCAGAATGTCGGCGTGCTGGGGCACCAGGTGCATCCTGACCTGACGACCGCGCCGTTCGAGAATCGCAAGGACATCCTGTTCCTCGGCGCGGTGCATGGCGACGATTCGCCCAACGCGGATTCGATCCGCTGGTTTGCCGATGAAATCCTGCCCGAACTGCGGCGGCTGCTGAAGCGCAGGGACATCCGGCTGCAGGTGGTCGGCATGGTGCAGGATGCGCCGCTGCTGCAAAAGATGGACGGCGACAGCATCGACCTGCGCGGACGCGTCGACGATCTGAAGTCGATTTTCGAGACCGCGCGGCTCGTGGTTGTGCCGACGCGGTATGCTGCCGGCATCCCGCACAAGGTGCACCATGTCGCCTCGCTCGGGGTGCCGATGGTGGCGACCGATCTGATCGTCGAGCAACTCGCCTGGACCGCTGGCCGGGACATTCTGGCGAGTTCGGAGGCGGGGCAATTTGCCCAGCATTGCCACGATCTCTACACCAACCCTGAGCTTTGGGGCACGCTGCGCGCCAATGCTCTGGCCAGGGTAGAAGAGGATTGCTCTCCGGCGGTATTCAGGGCGACAATCGAGCAGGTGGTGGAGCTGGTTCGAAAGAACAATGCGTAAGTTGCTGCCAGTTTCTCTGAAATAAGGTGCCGAGGTCTTGAGAGAAGCAATGGGGGATGCGATCGCCGTACCCGACACCCGCGAACGGGAGCCGGCGCTCGCGTTGCCTTTCGGGTTTCTGCCTGAAAGCTACGGGGCAAAGCGCTCCATCGCGGCAGTCATCCATATTTTCTACGAGGAAGTCGCCTACGAGATTCTTGCCTATGCCAACAATCTGCCGCTGGGCACCGATGTGTTCCTGTCCACCGACAGCGCGCTCAAGGCCGAACGGATTGCGCGGATTTTCGAGGCTTACAAGTTCGGCAAGGTCACTATGCGCGTGGTGCCCAATCGCGGCCGGGACATTGCGCCCAAGCTGATCGGCTATCGCGACGTCTACGACGCGTATGAGTTCGTGCTGCACCTGCATTCCAAGAAGTCGGTGCACAACAGCAAGCTCGGCAGCTGGCGGACCTATCTCTACGAAACCCTGAGCGGCTCGCCCGCGCATATCCGGGACATTCTCGAGATTTTCGCGCAGGCGCCCAATGTCGGCATGATTTTTTCGCAGCATTACGAATATATCCGCCGATGGGTGTCGTGGGAGGGGAATTTTTCCGGCTGCCAGCTTCTAGCAGAGCGCCTGGGCTACGAACTCACCGACGGTCATCCGCTTGATTTTCCGTCCGGCTCGATGTTCTGGGCCCGGTCGGCGGCGCTGAAGCCGTTGCTCGATCTCGATCTGTCGTTCGAAGATTTTCCGGCGGAGAGCGGCCAGGAAGACAATACACTCGCCCACGCGATTGAGCGCCTCTATGCCATCACCTGCGAACTGTCGGGGCATGACTGGGTGAAAATCGCCCGGCCGGAATTGCTGGCCGACGCAAGCGGGCTGGTGGCCGTCGACAGCCCGGCGGCGCTGACACAGTTCCTGCAGGACAAGCTGGTGCGCCTGACGTCCGGCACTCTGGTTGAGCCCATAGACGATTTCCTGAGCACGGAGACGCCGCTGTCGCCGACCCTCGCCGACATCACTGAAGACCATCACGAGTTGATGAAACGGGCGCAAGACTTCAGCAATTGGACGAAAAAGCCGATATTTCCGTTGTTTTCGCCAAAAAGTGGCACGGCGGGCTCGCGATAATGATGTGGTTGAAGATTTGCAAAGCAGTTTGAAGTTTGGAACGAGCGGCCTGCGTGGGCTGGCTGCGGATCTCAAGGGCGACGAAACCCGGCGCTATGTGACGGCGTTTCTGCGCTATCTGGCGCAGCAGGGCGAAGCCGTGTCGCAGTTGTATCTGGCGCGGGATTTCAGGGACAGCAGTGCTGAAATTCTCGGCGATTGCGCGGCTGCTGCGGCAGTGTTGGGGATTGCCACCATCGATTGCGGGGCGATTCCCACTCCGGCGCTGGCGCTTCACGCCATGGCGGGTGGCGCACCGAGCGTGATGGTGACCGGAAGCCACATTCCCGAAGATCGCAACGGACTGAAATTCTACCTCAAGTCGGGCGAGATCAGCAAAGACGACGAGGCCGGTATCCTTGCCCATCTGGGTGCGTCGGAACCGGGCGATTATACGACCGCGCCGCGCCTCGAGGAGGCCGCCGCGCTTGAGCGCTATCATGCACGCTACGCCTCCCTCCTGAGGCCCGGCGCGCTGGCAGGCTTGCGCATCGGCGTCTTTGAGCACACGACCGTGGCGCGGGATTTTCTTGGTGA
>JBEBXE010000268.1:0-4885 GCA_040391705.1 Aerobium aerolatum
CGCAGCCGTTCCACCAGCGCCTTGACCAGCAGGAACGGCCCCGCCGCATTGGCGGCCATCATCTCGTGCCACTCGGCCTCGCTGACATCGGCGAGCGGCTTGGCAGGCTGCAAACCGGCGTTGTTGATGAGGATATCGACGTTGCCGAACGCCGCTGCCGCGTCATCGACGAGCTTGGCCGCGCCCGCGCCCACAGACACATCCGCCTGCACCGCGACGGCCTCGCCGCCGTCGTCGCGAATAGCTGCGGCGACTCGTTCAGCGGCTTCTTTGCCGGCATTGTAGTGGCAGACGACTTGCGCACCCGCTTCGCCGAACCGTCTGGCAATGCCGGCGCCGATGCCGCCGCTGGCACCGGTGACGATGGCAGTGCGGCCGGAAAGATCGAGCAGTTTTGAGACGGCAGGAACTTCGATCGTGGTCATCGTCACACCTCTCTCTTCGGCAGATTCGGGAAGGCGTGGCGCAGCACCGCCTCGATCTTGACGCCGCAGGTCTGCGCCACGGCGACGATGGCCTCGATGGTATCCGCCTCCTGTTCACCGACGCCGGTCGCGGCATTGGTGATCGCCGAGATGCCGAGCACTTTCATGCCGGCGTGGTTGGCGGCAATCACCTCCAGCACCGTCGACATGCCGACCGCATCGCCGCCGGCAGCGCTGTAAAACCGGCGCTCGGCGGCCGTCTCCAGCTCCGGCCCGATCAGACCGCAATAGACACCCTTGTGCATCGGCGTCGCGGACGCCGTCGCAGCCGCCTCGGCGATCGCGCGCAGATCGGGCTCGTAAAGCCGTGTCTGGTCCGGGAAGCGCAGGCCGATGGACTCGTCGTTGGGGCCGACCAGCGGACTGGTGCCGGTCATGTTCATGTGGTCTTCGATCAGCATGATATCGCCACCGCGATAGGCCGTGTTGAGGCCGCCGGCGGCGTTCGTCACCACAAAGCTGACCGCGCCCAGCGCCTTCAGGAGATAGACCACCAGCGCGATGTCGCGCGGCGGCCAGCCCTCGTAGAGGTGAAGGCGCCCCTGCATCACCACCGTGCGGCGGCCAAACAGGGTTCCGATCACCAGCTGCCCCTTGTGGCCGGGGGCCGTCGACACCGGAAAACCGTCAATCTCGGCATAGGGAATGACGGTTGCGTCGGTGACCGCGTCGGCGAGATGCCCGAGGCCGGAGCCCAGCACCAACGCCACCTCGACGGGCGCGCCGACACGATCCCTGATCGACGCAAAGGCACGCGCCACGCGCGCAGATTGGCTCTCAACCGTCATCCAGATTACCTCCTCAAAACCATCATCACGCCAGTGTCGCCCTGATCCGCGGCACGAGGCTTTGCACCTCGTCGAGCGTCTCAGTGAGATCGAACCGCGTCAGCTTTCCGTCGCGCACCACCTGCTCGCCGCCGAGAAACACATGGCGCACGTCGGATTTGTTGGTCGAATAGACCAGATGCGTCAGCGGATCGAACAGCGGCACGGCGTGCGGCCGGCGCAGATCGACCATCACCATGTCGGCGAGCTTGCCGGTCTCGAGGCTGCCGATGCGGTCGGCGGCGTTGAGGGCGCGCGCGCCGTTGATCGTGAGCATATCCAGCGCTTGGCGCGTCGAGACGACATCAGCGCGCCCGGAGTAGCCCTTGTGCAGGGTGGCAGCCAGACGCAGCGCCATCCACATATCGAGATCGTTGCCGGACAGCGGACCGTCGGTGCCGAGCGTCACGTTGATGCCGCGCTCGAGCATGTCGGGAACACGCGCAAAGCCGGAGGCGAGCTTCATGTTCGACATCGGATTGTGCGCCACATGCGCCCCGCGCCGCGCCAGAATGTCGAGCTCCTCGTCGTCGAGATGGACGCAGTGCGCCAGCACGGTGCGCTCGTCGAGACAGCCGAGATGGTCGAGGTGACGCACGACGCTGCGGCCATAGCGCGACGACACGTCGGCCTGCTCGGCGCGGGTTTCGGCGCAGTGGGTGCAAAACAACCCGCCGCATCTGCGCGACACCGCGTGAGCGGCCTGCAGATTGTCCGGGCCGACGGTGTAGGTGCCGTGCGGCATGACGGCAGCGAAGACATCGCTGGCGGAGCCGAACTCGTCGAAAAAGCGCTCGGCTTCGGCAACACGCTCCTTGATCGGCACGGCGGTGACGCCGGCGGGGTCGAAGAAGATCGCGCCGGTCGCAACCCGCAAGCCGACCTTGCGCGCCGCGCGCACCGTCTCGAACGGATACCAGAACATATCCATCACCGAGGTAACGCCGGACAAAAGCAATTCGGCAAAGCCGAGCACGCTGCCGAGATAGGAGGTGTGCGGGTTGAGAATGGCGGCCTCAGCCTTCCACACCGTCTGCAACCACGGCTCCAGCGGCAGATCCTCGACCAGCCCGCGAAACAGGCTGTCGGCGGCGTGGCAATGCGTGTTGACGAGCCCCGGCATCAGCACATGGCCGGAACCGTCGATGACGCGCCGGGCGCGCGCGGCCAGCGGCGCAAGCTCCGACACGGTGCCGATCGCCGCAATCCGCGCGCCGCTGACTGCGACCGCGCCGTCGCGGATAACCCTGCCATTGCTATCGGAGGTGACGACGATGGCGTTGGTGATGACGAGGTCGGTCACAGCTGTCTCCTCTTGTGCCACCACGACAGTCCGGTGAGCGCAGCAAGCGTCGCCAGATAGGGCATCATGTCGGTGAATTGCTGCGGCAGGCCGAGCCCCTGCACGCGGAACGACAGGCTGTCGACGACGCCGAACAAAAGCGTGATGAACAGCAGCGGCACCGGTCGGCCGCGCGTCAACAGCACCGCGACGACAGCGATCCAGCCGCGCCCGGCGCTCATGTTTTCGACGAACAGATTGACGTTGGCGATGGAGAGCTGCGCGCCGCCGAGGCCGCACAGCGCACCGCACATCACCAGGGCTGCGAGCCGGACACGGCTGGGATCGACCCCGCCCGCCGTCAACGCCTGCGGGTTTTCACCCGCCGCACGGATACGCAGCCCCAAGCGATGGTAAGCAAAGAACAGGTGGAACAGCAGCACGGCTACCAAGGCGACATAGAACAGTGGCGACTGGCCGCTGAGGATCAGCCCGAGCAGCGGGATATCGCGGATCACCGGGATGTCGACGCTGCCAAACCCGGCAATGTCGGGACTGGTGAACGCGCCAGTGACGTCGAAGATGACGCGCAGCAGGAAGGCGGTCAGCCCGGCGGCAAGCAGGTTGATGGCAATCGACACGACAATGGCATCGCCGCCGCGCCGCAGATTGAACTCGGCAAACACCAGGCCCATCGCCGCCCCGGCACCGGCAGCGGCAAGTGCGCCGACCAGCGGCGAGCCGGCAAAGAATGCACCGACGACAGCCGCAAACGCCCCAGTCAGCATCATGCCTTCAAGGCCGATATTGAACACCCCTGCCCGCTCGCACAACGCGCCGCCCAGTGCGGCCAGCAGCAACGGCGTGACGAAGCGCGGGATCGAGGCGAGGAAGGACGGATCGAGCAACAGATCAAACATCGTCGTCAGCCTCCGTCTCCTTGCGGTCGGGCGACACCAGCGCCAGCGACACCCGGCTGGCGACGAACAGGATGATCACCGCCTGCATCACCAGCGCGATTTCCTTGGGCACCTGCGCCGCGCGCTCCATGCCCGCCGCGCCGGTCTGCAGCGCGGCAAAGAAGAAGCCGGAAAACGGCACCAGCCACGGAATCATACCGACGAGCAACACCGCGATGATACCGGTCCAGGCATAGAGCGGCTGGACCAGCATGCCGTCGATGTAGCGATGGTGGATGCCGAGCACCGCGATGGCGCCGACCAACCCGGCAATTGCGCCTGACATCGCCAGGGTCTGCAGGGTCAGACGGGCGACGGGCAGGCCAACGGCGCGGGCGAAGTCGGGCGACAGGCCGTTCATGCGGGC
Organism: Aerobium aerolatum; assembly: GCA_040391705.1. Taxonomy (GTDB): domain Bacteria; phylum Pseudomonadota; class Alphaproteobacteria; order Rhizobiales; family Rhizobiaceae; genus Aerobium; species Aerobium aerolatum_A. The sequence continues at coordinate 3,921 of JBEBXE010000268.1, forward strand.
GCGATAGCCGTGCAGGGTCTTGTAGCTGTAGATCACCGCGAGGATGCTGAGCACGACGATGAACAGGATGCCGATATCGAGGCGCACGCCGGGGAAGAACGGCAGCCAGGCTTCCTTGTCGATCAGATGCGATTGCAGCATGCCCGACGGTACGTCGCGAAACGGGTGCGCGACGATGTAGGAGGCAATGTAGCGGATCGGGAAATTCAACAGCAGCGACCCGACCAGCAGCGGCACGCCGACCTTGAGATAGAGCACGCCCGCCAACAGCGCCCACAGCGCGCCCGCCGCCATGCCCGATGCGATGGAAGCCACCACAACCAGCCAGCCGGGGCCGGGCATCGCCAGCGCCACCAGCGCCGACACCAGCCCGCCGGCGACCAGCTGGCCCTCGCCGCCAATGTTGAACAGACCGGCGCGAAAACTCAGCATCACCGACAGGGCCATGCCGATGATCAACGCCGATCGGCTCAGCGTCGCCATCAGGAAGGCAAGCCTGCGGCCGCCGAACGCCCCCTCGAAAAAGCCGTGCACCGCGGTGCCGAACGGTGCCTGCACCAGAAACATCAAAGCCAGAAGAATGCCGAGGATCCACGCCAGCGTGGTCACCCACGGCACCAGATCGTCGCGCATCCAGCCGCGCCCCTGCCCGCTCATGCGGCGTCTCCGAGGCTGGAGATGCGCGACGTCATCAGCGTGCCGATGCGGTGGCGGTCGGCTTGCGCCGCCGGGATCGGCTCGGACAGCGTGCCCGAATACATCACCAGCACCCGGTCGGAGAGTTTGAGCACCTCGTCCAGTTCGGTGGAAACCAGCAGTACCGCATGGCCGCTGTCGCGCATGCGCAACAGCTCCTTGTGGATCAGCTCGATCGCGCCGATATCCACGCCCCATGTCGGGTTTTCGGCAATCACCAGCGGCGTGCCGCGCGACAGTTCGCGCCCGACGACCAGCTTCTGCTTGTT
>JBEBXE010000269.1:0-4880 GCA_040391705.1 Aerobium aerolatum
CGGCTGACGAGGCCGGTGATGCGCCCGTCGATGTCGAAGAAATGAATCTGCGTGAAGCCGAACAGGTCGCGATAAAAGTCCCACCACGTGTCCATGTTGCCGCGAAAGACGTTGTGGGTGAGGTGGTCGAGATAATAGAAGCCGACGCCTTCCGGCTTGGGGTCGCGCGCGCCGAGCCAGTCGAATTCGGTATCGTAGGCAGAGCCCTTCGCACCATAGGTGTCGACGAAATACAACAGCGAGCCGCCGATGCCGACGATAGCGGGAACGTCGAGCGTCTTGTCGGCGCCCGCATACGGCGTCGCGCCCTTGGCGACGGCGTGGTCGAATGCGTGCTGTGCATCGACCACGCGCCACGCCATCGACGGGGCGCAGGGGCCGTGTTCATCAACGAAGCGCATCGCATGCGAGCCGGGCTCGGCGTTCACCACATAGTTGATGTCGCCCTGCCGCCAGACGGTGATCTTCTTGGTCTTGTGCCGGGCGACCGCGATGTAGCCCATGCGGGCAAACAGCTCTTCGAGTTTTTCCGGCTCGGGATGCGAAAACTCGACGAATTCGAAGCCATCGGTGCCAGCGGGGTTCTTTTCGGTGATGGTGGCCGGCGGCGCGTCGTGCGGAAAGGGACCCATGGCGTGTTTCCTCCTCGGGAAGTTCTGTTCTCAAGCAGAATTCTACCACCGCGGCGCTGCAAGGGGCTTGCATTCGACGCCCGCAAGGCGGATTTTGATGCGGGTTTCGTGCATCAACGGGGGTTAGCGCATGGATACGGAGCAGATAGATCAGTTTGATCGCAAGATACTGTCGCTTTTGCAGGAGGACGCGCGGTTGACCAACAGCGACCTGTCGGAGCGGGTCAACCTGTCGCCATCGCAATGTTCACGCCGCCGCCAGCGGCTGGAGGAAGACGGGTTGATCAAGGGCTATCGCGCCATTCTCGACCGTGACCGGCTCGGCTTTTCGCTGGTCAACGTCATTTCGGTGACGCTGTCGACGCACAACCGCGACAATGCCCGCCGCTTTGCCGATCTGCTCAGCCGCCTGCCGGAGGTGCAGGAGGCGCACGCGTTGACTGGTGAGATGGACTACATCCTCAAGGTGGTGACGCCCGATTTGAAGTCTCTGTCGCGTTTCGTCAACGACGTGCTGCTGCCGCACGAAGCTGTGCAGCACGTCAAGACCGCCATTGTGCTTGAGACGCTGAAGGAGACGACGGCGCTGCCGCTTTGAATGTTACGGAAAGTCGAAGCAGCGGAGCTTTATAGTTACATAAAGTTCTGTAAGATCGACCGACCCATCCGGGATGCAGCGGCAGGAGGAGCCGCCCGGAAAGGCTCATTCAGGGAGGAACAGGATGAAAACTGCATCCATCAGGTCGCTTGTCATTGCGGCGTCGCTGGCGTCCGCCGGCTGGCTTGCCGCCACCACGTCAACTCTGGCGCAGGAGGTGACGCTGCGCCTTCACCAGTTCCTGCCCGCCCAGGCCAACGTGCCCGCGCATGTGCTCGACCCGTGGGCGAACAAGGTCGAGGCCGATTCCGGCGGCCGCATCAAGATTGAGCGCTATCCGGCGATGCAACTTGGCGGCACGCCGCCGCAGCTGATCGACCAGGCGCAGGATGGCACCGTCGATATCGTCTGGACCCTTCCGGGCTCGACGCCCGGCCGCTTCCCGTCGACCGAAGTGTTCGAACTGCCGTTCATGATGACCAATGCGGAAGCGACGTCGCGCGCCTATTGGGACCTGTTCGAAGGCCACATGAAGGATGGCGAGTTCAAGGACGTGCAGGTTTTGGCGGCCTGGGTTCACGGTCCCGGCGTCATCCATTCGCGCACCCCGGTTGAAAAGATGACGGATCTGCAGGGCATGAAGGTGCGCGCACCGACGCGCGTCATCACCGCTTTGATCTCCGAGCTTGGCGGAACGCCGATCGGCATGCCGATCCCGGCAGTGACGGAATCGCTGTCCAAGGGCGTCATCGACGGTGCGGTGACGCCGTGGGAAGTGGTGCCGTCGCTCAAGGTTCAGGAACTGGTCAACAACCACACCGAGTTTGGCGGCGACCACGCGCTCTACACCACGACCTTCGTGCTGGCGATGAACAAGGACAAGTACAACAGCCTGCCGGACGACCTGAAAAAGGTCATCGACGCCAATTCCGGCCAGGATGTCTCGGCGCTGTTCGGCAAGACGCAGGAACATTATGACGGACCGGGCCGCGAGCTGGCGGTTGGCCGCAACAACAACATCATCACGCTGAGCGCCGAGCAGGTGGCGGACTGGAAGGCAGCAGCCGAGCCGGTCATCGCCAACTGGGTCAAGGAAGCCGAGGGCAAGGGCGTCAAGGGACAGGCGCTGCTCGACGAAGCACGGACGTTGATTGACAAATACACCACGCAATAAGGTCATGCGTCATGACGATTTGGGGCGGCTTGTTCCGCCCCTTTTCGTCGATGCGCGGCCGCCGTCGCTTCCAGCTTGAAACCAGACGATGCGATCTATTAGTTAGACAGACCTGAATTGGCAGCGACCCCTGCACCTGAGGAGGTGGGCAGGCGTCGCGAAGCCGCAGGGTGGAGGAGCTTCATGAAAAGGTCGGCGGCCATCGAATGGCTGGCGCGCGCACTCGCCATCCTTGGCGGGCTGGTGCTGATTGCCATCACCCTGCTGACCGTCGTCAGCATCACCGGCCGCGCCTTCGTGCGGCAGGGCCTCGGGCCGATCCCCGGCGATTTCGAACTGGTCGAGGCGATGACCGCGTTTGCGGTGTTTTCGTTCCTGCCCTGGTGCCAGTTGCGCGGTGCGCACGCCACGGTCGACGTCTTCACCAGCTTCTTTCCCGCCAGCGTCAACCGCATCATCGATCTCATCAGCGAGGCGTTGATGACCTTCGTCATCACGCTGATCGCCTGGCGGCTCTGGTACGGCATGACCGACAAGATGCGCTACAACGAGACCACCTTCATCCTGCAATTCCCGGTGTGGTGGGGCTTTGCCGCAGCACTCGCCGCCGTCTGCGTTGCGGTGCTGGTGTCGTTCTACATGACCTTCATCCGCATTCAGGAAGTCGTCGCCGGCCGCAGCCAGTTCGGCCCGGCCGAAGGGGGGCATTCGTGAGCAGTCTCGAACTCGGCCTCTATTCCTTTCCCCTGCTGCTGCTGCTGATCTTCCTGCGCATTCCGATCGGGCTGGCGATGCTGGCGTGCGGTCTGGTCGGCACCTGGATCATCATGGGCAGCACCGCGCCCATTCTGGCGCGGCTCAAGGGCGAGACCTACTCGACCTTCTCCAGCTACTCGCTGTCGATCATCCCGCTGTTCCTGCTGATGGGCCAGTTCGCCACGTTGGGCGGCATGTCGCAGTCGTTGTTCAGGGCCTCCAATGCCTGGCTCGGCCACCGCAAGGGCGGCGTCGCCATGTCGGCCATCGGCGCGTGTGCGGGGTTCGGCGCGATCTGCGGCTCGTCGCTGGCAACCGCTGCCACGATGGCGCAGGTGGCGCTGCCCGAGTTGCGCCGCTACGGCTATTCCAACGCGCTGGCCACCGGCACGCTGGCCGCCGGCGGCACGCTCGGCGTGCTGATCCCGCCGTCGGTGGTGCTGGTCATCTACGCCATCCTCGCCGAGCAGAACATCGCCAAGCTGTTCCTGGCCGCGTTCGTGCCGGGCATTCTGGCGGCCATCGGCTACATGATCGTCATCGCCATCTATGTCCGCCTCTATCCCGATTCGGCGGGTTCGGCCGAGCGCATGCCCTACAAGGAGCGCTTCAAGGCGCTGGCCGAAGTCTGGCCGGTGCTGATCGTCTTCCTCGCGGTCGTCGGCGGCATCTACACCGGCATTTTCACGCCGACCGAGGCGGCAGCGGTCGGGGCGGCCGGCACCGGGCTGATCGCGCTGGTCAATGGCGGTCTGACGCGCGCCACGCTGGTGCAGTCGATCCTGATGACGGCGTCGGCCACGGCGATGATCTTCTTCATCGTCTTCGGCGCGGCGCTCTACAACAGCTTCCTGGCGTTGTCGCAGCTTCCGGCCGAAGCCGCCTCGTTCATTACCAGCCAGGGCTTCGACCCATGGATGGTGCTGGTCGGCATCCTGATCTTCTACCTGATCCTCGGCTGCTTCATGGATTCGATGTCGATGATCCTGCTCACCGTGCCGATCTTCTTCCCGATCGTCAGCGTGCTGGATTATGGCCTCGGCCCGGAAGAATTCGCCATCTGGTTCGGCATTCTGGTGCTGATCGTCGTCGAAGTCGGGTTGATCACGCCGCCGGTGGGCATGAACCTGTTCGTCATCAACGCCATGGCCAAGGACATCCCGATCCTGCAGACCTATCGCGGCGTGGCGCCGTTTGTGCTCAGCGACGTGGTGCGCACGGTGATCCTGACGGTGTTTCCGGTCATCTCGCTGTTCATGGTGCGCTGGCTGTACTGAGCCCCCAACAAAAACGCCCGGCATCACTGCCGGGCGTTTTGCTTGAAACTGAAAAGCGCGTCAGCCGCGCGCTTGCTGCACGGCAGCGAAAAGATTGCCGCAGCGGGTGCCGGAACGGCAATAGGCCAGCACCGGCTTGGGCAGCGCGTCGAGCGCGGCGGCCTGCTCGCTGACGTTTTCCTGCGTCATCTGCCCGCTGATCACGGGAATGTAGCGAAACTCCAGCCCGGCTTCGCGCGCTGCGGCTTCGATTTCCGTATGCACGACCGCGCCGTCCTCGGCGTCGGGACGGTTGGAAATGATGCTCTTGAAACCCGCCGCCTTGATCAGCGGCACATGCTCAATGCCAATCTGCGGCGCAACGGAATAGTCTTCAGTGATCTGGCGGATTTCCATGGCAAATTCCTCGCTACGATTAGGCCCCGACATCTATGCCCTCGCGC
>JBEBXE010000270.1:0-4846 GCA_040391705.1 Aerobium aerolatum
CGCGACCACCCCCACGATAAGCGCGACGAGTCCGAGGATTTGCAGCAGGATGATGCCAGCGAGTTGGGAGCGGAACGGCTCCTTGCGCGTCTTGTGCCGGATCGTCTGTTGCGCGATCACAGTCCCGATGCTGCCGCCGATGATGGCCAGGCTTAGAAGCGTCGCCTCGGAAACGCGTCGCGACTTGTTTTCAGCCCTGGCCTTGTCGAACACCATTGCGGCGTAGGCCAGCAGGTTCACGGCGACGACGTACCCGATGACACCGATCACGACCTGCCCCGACATGCGGCCCCTCCATCTGCGGAACAATATGGCAGCAGCGGATTCACATCAAACCTACTCGGCTGAGAACTTCACGTTCACGCCACGCTGCCGAAAATAAGCCTGCATCAGTTTGCGTCCCGAACGGTTGTTCTGTGCCAGCTTGGTCGGGTCGAAAACTGCTTCTTTGGCGCCTTCCCGGGTCAGTGCTGACTTGAGGACCGCAATATGTTCGTCGATGTCAGCATTGTCCGATTGAAGCGATGCATAAATGCTGTCGATCGCCTCGGTTACGGTCGGTTCGCTCACGGTTTGCACTCCTTCGCCGATTAAAGTGCCCGGCTACCACAAATTGACGGATAGACCTACAGCAAGACTGCGGATGTCCATCAAGTTTGTGGGGCGTTTTGTGGGCGGCCATCCTCGCACGCAATCTCCTGAATGAAGCCGCAGTAAAACTACCCTTCTGCCATTACAGGTCATGACGAGCGCGTCGGCGCTATTTCAGGTTGGCGGCGGGCAGGATATGAAGTGAGGTGCTCGGCTTGGCTGTGCACTGCAATCCGTGCCCCGATCCAAGAGGTGATGAATGTCCCAACGCTACGCGAAGATCGTGATGGTCTTTTCGCTCGCCGTTTTCGCCTTCCTGGTGACGTTCAGCAACATCACCGACTACGGATCGAACTTCAGCTTCGTCCAGCATGTCCTGAGCATGGATACGACGTTTCCCGGAAACGCCTTGGAGTACCGCGCCATCACCACACCCGCCCTGTGGCATCTCGCCTATTGGGGCATCATCGCGGGCGAAGGCTTGACGTTTCTGGCCTTGCTGATCGGTGGCGTGGCCATGCTGCGTGCCCGCAACCTGAGCGCGGCAGCCTTCGAAGTGTCCAAGAAATGGGCCATCATCGGCGGCACCATGGGCTTTCTTGTCTGGTTCTTCGGATTCATGGTCGTTGGCGGCGAGTGGTTCGCGATGTGGCAATCCAGCACATGGAACGGGCAGGAATCTGCTTTCAAATTCTACGTCGCAATCCTGGGCGTGATGATCTTCGTCAATCAGCCTGAACGAGAGCTTCGCTGAGACAGCAGAAGTGGAGACGCTGGCGGCAGGTGCGGCCTAACCGAGCTTGATCCATACGGGTGCGTGATCGCTGGCACCGTCGAGCCCACGCACCTGACGGTCGACGCCAGCGTCCAGCAACCGCGCGCGCAGGGTCTCGCTGAGCAACAGATGGTCGAGCCGCAAGCCGGCATCGCGCTGCCAGCGCATGCGCATATAGTGCCAGAACGTGTAGATGCGCGCATCGGGATGCGTGTGCCGCAGCGCGTCGGTCCAGCTGCGCCCGACGATCTTCCTGAACACGGCGCGGCTCTCGGGCTGGACCAGGGCATCGTCATCCCACGACTTGGTCGGATAGATATCCAGATCGGTCGGCGCGACGTTGAAATCGCCCGCCAGCACGATCGGCGCTCCTGTCTTGCGAAGGGCGGTCGCGTGTTTGTGCAGACGTTCCAGCCAGGCAAGCTTGTAGGCGAATTTCGGACCGGGTTGCGGATTGCCGTTTGGCGCATAGAGGCAGGCAATCAGCACACCCGCGACCGCCGCCTCGATATAACGAGCCTGTTCGTCGGAAGCATCGCCGGGAAGACGGGTCCGCGTCACCACAGGCGCGCCGATACGCGACAGGATGGCGACGCCGTTCCAGCTACGTTGCCCGACCCAGACCGCGTCGTAGCCAGCGGCTGCCAACGCCTTTTGCGGAAACGCGTCCTGTTCGGCCTTCAGCTCCTGGAGACAGACCACATCCGGTTGCGCGTCCTTCAGCCAGGCAAGCAGATTGGCCAGCCGCTTGTTGATGCCGTTGATGTTGAAGGTTGCGATCTTCATGTCGCAACAATGCGCCGCGCCCACTCGCTTGCAGTCCGGGCGGCCGTGTCGAGATGATCGGCTGCCGAAAAGCCCGACAGCTTCTTGCGCGGTTTCAGGTCGTGATCGCCATCTTCAAGCCAGAGGATCTCGATCTGGTCGGACAGTTCGTAGGTTTCCACCTCTTCCCGCGTCCCGAACGGATCGCGCGTGCCCTGACAGATCAACGTCGGCGTTTTCAGATCAGCCAGATGCGCGGTGCGCAATTGCTGTGGCTTTGCAGGTGGATGGAACGGATAGCCCAGACACAGCAAACCTGCGACCCTGCCCTCAGCGTGAAGCGCATCGGCCACCATCGATGCCACGCGGCCGCCCATCGACTTGCCGCCGATGATCAGCGGGCCGGTGGCGGTGAGTTTATCGACGGCATGCCGATATTCATCCTGTAGCGCCTCGGCTCTGGGCGGCGGTCTGCGCCCACCCTCTCGGCGCGCAGCCATATAACCGAACTCAAACCTGGCAACGCGAAACCCCACGCCGACAAGAACATCGGTCATCGCAGTCATTGCCGCCGAATCCATCGCTGCACCCGCGCCATGTGCGAGCAACACGGTGGCAAAGGCGTCCTCTGGACCGTCAAACAGCATGAACATCGGCATCTCCTTCGCCAGAGGACAATTGGACAGAGATCAGGTCAAGCGCTTTTGCACCAGTCCTTTCACGACGCTCAGGCGGGCGGTTCTACTGCGGCCCTGCCGAGGTCCGTCAGGGCGTAGATTCCTCTGCTCTCCCGAACAAACCACCCATAGACGTTGCGCTGCAGGATTGCCGGTGCGCGCTCAACCAGCACCTTTAGCTGTTTGGGGCTTTGTGGTCCGGCAAGCAACGACGTCGCGCAGAGCAGGCAGTCCTGCCGATAGGCGGTCATGATCGGCTTGCCACGACCGCCGCCTTTCTGGGGGTCGCCCACCCGGCGCCGGTGCTCGTCAAGCAGGCGAGAGCGCCGTTTGGGATCACGGCGCGGCAGAGCGGCAAAGGGTGCGACGATGACTTCTACGACGCCGGATGCCGAAACGGTCATGAGCCCAAAGCCGAGACGCCGGCACAGATTGCGAAAACGTGCGTCGCGTTCCCGACCTTTCCCGGTCTTGGAGGATCGCGCCGCAAGCCAGACTTCGTCGCAGGCTGTCGCCCGGTCGACGCCCTGCATGACCAGCTCCAGATTGAAGCTCAGCTTCATCTCACAAATGATGAGCACAGGCTCGTCGCCGGCTTTCACGCCGACCAGATCACAGCCCTTCACCTCGCCTTTGACGCAATAACCAGCGTCTTCCATGAAGGCTTTCAAGGGAAGGTAGAGGTCAGTTTCCGTCATCACGTCTGTCAGGGTCCAAAATGTACACCAGCCTGCCTTAGCTGAGTCGGACAAACTGCGCACCGCGTTGACGTTTGGACGCACTGTGCGGGGAGCTTCGCCAACGTGCATCGCCCGCCGGAGATGCACGCCGCCATGGAACCAATCTGCGGCTGCGTGATTAACAATAAGGCAAACCCCGTCCCCCGGGTTGCCGAGCAAAGGCAGAATCCCTGTTCTGCCTGATTGACCTCCCAATTTAAGGCCGGCGTCGCGCCGGCCTTTTCTTGGGCGTGGCTCAGGCGTTTTCAGCCGCAGCCTCGAACAGACAAAGGAAATACCATGGCCATCAGCCGCCGACAGGAAGAACGTGCCTTGACCAAGGCTGAACAGGAACTTGTTTCCAACTCCCGTCATCCCGCATTGCAGGAGTTGGCGGACAAGGAACTCTCCAGCCTCAGCAAATTGGTGCGCGAGCGTCGCGACAAAGCCCGCGACGAGACACAGCGCCGCAAGCGAGAGATGCGGGGCAAGGCTGCTCCCAAGGGCGCAGAGGCGTCGACGTCCGCTGCTGGCAACACAGCAAAACTTGAGGTGCTGGCAGCCGCGATGCAACGCCTGAACGCCGAGCGAACCCGACGAGAGCGCATGGCGTCACAGTTGACGCAGGCCGAACTTTCGCAGCGCGCGCTGAAGTTCAAGCAGGCATCGGTCGACGAGGACACGCCGATCAACACGCGACATGCGCATCAAGGCATGCGTAAAGCCACATCGGATCGCCCGAAGAACCTCATCCGGCCCATGGAACTCGGCCGTCAACGGAAAGCTGCGTCTGTCGCCCAGGCCAAGCGGGACAGCCGCTGATACGAGGCGTCCGCGCTTGGCGCTAGAAAGTGACCGTGCTCACGCCGCGCCGATGAAGCGCGCCAGTTTGCCAAGCGTTTGCAGTCCCAGCTCGGCCGCGCCAAAGCCCTTGGCCTCCTGGAACTGGGCGGCGGTGCTGAAGACCATGCCCAGGGTCACCTGCGTTGCCCCGTCCTGGTCCTCGAACGAGGCCCAGGCGTCGGCGTGTTTTGGGCCGTTTTCGCCCCACAGCAGCGCATAGCCGATCCGTTCCTCAGGGCGAACCTCGCCGTAGAGATGATGGTTCGGAAACAGCGTGCCGTCGGGTCCGATCATGTCGAAGACCCATTCGCCGCCGCTCCGCAGGTCGATCCTTGTCGTCCGGCAGGAGAAGCCCTCCGGGCCCCACCATTGCGGCAGCGTCTGCGGATTGAGCCACGCGCCCCAGACCAGAGCGCGCGGTGCCTTGATCACCCGCTGCAGCACCATGGTGCGCTCGGCCACGCCGACGAGATTGT
>JBEBXE010000271.1:0-4842 GCA_040391705.1 Aerobium aerolatum
CGTCGTTGCCGCCGACAAGGGCACCGCGACCTTCTCCGACACCGCCAACGCCATCAGCCAGCGCCATGATTTCTGGCTCGACGACGCCTTTGCGTCGGGCGGTTCGGCAGGCTACGACCACAAGAAGATGGCGATCACCGCGCGCGGCGCGTGGGAAGCGGTGAAGCGGCATTTCCGCGAGATCAACCGCAACATCATGACCGAGCCGTTCACGGTGGTTGGCGTCGGCGACATGTCGGGCGACGTCTTCGGCAACGGCATGCTGCTGTCGCCGTGCATCCGTCTCGTCGCCGCCTTCGATCATCGCGACATCTTCATCGACCCGACGCCGGACGAGGCGTCGTCGTTTGCCGAACGCAAGCGCCTGTTCGACAACACCCAGCTGAACTGGCAGGACTACGACAAATCGCTGCTGTCCGAGGGCGGCATGGTGGTGTCGAGGTCGGCCAAGTCGGTGACGCTGTCGGAGCAAGCCGCCGCCGCCATCGGCCTCGACAAGAAGACCGCGTCGCCAGCCGAGATCATGAGCGCGATTCTCAAGGCGCCGGTCGATCTGCTGTGGTTCGGCGGCATCGGCACCTATGTGCGCGGGGCCGGTGAAACCAACGCGGAAGTCGGCGACCGTGCCAACGATCCGATCCGCATCACCGGCGGGCAGATCCGCGCCAAGGTAGTCGGCGAGGGCGCCAATCTCGGCATGACCCAGCGCGCACGCATCGACTACGGCCTGTCGGGCGGACGCTGCAATTCCGACGCCATCGACAATTCCGCCGGCGTCAATTCGTCCGATATCGAGGTCAACATCAAGATCGCGCTGGCGGCCGCGATGCGCAAGGGCGTGCTGACGCGGCCGGCCCGCGACAAGCTGCTGGCGGAGATGACCGAGCAGGTCGCTGACCATGTGCTGGCCAACAACTATATCCAGCCGTTAGCAATTTCGTTGTCCAGCATGAATGGCGTGCAGAACCTGCCGCATCAGGAGCGCTTCATGCACGGGCTGGAGGCGCGGGGGCTGCTCGACCGGGTAGTGGAAGTCCTGCCGTCCAGCGCGGCGCTCAAGGAACGCGAGGCGCGGGGCGAACCGCTGACCCGCGCCGAGATCGGCGTGTTGATGGCCTATGCCAAGCTGGTGCTGTTCGACGATTTGATCGACAGCAAGCTGCCGGACGACCCGCATCTGGAAGCCGATCTGATGGGCTATTTCCCGGCTTTGATGACGAAGAAATATGCCGACGACATCAAGGGCCACCGGCTGCGGCGCGAGATCGTCGCGACTGTTCTGGCCAATGACGCGATCAACCGCGGCGGCCCGGCCTTCATCAGCCGGATGCAGGACCTGACCGGACAGACCGCCGCCGACGTGGTGGCAGCCTTTGTTGTCGTGCGCGACGGGTTCGAACTGCCGGCGCTGTACCGCGAGATCGACGCGCTCGACAACAAGGTGGCCGGCGATCTTCAGCTGCGGCTGTACAGCAGCGTCGGCAGGCTGGTCACCGCAGCGACGCTGTGGCTGCTGAAGAACGACGACGGCAAGGCGTCGCTCGGCGAGCGCATCGCTGCCCTGCGCGCCGCACGCAAGGCACTGGAGCCGAAGCTCGACGCGATGCTGCCGGTGCCGATGCACGAGCGGCTGACCGAACAGGCGCACAGCCTGTTCAAGGCCGGCACGCCGGATGCGCTGGCACAGCAGATCGCCTTCCTGTCGATTGCCGAACTGATTCCGGACATCGCGCAGGTGGCGCGGCAGTCGCAGGCCGGGCTGGTCGACGCCGCACGCGCCTTCTTTGCCGTCAGCGAAGCGTTCCGCATCGGACGGATTTCGGACGCGGCGCGCTCGATCACGCCGTCCGACTATTATGACGGCCTCGCGCTGGCACGTGCCACCGAGACGGTCGGCGCGGCACGGCGTGGCGTCGCGGTTGCAGCGCTGACGGCGCATGGCAAGGCCAGCGATCCCGTCGCCGCCTGGGTCGAGGCGGGCGGAGACCGTGTGGTTAAGGTGCGCGAACGGCTTCAGGCGCTCACCGAGGGTGGCGACATCACCGTCTCGCGGCTGACGGTTGCGGCCGGGCTGATGACCGATCTGAGCTGATCGGACGTCGGCATTTTTCAGCATCGGGCGGAGGACCCCGTCATCCGCCCGACATGCTTTCTGTGCTTCCTGCGCTTGTTCAGTTCGGATAGGCTTGTCGCCAATGGAGTGCCATGCCGCAGGTATGGCGGGCGATAGCCGGGGGGATATCGAATGCAGGAAGACACACAGCGGCAGCCAGTGCCGCGGCGCGGCATTTGGGGGTGGATGCTGTTCGACTGGGCGGCGCAGCCGTTCTTCACAGTCGTCACCACTTTCATCTTCGGTCCCTATTTCGTCTCGCGCATGGCCAGCGATCCGGCCATGGGGCAGGCGGCGTGGGGCTATGGCATTGCCGCTGCGGGGCTGGTCATCGCGGTGCTGTCGCCGGTGCTCGGCGCAATCGCCGACCGCGCCGGCCCACGCAAGCCGTGGCTTGTGGCATTCGCGGCGGTAAAGATCGTGTCTTTGTGCCTGCTCTGGCTTGCCGAGCCCGGCACCTCGCTGGTGATGGTGCTGGCGTTCTTCTGCCTCGCGTCGGTCGCAGCGGAATTTTCCATCGTCTTCAACGATTCGATGATGCCACGCCTGATGTCCAAGGCGGATATCGGCCGCATCTCCAACATTGCCTGGGGGCTGGGTTATCTCGGCGGCATGATCGTGCTGATCTTCGTGGTGACGATGCTGGCCGCTTCGCCGGAAACCGGCAAGACGTTGATCGGTGTCGACCCGCTGTTCGGCCTCGACCCGGTGAAGGGCGAGGATGCCCGCGCCACCGGCCCGCTGTCGGCGTTGTGGTATCTGATCTTCATCCTGCCGCTGCTGCTGTTCACGCCCGACGCCAAGAAGGCGCTGCCGCTGGGCCAAGCGGTCAAGGCGGGCCTGAAGGATATCCGCCACACGCTGGCTGAGGCGCGGCAGCGCGTCGGGATCGTCCGCTTCCTGGTGGCGCGGATGATCTATCAGGACGGCGTCAACGCGCTGCTGGCTCTGGGCGGGGCGTTTGCGGCGGCTTTGTTTGCGTGGTCGATCACTGAGGTCGGCATCTTCGGCATCATCCTCAACATCGTTGCCGTGCCGGGCTGCCTGCTGGCGAGCCGCTTTGACACTGCGCTCGGCTCCAAGACGGTGGTGGTGGTCTCGCTGGTGATGCTGTGCGTCGCCACCATCGGCATCGTCTCGACCGGGCCGGGCTACACGCTGTTTGGCGCGCTGCAACTGTCGCCGGTCGATCATGGCGGTTTGTTCGGGACGGCGGCAGAAAAGGCCTACATCGTCTACGGCCTGCTGATCGGCCTCGCCTTCGGACCGGTGCAGGCGTCGTCGCGCTCGTATCTGGCGCGTAGCGTCTCGGTCGATGAAGCCGGGCGCTATTTCGGCCTTTACGCCTTTTCAGGCCGGGCGACGAGTTTCCTCGCGCCCTTCCTGGTGGCGACGGTGACCGCTGTCAGCGGGTCGCCCCGCCTCGGCATCGCGGTCATCATCCTGTTTCTGGTCGGCGGCCTGTTGGTGCTGCTGAAAACGCCCTATCCGGCGGACAACCCGCCGGATGAGAACTGAGCAGCTCGCTCGAAGTTAGTGCCGGAAGTGGCGAACGCCGGTGAACACCATGGCGATGCCGTGTTCATCGGCTGCTGCAATCACCTCGTCGTCGCGCATCGAGCCGCCCGGCTGGATGACGGCCGTGGCACCCGCCTCGACCGCGGCCAGCAAGCCGTCGGCGAACGGGAAGAACGCATCCGACGCGACCACTGAGCCCTTGGTCAGCGGCTCGCTCAGGCCTGCGGCCTCGGTCGCGTCGAGCGCCTTGCGCGCTGCAATGCGTGAGGAATCGACGCGGCTCATCTGGCCCGCGCCGATGCCGACGGTGGCGAGATTGCGCGCATAGACGATGGCGTTCGACTTGACGTGCTTGGCGACGCGGAAGGCGAAGGCGAGGTCGGCCATTTCCGTCTCCGTCGGCGCACGCTTGGTGACGACCTTGAGCGCGAGATCGTCAACGACGGAGTTGTCGCGCGACTGCACCAGCAGGCCGCCAGCCACCGACTTGACCATCATGCCGGCCGCGCGCGGATCGGGCAGCCCACCGGTGACCAGCAGGCGCAGGTTCTTCTTGGCCGCAACGATGGCGGCGGCTTCCGGCGAGGCCGCGGGTGCAATGATCACTTCGGTGAACGTCTTGACGATTTCCTCGGCGGCTTCGGCATCGAGCAGGCCGTTGAGGGCGATGATGCCGCCGAACGCCGACACCGGATCGCAGGCCAGCGCCGACAGATAGGCCTGCCGCAGCGTTGCGCCTTCGGCGACGCCACATGGGTTGGCGTGCTTGATGATGGCGACGGCGGGGGTGCGGGCCGGGTCGAACTCGGCGACCAGCTCGAACGCGGCATCGGTGTCGTTGACGTTGTTGTAGGACAGCTGCTTGCCCTGCAGCTGGCGCGCGGTGGCAACGCCGGGGCGCTTGTCGCCATTGACGTAGAAACCTGCCTGCTGATGTGGGTTCTCGCCATAGCGCATGACGGTTTCGAGCTTGCCGCTGAAGGCGCGCCAGGTAGGCGCTTCCAGCGCCAGCGCGTCGGCGAACCAGCCGGAAATCGCGGCGTCATAGGCTGCGGTGCGGGAATAGGCCTTGGCGGCCAGCTCCTGGCGGAAGCGGTAGGGCGTGGCGCCGTCGTTGGCAGCCAGCGTCTCGATCAGGCGCGGATAGTCGGCCGGGTCGGTGACGATGGCGACATAGGCGTGGTTCTTGGCCGAGGCGCGCACCATGGCGG
>JBEBXE010000272.1:0-4826 GCA_040391705.1 Aerobium aerolatum
CGATGGTTAGACTGCGGTCGGGTGCAGGCGGCTGGCGCGGGCGCAAGCGGGTCCGGGACCGCGCATGTAATGGCGCTCCGGCCGATAGCTCGGCATGAGGAATTCGCGTACGGCAATGACGCCGTGTGTGATGTGAGCCCAGATTGTCATGACTCGCTAACCCTGTCCTGTCGGATGTCCCTTCCGATCTCACGCCCACCATAGTCATGATCCATGAATAAGCGGTGAACGTGTTGTTAACATCTTGCCGCAAGACGCCCGTTGCATGGCCGGAATGTGGGTGATTCGCGGTTCTTTCGCGCCGCGCGTCGATCTGGGGGACGGTGTGCCTTTGCGGCCACAGCTGGCGCGGGCCTTCGGATGTCATTTCCGGGCTTGCCTTGCGGCAAATATGGCTATGATGACGGCACGACGACTGAGGGAGGTGAAGGATGGCTGCAGTGCCACCGGTGTGCGATTTCGGCTGGAAGGGCATCGACGCGATCCTGCCCGGCATCGACGGCAATGAACACCAGCTGTCCGAGCATGTCGGGCCGGGCGGGCTGGTGGTGGCGTTCATCTGCAACCACTGCCCCTATGTGAAGGCTGTCATCGGCCGCATCGTGCGCGATGCCAACGATCTGCGCGGCCATGGCGTCGGTTTCGTCGCCATCAATTCCAACGACGCGACCGCCTATCCGGAAGATTCGTTCGAGCGGATGAAGGAGTTCGCCCGCGCGCACCGGATTTCGTTTCCCTATCTGCACGACGAGAACCAGGCGATCGCGCGCGCCTATGGGGCAGCCTGCACGCCCGATTTCTTCGGCTTCAACGCCAGCATGAAGCTGCACTATCGCGGCCGGCTCGATGCCTCGCGGCGTGCGGAAGGCCCCGCCGATCTGCGGCGCGATTTGTATGAGGCGATGATCCAGATTGCGCGCTCCGGCGAGGGGCCGCGCGACCAGATCGCCTCCATCGGATGTTCGATCAAATGGAAAGACGGCGCAGCCACATGAGTGATGAGGTCCTGATCTCGGTGGACGGGCATGTCGCCACGCTCACCATCAATCGCCCCGAACGGCGCAACGCCATCAACGAAGGCGTCGTCACCGGGCTGACCGAAGGGCTGGCGCGACTGGCGGCGGACCCGGCGGTGCGGGTGGCGATCGTCACCGGAGCCGGCGACAGCGCGTTTTGCGCCGGCGCGGACCTGGGCGGCGGCACGGCGCGGTTCGGGCCGGACCCGTCACGGCCGACGCAGCCCTATGGCGATCTGCTGCGCGCCGCGCATGCGTCGCCGTTTCCGCTGATCGCACGGGTCAACGGCCTGTGCCTTGGCGGCGGCATGGGGCTGATGAGC
The DNA here is from genome assembly GCA_040391705.1 of Aerobium aerolatum. Taxonomy (GTDB): domain Bacteria; phylum Pseudomonadota; class Alphaproteobacteria; order Rhizobiales; family Rhizobiaceae; genus Aerobium; species Aerobium aerolatum_A. Next base: position 1,340 of record JBEBXE010000272.1, read on the forward strand.
ATGTGCGACCTGGCGGTGGCTGCCGACCACGCGCTGTTCGGCCTGCCGGAAGTCAAGGTCGGCGTGTTCCCGATGCAGGTGGCGGCGGTGCTGCTGCCGCTGATCGCGCCGCGCGACCTCGCCGAACTGTGCTTCACCGGCGAAAAGATCGACGCGCAGGCCGCCATGCGGATGCGACTGGTCAACCATGTCGTGAAGGCGGACGAACTGGATGCACGCACGAATGGTCTGGCGGAAGCGATTGCCGCCAACTCGCCGGCGGCGGTGCGACGCGGCCGCCATGCGCTGATGACGGCCTCCGGCATGACGTTCGAACAGGGGCTGGCGTTCCTCGAGGCGCAGATCGGGCTGGTCGCGCAGACGCAGGATGCGCGCGAAGGCATTGCCGCGTTCAACGAAAAACGCAAACCGGTGTGGACAGGCCGATGAACGAACGGGTTGTGCGCATCGGCGGGGCCTGCGGCTTCTGGGGCGACAGCGTGCTGGGCTCGGTGCAGCTGGCGCGCAGCGGCATCGTCGACTACCTCGTCTTCGACTATCTCGCCGAACTGACGATGTCGCTTCTGGCGCGCGCCCGCGCCAAGGATCCCGCACTCGGCTACGCCACCGATTTCGTCGACGTGGTCAAGCTGATCGCTGCTGATGTCGGCGGGCGCGGCATCCGGCTGGTGACCAATGCCGGTGGCATGAACCCGTCTGCGTGCGCCGCCGCTTTGCGGGCTGCCTGCACGGCGGCAGGCGTCGATTTGCGCATCGCCACCGTCGATGGCGACGATGTGTCAGGCCTGATCGACGGTTTGCGCGATGAGCAGGTGACGGAGATGTTTTCCGGCGAAGCGCTGCCGGCGCGGATCGTCAGCGCCAATGCCTATCTCGGCGCGGCAGGCATCGCGGCTGCGCTGGATGCCGGTGCCGACATCGTCGTGACCGGCCGGGTGGCCGACAGCGCGCTGGCGCTCGGCATTCTCGTCCACGAATTCGGCTGGGCGATGGACGACTGGGACCGTCTCGCCTCCGGCAGTCTGGTCGGCCACATTCTCGAATGCGGCGCGCAGGCGACCGGCGGCCTGCATACCGACTGGGACAAGGTGCCGGACTGGGCCAATATCGGCTATCCCGTCACCGAATGTGCAGCCGACGGATCGTTCGTCGTGACCAAGCCGCAAGGCACCGGCGGGCTGGTCAACCGCGCCGTCATCGCCGAGCAGATGCTGTACGAAGTCGGCGACCCCACCGCTTACATCTTGCCCGACGTGGTGGCCGATTTTTCGCAGGTGCGCATCGACGATGTTGGCGACAATCGCGTCGCCGTGTCGCCAGCCAAAGGCCGTCCGGCACCGGCGAGCTACAAGGTGTCGGCGACCGTTGCCGACGGCTTCCGCAGCTTTGCGACGCTGTCGGTGATCGGCATTGACGCCGGGGCGAAAGCGCAGCGCATGGCCGAGACGATTCTGGCGCGCTGCCGGACGATGTTCCGCCTGCGCAACCTGCCCGACTTCCGTCGCACCGATATCGAGATTCTCGGCACCGAGGCGATCTATGGCGCGCAGTCGCGGGCGGCGGGCGCGCGCGAAGTGGTGATGAAACTCGGCGTCGAACACGAGGACGCAGCGGCGCTGGCGATTTTTGCCCGCGAGATCGCGCCGGCCGGCACCAGCTATGCGCCCGGCACCACCGGCTTTGCCGGCGGACGGCCCAAGCCGCAACCGGTAGTGCGGCTGTTCTCGTTGCTGCTCGACAAGGCGCGGCTGCCGAATGTGCGCGTGACCCTTGAGGGCGAGACGCTGACAGTGCCGATCGCGATGGGCGTACCGCTGACGCCGCTGGCTGCGCAGGCCCCGGCAGTCGTGCCGTTTGCCGGCGCAACCCGCGCCGTGCCGCTGGTGCGCATTGCTTATGCCCGCTCCGGCGACAAGGGCGACAACGCCAATATCGGTATCATTCCGCGTGACGCTGCCGTCACCGAAGTGCTGCGCCGCGAGCTGACGCCGGACCGGGTGAAAGCCTATTTCGCGCATCTGGTGAAGGGCGAGGTCGAGCGCTTCGAGGTGCCGGGCATCGGTGGTTTCAACTTCCTGCTGCACCGCGCGCTCGATGGCGGCGGCATGGCCAGCCTGCGCAACGATCCGCTCGGCAAGGGACTGGCGCAGATGCTGCTCGACATCGAGGTCGAGGTGCCGGTCGCGCTGCTGGAGCGCATCGGCTGAATTGAGGCACTGGCGCTGTCGAACCCTGCGCTGTGGCGCTGTGGCTGGACGCGCGCTGCGGCGATGGTGACGCCAGCTCGAAATATTGAGCCGGAGGACGGACGATGGATGCAACGGTCAACAGCGGGATCGACAGCCGCTACGCGTGGACGCGGCTGGTCATTTCCGTGCTGATCGCCACCATTGGCAGCGTCGGCATGTGGTCGGTCGTGGTGGTGCTGCCCGCCGTGCAGGCAGAATTCGCCGTCGACCGCAGTGTTGCCTCGCTGCCCTACACCATGACCATGATCGGCTTTGCCGTCGGCAATGTCTGGCTCGGGCGCTTCGTCGACCGCACCGGCATTTTCCTGCCGCTGGTCGGCGTCGCCGTCGCCCTGTTCGTCGGCTACGTCGCCGCTGCGATGGTGACGTCAATCTGGCTGTTTGCACTGTTGCAGGTGGTGATCGGCTTTGGCGCGTCGGCGACGTTTGGGCCGTTGATCGCCGACCTGTCGCACTGGTTTCGCAAGCGCCGCGGCGTTGCGGTGGCGGCAGCGGCCAGCGGCAACTATCTCGCCGGCGCGATCTGGCCGCTGGCGATGCAGATCACGCTCGCCGACGAAGGCTGGCGCTTCACCTATGCCGCCATCGGCATCTTCTGCGGCGTCACCATGGTGCCGCTGGCGCTGTTGCTGCGCCGTCGCGCGCCGACGCTGGTGCACGGCTCGGCCGGGGCAGCGGCGGCTGCGGCGGGCACACGCGCCATCGACCTGTCACCACGCACGCTGCAGATGCTGCTCGCGGTCGCCGGCATCGGCTGCTGCGTCGCGATGTCGATGCCGCAGGTGCACATCGTTGCCTATTGCGTCGATCTCGGCTTCGGCGTGGCGCGTGGCGCGGAAATGTTGTCGCTGATGCTGGTCGGCGGCATCGTCAGCCGGCTCGCTTCCGGCTTCCTCGCCGACCATATCGGTGGCGTCAAAACCCTGCTGATCGGCACGGTGCTGCAATGCCTGGCGCTGTTTGCCTACATCCCGTTCGACGGGCTGGCGTCGCTCTACATCGTGTCGCTGGTGTTCGGCCTGTCGCAGGGCGGCATCGTGCCGAGCTATGCGATCATCGTGCGCGAATATCTGCCGGCTCACGAAGCCGGGCAGCGCGTCGGCATCGTCATCATGGCGACGATCATCGGCATGGCGCTGGGCGGCTGGCTGTCCGGTTGGATCTATGACCTGACCGGATCCTACGCCGCCGCGTTCTGGAACGGCATCGCCTGGAACCTGCTCAACATCGCCATCATC
>JBEBXE010000273.1:0-4777 GCA_040391705.1 Aerobium aerolatum
TCATCAGACATCGTGCGCAGATAAGCGATCAGATTGGCTTCCTGCTGCGGGTTCTTGATGCCGGCAAACGCCATCGACGTGCCCGAGACATAAGAACGCGGCGCCTTCAGGAACTGGCTGATGTGCTCGTAGTCCCAGTGAACGGTGCTGCCCTGCGAGAAGTCGCGCATGCCGGCCGAATAGCTGAAGCCTTCGTGCGAAGCGATCGGACGGTTGATGACGCCCCACAGATTCGGGCCGACGCGGTTTGCCCCGCCCTTGTCGGCGGTGTGGCAAGCAGAGCATGGGCGGAATGCGGCTTCGCCAGCGGCGGCATCGGCCGTCGCGAGAAGCTCGATGATCGACGGGCCAGCCTCGACCGGGACGGCAGGACCGCCGGCAGCCACTTCGGGCACCTCGATCGCATAGCCAAACTTCTCAGGTGCGTGGGTCGCAAAGATGGAGCCCGACACAAGAGTGACCGAAAACATCACGAACACGACCGCGAGGAATGCGCCGATCAGCTTGTTGAGTTCAAAAGAATCCATCGTCTACCACATGCTCCCTTGCCCGACCGCCACGTTGGCGTCTGCACACCCCTCGCGCATACGCCGTGTCCCCGTGCGGTAGATGCCGGTGAAATTTGGCCGGAAACTAGGTCTTTTGCTCGCTGGTTGCAACACATATAAGAGTCATTCCAAGTGAGACCTTTTGCCACTTTAGCTGGCAGCGTTCGAGTACCCTTATCCATGACAATTCTCGTCCTGATCCCCGCGCGCATGGCCGCGACCCGCCTTCCCCGCAAGCCGCTGGCCGATATCCACGGCAAGCCTATGATCGCCCACGTCGCCGACCGGGCAGTCGCCGCCAACATCGGACGCGTCGTCATCGCCACTGATTCGCAGGAAATTTTTGCCGCCGCACAAGCCTGCGGCCATGAAGTGACCATGACGGGTGAACACCACCAGTCGGGGTCGGACCGCATCTTCGAGGCGCTGGAAACACTCGACCCCGACGGCAAGGTGGAGATCGTCATCAACGTCCAAGGCGACCTGCCGACGATCGAGCCGGCCCTGATCGCCGCATCCCTGAAGCCACTCTCGGACCCAGCAGTCGACATTGCAACGCTGGGCGTAGCGATCACGCGCGAGGAAGAAAAGACCAACCCCAACGTGGTGAAGATCGTCGGCTCCCCGCTATCGCCGCAACGCCTGCGCGCACTCTACTTTACCCGCGCCACCGCGCCGTGGGGCGACGGGCCGCTCTATCACCACGTCGGTCTCTATGCTTATCGCCGCACCGCGCTGGAGCGTTTCGTCAAGCTGTCACCGTCAGCGCTGGAACAGCGCGAGAAACTCGAACAACTGCGCGCGCTGGAAGCCGGCATGCGCATCGACGCCGAAATCGTCGACACCGTTCCCCTTGGCGTCGACACGCCGGAAGACCTGGAGCGCGCGCGCTCCATCATTGAAAGCCAGATATCATGACCACCAAGACGAACAGGATCTCGTTCCAGGGCGAACCGGGTGCAAACTCCGACACCGCGTCCCGCAACATGTTTCCGGACATGGAACCCCTGCCCTGTCCGTCGTTCGAAGACGCCTTCAATGCCGTCGAATCAGGCCAGGCCGATCTGGCGATGATTCCGATCGAGAACACGCTGGCGGGCCGCGTCGCCGACATCCACTATTTGCTGCCCGAATCGAAGCTGCACGTCGTCGCCGAATACTTCCTGCCGATTCACTTCCAGCTGATGGTGCTGCCAGGAGTGAAGAAGGAAGAGATCAAGTCGGTCCACAGCCACATCCACGCGCTGGGCCAGTGCCGCAATGTGATCCGCGCGAATCGCTGGAAGCCGGTGGTCGCCGGCGACACGGCCGGTGCGGCGCGCATCGTTGCCGAAGAGGGTGACCGCACGCAGGCAGCGCTTGCGCCGCGTCTCGCCTCGTCGCTCTACGGCCTCGATATCATCGAGGAGAATGTCGAGGATTCCGACAACAACGTCACCCGTTTCGTCGTGCTGTCGAAGGAAGAGAACTGGGCGACGCGCAAGAGCGCCGACCAGCTGATGATGACCACCTTCGTCTATCGCGTGCACAACATTCCCGCCGCGCTCTATAAAGCCATGGGCGGTTTCGCCACCAACGGCGTCAACATGACCAAGCTGGAAAGCTACCAGCTCGGCGGCACGTTCTTCGCCTCGCAGTTCTATGCCGATATCGAAGGCCATCCCGACGACAAGAACGTCGCGCAGGCGCTGAAGGAATTGCAGTTCTTCTCCAAGGAAGTGCGCATTCTCGGTGTCTACGAAGCCAACGAATTCAGGGTATCGCAGCGCAAGAATGACTGACAACGGCGCCGGCGGACGGCGGTTCTCGCTCCCCTCCTTCACACGCCATGAAGTGGCGTTGATCGTCATCACGGTGTTCTGGGGAGCGACGTTCCTCATCGTCCATCTGGCGATGAAGTATAGCGGGCCGGCGTTTTTCGTCGGCATCCGCTTCATCGCTGCCGGGCTGATGACGCTGCTCATCTTCCACAAGGCGATGAAAGGGCTGACGGCAACCGAGTTCTGGGGCGGCACCGCCATCGGCTTTGCGCTGTGTCTTGGCTATGGGCTCCAGACCCACGGCTTGCAGACCATCACCAGCAGCCAGTCGGCCTTCATCACCGCGCTCTACGTGCCGATCGTGCCGTTGCTGCAATGGGCCGTGCTCGGACGCCCGCCGCGCCTGATGAGCTGGGTCGGAGTCGGGCTGGCGTTTGCCGGCTTGCTGCTGCTTGCCGGGCCTGAGGCCGGCAATCTTTCGATGAGCCCCGGCGAAATCGCTACCGTACTCAGCGCCGTCGCCATCGCAGCCGAGATCATCCTGATCGGCCGCTTTGCCAACCAGGTCGACAGCCGCCGCATCACCATCGTGCAATTGCTGGCTTGTGGCGTGTTCTCACTGCTGGCGATGCCGGTGATCGGCGAAGGCATCCCGGAATTTTCGTGGGTCTGGGTCGCCGCAGCGCTGGGACTGGGCCTTGCCAGCGCCGTCATCCAGCTGACGATGAACTGGGCGCAGAAGGTCGTGTCGCCAACGCGCGCCACCGTCATCTATGCCGGTGAACCGGTCTGGGGCGGCGTTTTCGGCCGACTTGCCGGCGACCGCCTGCCGGCACTGGCGCTGCTCGGCGGCGCACTGATCGTCGCCGGTGTCATCGCCAGCGAGCTGCAGCCAAAGAAGCCGATGAAAGACGACGAGGCTTAGTTTTCAGCCCAGAAGCGAATCAGGTGGGCGGCGATCGCGCCCGGAGGCGGCACGTTGAGCCCGTCGGGGTGCTCGCCGGCGATCATCGACTTGACCTCGTCACGCGAAAACCAGCGGCAATCTTCCAGTTCCTTGCCGTCGAAGGCGATGTCGCCGTCGAGTGCCTCGCCGAAGCAGCCGATCATCAGCGAATACGGGAACGGCCACGGCTGGCTGGCATGGTAGACGACGCGGCCGAGCCGGATGCCGGACTCCTCCAGCACCTCGCGGCGCACCGCCGCCTCGATCGTCTCGCCGGGCTCGATGAATCCGGCCAGCGATGAGTACATCCCCGGCCCGAAATGCGGGCTGCGGCCAAGCAGGCAGCTGTCGCCGCGAATCGCCAGCATGATGGCGACGGGATCGGTGCGCGGGAAATGATCTGCCCCGCAGGCAGCACAGTTGCGCTTGTAGCCACCGATACGCATCGTCGTTTCGCCGCCGCAGCGGCTGCAGAAACGATGGCTGTGGTTCCAGGTCAGCAACGCCGCGCCTTGCGCAAGTTCGCCCAGCGTTTCCGGGCTGACCAGGCCCTGCACATAGACGGAACGGTGATCGAGGGCCTTGATCGTCTCCGGCAGGTCGTCCGGCTCGATCGCGCCCGGGGCGATCACCACCGGCCCTTCCGACGCCATCCCGAGCAACACGGCGCGGTCGAGCTTGGCTCCCATGGCAACCGCGTCGGCCAGCGTGAAATAGCCGTCGAAGCGGCCTTCGTCGTCGAGCTTGAGATAAAGCCGTCCGCCGCGCGTCTGCAGGATGCGCACCCGCGGGTCGGCCAGCGCGATCTCGAGCGAATCATCGGTGCGGTTTTCGGATTGGCGGTCGATGCGATTGCCGGCAAAGCCGACGAACTGGCTGGGCTCGCGCTCCGGCGCGGAAAAAAGCGGAAATGTCATGATTAATCCTGGTGAGCGAGCGTCGACCTGACCGTGTCGATGAAATGATGCATGGCCTCGCGGCCGTAAGGTTCGCGCTGCCCGAAGCCCCAGACAGGACCGGGCCATGCCGGGTCGCTCTCATTGCGGGCAACGATATGGAGGTGCAGTTGCGGCACCATATTGCCAAGCGCGCCGATATTGATCTTGTGACAGCCGGTAAGATCCTTCAGCGCCTTCGACACCGTATTGGCTTCGAAGGTCAGCATCGTCTGGTCAAGCGGCGTCAGATCGTGAATTTCCACAGCGCCCGGGCGCTGTGGAATCAGCACCAGCCACGGCCAGCGATGGTCGTTCATCAGGCGCATTTCACATAGTCCCAGCCACATCAGCGGCTCGGTGTCGCGCTCCAGGCGCGGATCGAGTTCAAATCCGGCCCGTACGGCAGGCATGGCGTGGCTTCCCCTCAAACTTGCTGCCGGAACGCTAAAGTGCGTCGTCGAATGCTGCAAGCAAATCGTGACGTCCTGCACATATCCACTCTTGCAATCGAAACGCGAATTGCCGATATGGAGCGTGGGAGGTTGGTGGTGGACGAGCCACTCGCCAACCGGGTCAGGTCCGGAA
>JBEBXE010000274.1:0-4777 GCA_040391705.1 Aerobium aerolatum
TGCGCCTGCGCAGCAGGTTACGGAAGCGTTTGACGAGCCGGTGCGGGCGCGTGTCGAGCCTGAGCCCGCCGTGGCACAGAAAGCGCCGGCTCCCGTTGAACTGACGGTCGAGATGGTGGCCGAGCGGCTGATCTCCAGCGGTGCGACGCGGGCGATCTTCGTGTCGCCGGAAGGCGACGAAGCCGGGGCGTCCTCAGTGATGGTGGCGCGCGAGATTGCCGATGTCGGCCTGCGCGTGCTGTTGCTCGACCTGACCTGGGGCGGTGCGCCCTCGGCCTCGATGCTGCAGAGCACCGGCTATGCCGGCATTACTGACCTGCTTGCCTCGCAAGCCCAGTTTGCCGACATCATTCACGGCGATCTCTATTCCGACTGTCACGTCATTCCTGTCGGCACCGCCGATCGCACCCGTGCGATGCGCGCGGCCGACCGGCTGCCGATCATCATGGCGTCGTTGACCACGGCCTATGATCTGGTGGTGGTGGAATGCGGCCCCACCGATGCGGAAGGCATTGCGCGCGTCGACGGCGACGCCTGCGAGGTGGTGCTGAGCCTGATCGATTCGGAAAACCCGGCGGTCGTGAGCGCAGCCGCGGATCTGTTCCAGAACGGCTATTCAAACATGATGAAGGTCACCCCGGTCGAGTATTTGATGCCGCCTGAACCACGCGGTCGCTCGGCGGCATAAGGGGGAGGACGCGCGGCAACGCCGTGCCGCGTCCGTCCCCGAATGGGTCAGGCGTTGCTGCCGGCTATTTTGGTGCGCAGCGCCTTTGCCAGCGTCCACAGGCGCTTGTTGGATTTCACCGCGCTGATGGTGCGCGCACGCGCAATCTGCATCGCGACTGCCAGACGCCCCTTCATAGTGAGTGGCCACAGCACGTCGAACTGCTGTGTTTCGATATCGCACCAGCTGCGCTTGTAATCGTCGTCGCCGACGGAAAAATCATAGATCGCCTTGCCGCGTTCGCAGGCTTGTTCCATGGCGACATAGTGGAGAAAGTAACCGGGGCTGAGCGTGGGATCGGCATCGTCGATGGCGCAGAACTCGCAAACGAAACTGTGCCCGGTGATGCTGTAGCCGTTGATGCCGACGAGTTGGCCACCAACTTCCACCCCGTGCAACACGAAGGGGGGCGGTGTGATTGCCTGCGCATCCCTGAACAATTGCCGGAAGAACGCCTGCACCTCGGGTGTTCCAAACGCATCGGAAATGCCGCGTTTGCGGAAGCGAACAGATTTGAATTCGTAGAACGCGGAAATCAGCTGTTCGATCTCCTCATGCGTACCGGCTTCAATCCATCTGTAGCCGCCCATCGTCTCGAACTTGTTCAGGGTGTAGCGATATTTCTTGCGTTTGCGTTTGCCGTTCATGCGCCCGAGCATCGCGTCCCACCCACCGGCAAGATTGGTGGCGAGCGAGTTGTTGGCGCTGCGCATGGTGGCGGACGCTGCAAAAGGATTGATGACGCCGTTGAAATCCGGCAACTGGCGCTCAAGGCAGATCAGGTCGATATCGGGTCTGGAGCGCGAAATTTCGGCGCGGATCGTGCTTATGTCTTGCGGTGTGAGTTGGACGTCACCGATGGGCGCCAGCGACACAAAATTGCCGTTGGCATGCGGCCCGCCCATGAACGACGCCATCCGGAACGGTCCTTTGCGCACCACTTCCAGCGCCAGCATCATCAACCTGCGGCCGTCCCGATGCAGCGTGACGATGAACGCATCGGCGCCGGTGCTCATGACCCACGCCCGAATCCACACCGGATTCTGCGCCTGCGCATACGCGGCATCGCGACAAAACGTCTCATAATCGGCCAGAGCGACATCGTCAGCAGGGCGCACATCCACCAGAAAGCCGTCCAATGGAAGGCCTCGCGCGGCGTCTGCACGCACTTGGCGCGCGTTTCGCGCTACTGCGCCGACGTCAACCATACCGCAATCCTTCGTGCCTAGGGTGGTTCTCAGGTGGCAAGCTCAAGGCAGCCACCGCCAAGGCTGGAAACAGCCTAGGACGAAAAGGTGAATCAATGATCGACGCGCGAATGATGGCGAGAAAACTGCTGCTGGGCAGCGCTTACTGGTCGGGAGCCTCCGCTCTCGCCAAGCCATGTCTCGCCCGCGCCGGCGCGATCCTGATGCTTCACCGCATCACCAGCCGCAGTAGTTCACCGCTCGGCGTCAACGACCACCTGTCAGTCACACCCGATTTTCTCGATGCATTGCTCGGCGACCTCACGGCGCGCGGCCATACCTTCGTGTCGATGGATGAACTTCTGGAAGCGCTGGCTAAGGGCCGCAGCCGCAACCTGATTGCCATCACCGCCGACGATGGCTGGATCGACAATTTCACCGAGGGGCTGCCGGTGTTCGAAGCCCACGATGCGCCGTTCTGCATCTACATTGCGCCGGGCCTGACGGGCGGGAGTGTGGCGCCGTGGTGGGAGATGCTTGACGAGTTCGTGCACGGGCGCGACCGCGTGACGTTTCCTACACCAGACGGGCCGGTGACGATCAACTGTCCCGACCTTGCCAGCAAGCGCGCTGCCGTGGACCGATTGATCAGCTTCCTGCTGAGCCAGGTTGCGGAAGCCGACCAGCAGGCCTGGCTGCGCGATATCGGGGCGATTCCCGCACCCTATGATCCGGCCGAGCGTTTCATGAACTGGGACGAGATTCGCGCGATCCACGCTCATCGACTGGGCGCGATCGGCGCGCACACAATCCATCACTACAATCTGAAACGGCTGGATGCCGATGCTGTGGCGCGTGAGATGCAGCTGTCTGCAGACGTCATCGAGGCCGAGACTGGGGCAAGGCCCCGTCATTTCGCCTTCCCCTACGGCTCCAAAACCGCAGCGGGCGCCAGAGAGATGGTGCTGGCGCGTGAAGCCGGATTTGCCTCAGCCGTGACCACGCGCCATGGCGTGCTTCACAGCGGCCACGCAGCGCATCTGCACGCGCTGCCGCGGGTTTCGGTGAATGGGTATTATCAACGGTTGCCTTACGTGCAGGCGCTGTTGTCCGGCCTGATCACGCCACTGGCAAATGGCGGCAAGCGCCTCGTGACAGTCTGATGGCGCTCAGGAGTGCTCTTCCTGCGGCGGCCGCACCATCCACTTGACGATGAACATCGCCGGCACGACCCAGACCATCCCGCTGAAAAAGAAATAGGCCAGATGGGCAAGCGGCCCGGACTCGGCAAGCTGCGCCACCGCAACGATGGTTGCGACGAGGGCGTAGATGATCACGAGCAGAACCAGCAAAAAAGTGCCGATCAACGATCTGAGGCGCGGGTGCATGGCAGTTTCCTTTGCGGCCTCACATAGTCCGATCGCGCGGCTTGTGCAAACCGTTTGGCCCGTGGGCGCGACCGCGTGTCGCGCGATCCCGGCTTGCCATGCCGGTGGCAATGTTCCACCACACCCGAAAATGACCTCCCGCCGGTGTGGCGAAGCATCGAACATGCTGCCCTTTCGGCTTTCTGCCATGACCGCAGTCGTGCAGCGCGAAGCTGCCTGCCTGATATGCGGCGTGCACTGAAGGGCGCTTCTGATGGTAACTCCTGCACTTTCGATCCCACAGCCCCAGCAGGCAACCGAACGGGAAACGCGCAACCGCTTTCTGGTGCGGACATGGCTGTACGTCGTCCTCGTCGTGCTTCTGGCGCTGTTTCTGGTCGGCGGTGCAACGCGGCTGACGGGCTCCGGCCTGTCGATCACCGAATGGAAGCCGATCCATGGCGTGATCCCGCCGCTCAACGAGGCGGAGTGGCTCGAGGAATTCGACAAATATCGCCAGATTCCGCAGTATCAGCAGGTCAACAAGGGCATGAGCCTTGGCGAGTTCAAGGTGATCTTCTGGTGGGAGTGGGCGCATCGTGTCCTCGCCCGCGGCGTCGGTTTCGTTGTCGCGCTGCCGCTTGCCTTCTTTTGGCTCACCGGGCGGTTGGAAAGCCGGCTGAAGCCGAAACTGCTTGGATTGCTGGCGCTGGGCGGGTTTCAGGGCTTCGTTGGTTGGTGGATGGTGTCGTCCGGGCTGTCGGAGCGCGCCTGGGTCAGCCAGTACCGGCTGGCGGCGCATCTGATGCTGGCCTGCATGATTTTTGCCGCGACAGTGCTGATTGCGCGCGGGCTTGCACCGCATTCGACCGGCCCGGCGCGGCGAGAGACGCAGCGCTTCGCCGGCTGGCTGCTGGTGCTGGTCTTCGTCCAAATCTATCTCGGCGCGCTGGTGGCCGGGCTGCATGCGGGAATGTCGTTCAACACCTGGCCGCTGATGGATGGCCGGCTGTGGCCCGACCAGTTGCTGACGACGCAGCCGTTCTGGCTCAACTTTTTCGAGAACCCCAAGACCGTGCAGTTCATGCATCGCGTCGGTGCCTACGTCGTGTTCGGCGCCGCGCTCTGGCACATGATCGCCGTCTGGCGGGCGGAGCCGGGTAGCACCCATGCGCGCCGTGCAGTGCTGCTGTTCGTGCTGGTGACGACGCAGGCTGTGATCGGCATCGTCACGCTGCTGACGGTTGTGCATCTGCACCCCGCGCTGCTGCATCACGGGCTGGCGATCGTCCTGCTTGGCTTTGTCGCCGCCCATTGGCGCGGCACACGGGGCGCTTATCCGTCGGAGACGGCCGTTATCACAGCGCGCTGACAACAAAAAAGGCACGGGTGACCGTGCCTTTTTGCTGTGTCTTGTCGGTTGGTTCAGCCCGCCTTGCCGCCGAGCATCAGGTCCATGTTCTGGACCGCTGCGCCGGACGCGCCCTTGCCGAGAT
>JBEBXE010000275.1:0-4774 GCA_040391705.1 Aerobium aerolatum
CCTCGCCCATCGCCTGCATCATCTGCTGCATCATGTCCTGCGCGCCGCGGCGCAGCGCCTCAAGCGCTTGGCCCTGCTCGCCGACGGCGCGGTCGCCCTGACCTTCGCCGAGCGAGCCCTCGGCGCGGCCCATCGCGTCACCGGCATCGCCAAAACCTTCGCCGGGTTGCAGGCCCATGCCTTCCAGCGCCTTGCCGAGTTCTTGCAATTGCTGCTGCAACTCGCCCTGCTGCTGCTGCAACTGGTCCATCGCGTCGGCCTGTTCCTGCGGCGACATCTGGCCCTGTTCGCGCTGCTGCTGCTGGCGGAAGGTCTCGTTCATCAGCTCCTGCTGGCGCTGCATCAGTTCGCCCAGTTTGTTCATCTGCTGCGTCATCTCGCTGGGCTCGCCTTGCCCCTGCTGGCCCTGTTTTCCCGCCTGCAGATTGTTCATCATCTCCTGCAGCTGCTGCAGCATGTCCATCGCCTGGTCGCGCGCGCCGGAGCGGGCGAGGTTTTCCAGCTGGTCCATCATCCGCTCGAGATCGTTCTGGCTCAGCGTCTGGGCGTTGCCCTGCTGGGCCATGTTGGGGTTCTGCTGGGCGCGCTCGGCAAACTCGCGCAGGAACTCCTGCATCGCCTCGCGCAGTTCCGCCATCAGCTGCTGCATTTCCTCGTCGCTGGCGCCGTTTTCGATCGCCTGTTTCAGCGCCTCCTGCGCCTGGCGCAGCCGCCGCTCGGCCGCACTCAGCGCGCCGTCCTCGATCGTCAGCGCCATCGCCCACAAATAGTCGGCAACGTCGCGCAGCTGGTCGTCGTTGCCAGCCATGCGCAGGCGCGTGCTGGCTGCGATGATGCCGAGATAGTGGGCAAGCTCGGGAATGGTGTCTTCCGGGCGCAGCGTCAGCGCGTCCATCAACGCCAGCACATGCGGCTTGCGGTTGGCGTCGAGCGCGAGAATGCGGCGCTGCTCGACCAGCGCGCGCGCCAGCGGATTGGAGAACGGCCGTTCCGGCAGCGCGACAGTTTTCGTTTCGCTCTGGGCCTGCTGCCCGGCGGCATCGACGGCTTGCAAGGTGAGATCGACCCGCGAGCCGGCCCAGGCGTGGTCGGTGAGGTCGCGCGACGTGCGGGCGGCCTTGGCATCTGCACCGCGCCGGGGCAGCGTCAGCTTCATCTCCGGGGCGTCGTAAAGCGGGTGCGCATCGGCCGCCACTTCCGTCTGTGTGAACATCGCTTGCGCTTCGGTCGCGCCGTAATCGTCCTCGATCTCGTAGGTCAGTTCGAGCGCGCCGTTGACCGCGCGGCGTGGGTCTTCGCTCAGGCGGATGACCGGCGCGGTGTCGGGGATCACCGTAAAGGCCCAGCGCTGCAATTCGTCGTCGCCGGAGTGCAGCGTCAGCATCCCGTCGGCAGACAGCGTGCCGCCAAACTGGCGGGCAAGGGCGCTGCCGCTGCGCGCCGTATCGGCGGCGTCGGTGGCGGCGATTTCGGAGGCCTCGCCGGTGAGGGCGTCGAGCCAGGTCAGACTCTCGTCACCCGCACCGCCAGCCACCCGCACGGCAAGCTCGCTGCCCTCCGGCACGCGGAACACCGGCGCGTCGTCGCCCGCGAGCGCCGTCAGGAACAGCGGCGCGCGGCCGGTATAGGCCGGCGGCGTCACCCAGGCGTCGATGCGGGCGGGCACGGTGTCGGCGCGCGTATGGCTGCGGAAAGCGTCGGTCGGCGCGCCGCCCTGCGATCCCAGGGAAAATGCAAAGGCGACGACCAGCAGCAAGGCGGCAACCGCGCGCACGGCCCACGGGTCGCGCTCGGGCACGCGGGTGCGCGGCATGTCGCCGGAAAGCCGGGTGAGCTTGTTGGCCATGCGCTTCTGATGTTCGCGCCACAGCGCACGCGCAAAGGCATCCTGCGAGGCCGGCGACAATTGGTCGTGCTGGGTGCGCAGCGGCGCATGGTCGAGACGGTTGGCCAGTTCGATGCGGCGGTCGATCTCGGCGGCAGACGGTGTGCGGAAGAAGCGCAGCGGGTAGAGGGCAGCCAGTGCTGCAAGCGCGAGCCCGATCACCAGCGCCAGCCGCGCCCAATCAGGCAGCAGCCGGAAGACGCCAAGCCACGACAGGCTGAAGAACAGGCTGAGAACGATGAGAACCGGCAGCACCAGCGGCCACAACCGCTCGATCACCACCGTGGCGCGAACCGCCGCACGGGTGCGCGACAGCCGCGTCAGCAGGCCAGTGGTGCCGTCGGTGCCGTTCGCCATGCGTCCCTTCCGCGAAATCGCGTCATTTCATCGTGTCGAAGATAGCACCAAACACGGCGAAGGCGAGGCGGCCAACAAAACGTGATGGGGACATCTGCCCCCGTCGTCATCGCGGAAGACGGAGGCTCTCCCGGCGCTTCGGCTCCAAATGAGGGCTGGCTGCGTCCGACGCTGCCCGGACCAATGGGTCCCGGCTCTGCAGTCGCTGCGCTCCCTTGGCCGGGATGACGGAAGCGGGTGGTGCACACAACCCGGCCCGCCGTCACCTTCTTGGCACCCCCCGGTCGTCATCCCGGAAGCCGGAGGCTATCCGGGACCCATTGAGCAGCGCGGCCGGGTCCTCGGTTCCCGCTGCCTCACAGCCACGCAGGCATCGAATCCATGCCGATCAGGTCTTCATAGGTCTGGCGCGGGCGCACGACGTGGAAGCGGTCGCCGTTGACCAGCACTTCGGGCACCAGCAGGCGGGTGTTGTAGGTCGAGGCCTGGGTCGCGCCATAGGCGCCGGCGGTGGAGACGTAGATCAGGTCGCCGGTCGCAAGCTTCGGCAGGTCGCGGTCGAGGCCGAGATAGTCGCCGGTTTCGCACACAGGGCCGACCACGTCAGCAATCAACCGTGGCGCGTCGGCGGGATGCTCGACCACAGGCTGGATTTCGTGGAAGGCCTCGTACAGCGTCGGGCGGATCAAATCGTTCATCGCGGCGTCGACGATGAGGAAGTTCTTGGCCTCGCCTTCCTTGACGAAGATCACCTGCGACACGAGGATTCCGGCATTGCCGGCAATCAGGCGGCCGGGCTCGAACATCACCTTGAGGCCGAGCGGCTTGACGTGGCGCAGCACCACTTCCGCGTAGGCGTCCGGCAGTGGCGGCGGGGCGTTGTCGTTGCGATACGGCACGCCGAGGCCGCCGCCAACGTCGATATGGCTGATCGGGTGGCCGTCCTCGCGCAATGTCTGGGTCAGTTCGACCAGCAGCGCAATCGCGTCGTCGAACGGCTGCAACTCGGTGATCTGGCTGCCGATATGCATGTCGATGCCGGTGATCGCCAGGCCGGGCAGGGTGGCCGCCTTGGCGTAGGCGGCGCGCGCGTCCTTCCAGGCAATGCCGAACTTGTTTTCCGACTTGCCGGTGGAGATTTTCTTGTGGGTCTTGGCGTCGACGTCCGGATTGATGCGCAGCGAGATCGGCGCGGTGTGGCCGGTGGCGACTGCGCGGGCCGACAGCGCTTCCAGTTCCGGCAGCGATTCGACGTTGAAGCAGCGGATGCCGGCGGCAAGCGCGTAGTCCATCTCCTCGGCGGTCTTGCCGACGCCGGAGAACAGCACCTTGCTTGCCGGAACGCCGGCTGCCAGCACGCGGCGCAACTCGCCGCCCGAGACGACGTCCGCCCCCGCACCAAGCCGCGCCAGCGTGGCGATTACCGCCTGGTTGGAGTTCGCCTTGACCGCGAAGCACACCAGCGCGTCGATCTCGGCGAAGGCGCCTGCAAAGACGTTGTAGTGCCGGGTCAGCGTGGCGGTGGAGTAGCAATAGAACGGTGTGCCGACGGCTTCGGCAATGGCGTGCACCGAAACGTCTTCGGCATGCAGCACGCCGTTGCGATATTCGAAATGGTTCACCGCGGTGGTTCCTAAATCAGGCTGTCGAGAATGAAGCGCTTGTCCTGCACCGGCGGCGTCGGCTCCGGTGGCAGGGGCTGGTTGTTGCGTTCGGCTTCGCGCCTTGCCTCGACCGATGCCTCATACGGCGTGTCGAGCGTGCCCGGCCTGCGGCCGCAGGCCGTCACGGCGGTGGCAAGGGCTGCAAGCAGCAAGGTGGTCCGGATGAGATGTCGCGCGCGCATGAGCCTGTCCGTCTGCGGGATCGTCACTGTTGTGTAGCGAAAATTCGGCGCTTACGCACCCTGTTTGAGACGCTTGCGCCAGTAGCGGATCTGCCGGCGCACTTCCTGCGGCGCGGTGCCGCCGAACGACGAGCGGCTCTTGACCGAGGCGTTGACCGACAGCACGTCGAAGATCGTCTGGTCGATGCGGCTGTCGATTTCCTGCAGGTCCTTGAGCGCGAGGCGTTCCAGCGTCACCTTCTTCTCTTCCGCCAGCGCCACGGCGCGGCCGGTGACGTGATGCGCCTCGCGGAACGGCAGCCCCGCCTCGCGCACCAGCCAGTCGGCAAGGTCGGTGGCGGTGGAATAGCCGGAGCCGGCCGCCTTCTTCATCGCAACCGTGTTGATCGTCATGTCGCTGATCATGCCGGTCATCGCCGCGACCATCAGGTCGAGCGTTTCGGCGGCGTCGAACACGGCTTCCTTGTCTTCCTGCATGTCCTTGGAATAGGCCAGCGGCAGCCCCTTCATCACCGTCAGCAGGGCGATGAGATGGCCGTTGACGCGGCCGGTCTTGGCGCGCACCAGCTCGGCTGCGTCGGGGTTCTTCTTCTGCGGCATGATCGACGAGCCGGTCGAAAACTGGTCCGACAGGCGGATGAAGCCGAATTGCGGCGTCGACCAGATGACGATTTCCTCGGCCAGCC
>JBEBXE010000276.1:0-4749 GCA_040391705.1 Aerobium aerolatum
AAAATGAAGCGGGGCATGAACACGCTGAAGAAAGACGTCGCTTCCCTGGACGAGTACGAGATCCATCTCGCCGACAAGGTGCAATTCCTGCTCGACGCCATGGTTGGACTGATCGGGATCGCCCAAAATGACCTCTTCAAGGTTCTTACCGTCGTTTCGATCGTCGGCATTCCGCCGACGCTGGTTGCCGGCATCTACGGCATGAATTTCAAGACGATGCCCGAATATGACTGGGCCTTCGGCTACCCCTATGGCCTGGCGGTCATCACACTCAGCGCCATCGCGCCACTGGTGTGGTTCAAATGGCGGGGATGGTTCTAGCTTCAAGCATCCTTCGGCAGCACCTGAAGCACCCGTGCGATGAACACGTGAAACTCCGCCATGTAGTTGCGCAAGAACTCCTCAGTCGATTCCACGGTGACCTTACCGCTGTCGGTGATCAGGCCCGGCGTGAACTGGATGTAGGCTTCGGGGGCGTTCATTTGCGGTGAGTTGCAGAAACTGAGGACGCTGCGCAGGCTCTGCTGGGCGACTGCCGTTCCGATCGCGCCGATCGACGCGCCGATGACGGCCGATGGCTTGCGGGTGAAGGCGTTTTTGCCGTAGGGCCGGCTTGCCCAGTCGATCGCGTTCTTCAGGCCGCCGGGAATGGACCGATTATATTCCGGCGTGACGAACAGGACGGCATCGACGGCGGCGATGGCATCCTTGAACGCGCGCGCGACCGGCGGATAATCGGCATCGTAGTCGTAGCTGTAGAGCGGCAGGTCCTTGAAGGATATTTCGGACATTTGCATTTGCGGTGGTGCCAGCTGCACCAGTGCGTTTGCGAGCTTGCGATTGATCGACGCCTTGGCAAGACTGCCGATCAGATACCCAACCTTATGTGTGGTCATGACTCTCTCCCGTGATTGCCGCCGGCACCGATGCGACTATCCACCAGATCAAGGGCCAACGCCGACCCCCGGTGGCAGCGAAGGTCGCCGGTCGTCGTAGTAACTAGGACAGGCAGCGGTGATTGCTAGAGCGGCGGAATTGTCACGGCACCGGGCGCTGCCCGGTCTAGTTGCGCGGGCTTTCGAATATTCGTTTGCCGTTGACGCTGATTTCGACGTCGACCCGATAGGCGGCGAGCGTCGCTTCGTTGACGTCGATGCCGAGGCCCGGCGCGTCCGGCACGTGGATCTCGCCATTCGCGTCCGGAACGATGTGCGTGGTGGTCAACTCGGCCGCCAGGCTGCTCAACCCGGTCGGATATTCGCAGATGCGGTGATCCTTGAGGCCGGCGAACGGCTGCAGCGAAGCGCTGAGCGCAAGATTGGAGGTGAAGGTGTGGTTGATATAGGTGACGCCTTTGCGCACCGCATAGTCAGCCACCTGGCGCGCGGGCCACAGGCCACCGATCCGGCCGCAATCGATCTGGATGTAGCCGACGCCGCCATAGTCGATCAGGTGCTCGGCCATGTGGCGATTGTGCGCGGCCTCGCCCCCGGCGATGCGAACCGTTTTCGACTGGGCTGCAAGCGCGCCATAGGCGCGGTAGGCCGAGCCGTGGAATGGCTCCTCGAAAAAGGTGACGCGGTTGCGCTCCATAGCTGCCAGCCGTGCAACTGCGGCGTCGACATCTTCTCCAAAGATCTGACCCGCGTCGATGAGCAGGATGCCGTCGTCACCCAGACCCTGGCGCGCAGCGTCGAGCTGGGCAATGTCGCCGTCAAGCGAGTGGCCGAATGGTGCCCAGCCGAATTTGGCCGCCTTCAGGCCGCTGGCCCTGATCTGCACCGCCCGGTCATGGGTTTCCTGCGCCGTGCCGCCAAAGAGGACTGAGGCGTAAGGCGTCTTCGGATAGGCCTTGTCATAGCCGAGCAGTTTCCAGGCTGGAACGCCGCGGGCCTTGCCGAGCAGATCCCACAACGCCATCTCGATGCCCGACCAGGTGTGGGCCGCCTGAAGCAGGTCCATGCTGGAATAGGCGACTGCCGCGGCCATCTGCTTGATGTCTTCGGGATCGTTGATCGGCTTGCCGAGCACCGAGGCTGAAACCGGCTGACAGGCCCCATGCGACATCGGGGTGACAAACGCCGCGATCGAGGGCAGGGGGGCGGCCTCGCATTCTCCCCAACCGACAAGCCCGCCAGCACTGACACGCACGACGAGCGCGTCCTGACTGCCGTCGGCTGCCGTCGTGACCTCGGGCATGGCCACGTAAAAGAAATCAACGCTTTCGATCTTCATTTGTCGCAATCACCCTCGCATAAACTGTAATTTTCAGCATACGGTATACCGTATGTCAAGGCGCGAGCGCGCCTTGGATCGGGAGGCTGATCTTGTTGACATACGGTATACTGTATGCGTGAATATTGCCGACTTGCGAGCGCGCAAGTCGCTCATGTCTCAGGGAGGAGAATTGACGATGAGGCTGCCATCCATACTCGGGATCGTTGCAATCGCAGCATCCGCCACGTTTGCCGGAGGGGCTTTGGCGCAGGATGCCGATGCTACGTTCCGTTTCGAATTCAAACCGGATTTCCAGGCCTGCCAGAGCGATGGGTCGCTCGCAAAAGCGCTCGACGAAGGCGTGGTGCTCGGCATCAGCCCCAGCCCGCCCTACACGTCGATCGATCCGGCCACCAACAAGGCCGATGGCATCGACGTCGAGATCATCGAGGCGGCGTTGAACTGGGTCGGTGTCACCAAGATCAGCTATGAAGTCGCGCCGTTCAGCTCGCTGACCCCGGCCCTGCTGTCCAAGCGCATCGATCTGCTGGCCGCCAACATCCACGTGACGCCTGACCGGCTCAAGGTCATCAGCTTCACCGGCCCGGCCTGGTGGTATGGGCCGGCGATCACGGTCCAGAAGGGCAATCCGGCCGGTCTGGCCAAGTTCGAAGACCTCGTCGGACGCAAGGTCGGCGCCATCGCCGGGTCGGCGGCGGACGAGTATCTGCGGTCCATGGGCGTCGAGGTCGTGCCGTTCCAGACGGACGCCGAGCAGTTCATGAGCCTGACGCAGGGACGGGTCGACGTCATCCTCGAAGATGACGTGAAGGTGGCAACCTTCATGAAGGAAAACCCAGACGCGTCTATCGAGATGGTTGCAGGTGTCGAAGTTCCGGAGGACCTGATCTTCACCTACGGCTATGGCTATGCGCGTTACGGGGTACGCATGGAAGACTGCACGCTGCGGTCAGCGCTGTCGCAGGCGTTGGGTGAGGTGCGTGGCAACGGAAAGGTGTCCTCGGTGCTGCGAAAGTATGGCCTCACCGACCGCAACCTGTTCTTCTTCCCAGTGTCGAACTGATCCGAAAAATGCTGACCGGAGGCGCAGTCCATGCGCCTCCGGAACCAACATGACATAGTGGAAAACTGATGGACCTGCTCAACTTTTCTGTCGTGGCAGAATATTATGACGTCTTGTTGCGCGGCTTTGCCCTGACCATCCTGATGACGCTGGTGGTCATCACCATCAGCCTGGTGGTGGCGGTGCCGGTGGCGTTGGGGCGCATGTCCAGTTCGCTGCTGTTGCGACTGGTCACCGGCGCTTATGTCGAAGTGTTCCGCAGCACGCCGCTGGTGCTGCAACTGATCTATATCTACTTCGTGCTGCCGACCGTCGGCATCCGTCTTGACGGGATGGTGGCGGCCATCGTGGCGTTGACGCTGCACTACACTGCCTATCTCAGCGAGGTTTACCGCGCCGGAATCCAGGCCGTTCCCAAAGGTCAGTGGCAAGCTGCCTCGGCGCTCGGCATGTCGAATTCCACCGCCTTCATTCGCATCATCCTGCCGCAGGCGGTCCGCACCGTCACGCCGGCTCTGGGCAATTATCTGATTTCGCTGTTCAAGGACACGGCGCTGGCCTCGGTCGTGACCGTGCAGGAGCTGCTGTTTTCCGGACAGATCATCGCTGCCCGCACCTATCAGTATTTCACCATTTATACGGTCTGCATGGTCATGTATTTCAGTGTCGGCTATCCGGCTGCCCTGTTTGTGCGCTGGCTGGAGAAAAGGGTCAGCAGCGGATACGCAGCGTCCCGCCGCCGCCCGTCAGGAGAACAGCAGCCATGATCGAACTGTCTGGCATCGAAAAGTCCTACGGCAGCCTGAAAGTTCTCAAGGACGTCTCGCTCACCGTGTCACGCGGTGATGTCGTGTGCATCATCGGCCCGTCGGGAAGCGGCAAGTCGACCCTGCTGCGCTGCATCAACTATCTCGAAGTGCCGGAGGCCGGTGACATCATCCTCGATGGCGTGCCGGTCTATCGCGACATCGTCGATGGCAAGCTCAGGGAGCGCCCGCGCGCGGAAATCGTGGCGACGCGTCGCGACTTCGGGATGGTCTTTCAGGATTTCAACCTGTTTCCGCATCTGACGGTGATGCGCAATATCACCGAGGCGCCGATCCGGGTGCGCGGCATGTCGCGACGCGATGCCGAGACACGCGCGCTTGCCCTGCTGGATCGTGTCGGCCTTGCTGACAAGGTCGATTCCTATCCGGAGGAATTGTCGGGTGGTCAGAAGCAGCGCGTGGCGATTGCGCGCGCCCTTGCCATGGACCCCAAAGCCATGCTGTTCGACGAGCCGACCAGTGCGCTTGATCCGGAACTGGTGGGCGAAGTGCTGGAGGTCATGCGCGGGCTGGCTGCCGATGGCATGACGATGATTGTGGTGACCCATGAGATGGGCTTTGCCCGGCAGGTCGCCGATCGCGTCATCTTCATGGATCAGGGCCGGATCGTCGAGGAGGCGC
>JBEBXE010000277.1:0-4741 GCA_040391705.1 Aerobium aerolatum
TCGTAGACGAAATGCTCCGGCGGGCGCCCGCCAAGCGCTTTGCAGATGGAGTCGTAGACGCCCATGTTCGGACCGTGGTCCTTGCCGAACATCTCGAAATCAACGTTGAGGGCCGCCCAGCGCGCGCCGAAATCCGGCTTCCACTGCAGCTTGACGTTGCCGCCGAGGATCGACTGCGTCACTTCCTCGCCATCCGGATCGTCATAGGTGATGGTCGCGTTGACAGCATCGACCGCCTTGATCGGCACATAGAGAACCCGCCCGGTCTTGGGCGAGATCGGCAGGAATGGCGAATAGGTCGCGCGGCGTTCTTCGCCCAGCGTCGGCAGCATGATCTTCATGATCGCGTCGTAGCGCTCGGCAACGCGGCGCAGGATCGGATCGAACTTGCCGGACTTGTAAAATTCCGTCGCGCTTTCAAACTCGTAGCTGAACCCGAACGTATCGAGGAACCGGCGCAGCATCGCGTTGTTGTGGGCGCCGAAGCTTTCATGCTCGCCATCGAACGGGTTCGGCACGACCGTCAGCGGCTTGTGCAGATGCGGCTCGAGGAACGCACGATCCGGCACGTTGTCCGGGATCTTGCGCATGCCGTCCATATCGTCGGAGAACGACAGCAGGCGTGCCGGGACCTTGCCTTCGGTGAGGACACGGAAAGCGTGCAGCACCATCGTTGTGCGCGCGACTTCGCCGAACGTGCCGATATGCGGCAGCCCCGACGGGCCGTAGCCGGTCTCGAACAGCACCGCTTCCGGCCAGTCTTTGCCCTCATACCGTTTGACGATCTTGCGAGCCTCCTCGAACGGCCACGCTTTCGTCTCCTGCGCCGCAGCGAGGATTTCAGGCGAAAGCATGAGCGAGTTGGATCGCGAATTGGTCATTTCGGGCTTCCTGTGAGAGGGTACGGGCATAGAGCCAGCGCGGGCAAGGTCTAGGCCCGGTTTTGCGATGCGTCAATGTTTGTGGGGGTTTTCGTTGCGATGGTGGGCTTTGGTTCCTATTTCTGACGAACCTAATCAATGGAGAACCGCATGTCCAAGCCAACACCGCAAGAAGCACTCGTCTATCTCATGGTCATCATGTCGGCGTCCGACCGCGACATGGGGGACGAGGAACTGGCCCGCATCGGCGCCATCATCCGCACGCTTCCGGTGTTTGACGGATTCGAGCAATCGCGCACCCTTGCTGCGGCACAGGAATGCCAGCAATTGCTGCAGAAGGAAGCCGGGCTTGGCGGCGCGCTGACGCTGATCAAGGCGGCGCTGTCGGACGAATTGTGCGAGACCGCTTATGCGCTGGCCGTCGACATCGCCGCAGCCGACCTGACGGTGAAGGACGAGGAGACGCGGGTTCTCGACATCGTCAGGGATCGTTTCGGCCTCGACCCGCTGGCCGTCGCCGCCATCGAGCGCGCCGCCGCAATCCGCCATCGCCGGCTGGCCTGAACGTCAGACGGTGCGTCCTTCGAGGCTCGCTCTGCTCGCGCCTCAGGATGAGGAAGGTGGTTTGTCGAACCCACAACTCGCACATTCGATTCACAACAGACCTCATCCTGAGGTGCGAACGAAGTGAGCCTCGAAGGACGCACGGCACCGCTGATATCAGTAGAAACTGACCGGGAAATGCTTGAGGTAGAGTTCGGCGAAGGTACCTTTGACCGTCAGGTCGCGCAGGGCCTGGTCGAACGCTGAGGCCAGCATCGCCTTGCTGTGGGGCACGGCGATCGCCATGCCGGCTCCCAGAAACTCTGGGGCGATGTAGGGGCCGCCGACGAAGCCGCAGCAATCCTGTGACAAGCTGCCGGCCAGCCAGAACGACAGCCGCATGCCGTCGCCGAAGACGCCATCAAGCTTGCCCTCACGCAGGCCGTCGAGCAGCCATTCGGTGCGCGTGAACGTCACGGGCCGGGCGTCGGGGAAATAGGCCCGCAGCATCGCTTCATGCGCCGAGCCGGCGAGAACGCCGATCCGTTTGCCGGCGACGGAACGATGCATCGGCTCGGCCATCGTCGAATTCCGGGCGGCAACGAACCGTGCCGGGAAGCGCAGATAGGGACGCGAGAACGCGTAACTCATGCGCGTTTCCGAGGTGATCGGGATGCCGGCGATCAACGCCTCGCCCTGTCCGGACCCCATCGCCTTGTCGAGCTCGTCCCAGGGCAGAGCCTGGATCTGGCAGCGTTCGACGATGTCGAGTTCGCGGCAGATCGCGCGGGCGAGTTCGACATGGAAGCCCGCGAGCCGCCCTTGCGGATCGAGATAGTTGAACGGCGGAAAGTCGACGGTGGTGAGAAAGCGCACGCGCTCGACGGCTGACAGATCAGGCTTTGCCAGCCGCTCCTTCTCGTCCCAATAATCCGGGATTGCCGGTTGCGCGGTGCCAACGGTCGCGGATGCGCCCAGCACCAGAGCAAGCAGGACGGCAATTTTCAGGAGTTGGATCATCAGGCTGCCAGTTCGCGGGGAGGGCTGGCCAGTTATTCTCTGGCCGTTCCCCGGTGTCAACCGCGCTGCGGCCTGGCGCGGATGGACGCGATATCAAAGAACTTCAAGCATGGTCTGGAAGTACTTCATGTCGGTCATGCTTAACAACATCTTGCCAACAAGCAGAAAAGCAATATCATGCTGAGTGGGTAGGGTGGGTTTTATGTTGTTGTGTGAGCTTCCGCGATGTTTGTCGCCGTCAGACTCCACTTCGAGGCGAAGAACCCTTCTGGTTGACTTGAGCACACGCTTGTCGCGCGAGTGTTGTTGACATGGCCCCGCTGGCTGGCAGTGTTTTTCTGCAGCCGGTCGACGTCGTACATCCACCATGGCGTATCACGCGCAATCGCAAACCGTTCCCAAAGCCGCAATCTGTCGGCCAGCCTCGCGCCGCCAGCGCGCGCGGGCCGAAAGCGTGCAGCGTCGACGCCATCACCGCGATGATCGAGCCGTGGCAGCCGGTGCTCGACCTGCTGAATGTGTCGCGCCCGCAGGCCTACGATCTGGCGGAGCGCGCGCTGTCGAACCGAACCGCGTTCCTGCGGGAATGGCTGATGGCGGGAAGCGTCGGTGAGGAACAGGTGTTTCGCGCTATCGCGCGCCATCTCGGCCTTGGCTTCCTTGCTGGCATCGCGGCGGATCGGCTGGTGCTGCGCGAACAGCAATGTCTCGCCATGCTGCAGGGAACGCTGCAACCGCGCGTCGTGCCGATGGCGCAGGCCGGCGGGCGGCTGGCGTTCGTCATCGCCCACATTGACCTCGACATCGCCGCGCTGCGCCAGCGCATCGCCCGTTATCCGGCCTTGGCGGAGCGGCTTCACATCGCGACGCCGTCGGCGTTGCGGACAGCGCTGGTTGAACGTTGCGGCGATCGCCTGCTCGAAGACGCCCAGCATGCGCTGTTCCGCCGCCAACCGGCGTTTTCAGCCCGGCTGGTTGCCAACTCCTGGCAAGGCGCGCTGGCGGCGACGACCGTACTGGTGCTGCTCCGGGGGCTCGTCGCCGCGCCGCTTGTCACCGTCGCCGCCATCAATGTGCTGGCCTCCGTCGCGTTTTTCACCTGCGTGGTGTTGCGGCTGTTTGCGGTGAAGGGGGCAGGGCCGTTGCGGCTTGCCCCTGTGCTGCCGTCCGATGCCGCGACGATGCCGGTCTATTCGGTTCTCGTCGCGCTGCGCAAAGAGAAAGACGTGCTGCCGCAATTGCTGGTGGCGCTGGGCAAGCTGCAATGGCCGCGCGCCAAGCTGGAAATCAAGCTGGTGTGCGAGCGCGATGACGAGGAGACGTTGTCGGTGCTGAAGGCGCTGCGGCTGCGGCCCAATATCGAGATCGTCGAGGTGCCGCCGGCCGAGCCGCGGACCAAGCCCAAGGCGCTGTCCTATGCGCTGGCTTTATGCAGCGGCGAACTGGTGACGTTGTACGACGCGGAAGACCGGCCGCATCCGCTGCAACTGCTGGAAGCCTGGCAACGTTTCGCGCAGGAGGGCGACGACTTCGCCTGTATGCAGGCGCCGCTGGTCGTCACCAATATCGAGCAAAGCGCGCTCGCCCGCGTCTTCGGCTTCGAATATGCCAGCCTGTTCCGTGGCCTGCTGCCGTGGCTGGCGCGCAGCAATCTGGTCACGCCGCTGGGCGGTACGTCGAACCATTTCAGGATGTCGGCGTTGCGCAAGGTCGGCGGCTGGGATCCCTACAACGTCACCGAGGATGCCGATCTCGGCTTGCGGCTGCGCCGGTTCGGCTATCGCACCGGCATGCTCGCCTATCCGACCTTCGAGGACGCGCCGGAAGACGTGAAGACGTGGATGCCGCAACGGGTGCGCTGGTTCAAGGGCTGGCTGCAAACCTGGCTGGTGCACATGCGCGAGCCCGGTGTGCTGCGGCAGGAAATAGGCTTGCGCAATTTTCTGGTCGCGCAGGTGCTGTATCTGGGCATGATCGTGTCGGCGATGGTGCACCCGATTGTGCTGGCGACGCTGCTGGTCTCGCTGGCGCGCGTGATGCTGGTGGAGACATCGACGCTGGAGATGGGCCTGCTGATCCTTGCCAGTGTCAGCGTCGCTTGCGGCTATGGCGCCTTCATCGCGCTGGGCGGGGTGACGTTGGCGCGGCGCGAGCGCAAGGGGTTCTGGAAGGTCGTCGCCCTGACGCCGCTCTACTGGGTGCTGCTGTCGGCGGCGGCGTGGCGCTCGATCTGGGAAATCTATCGCCGGCCGCATCACTGGAACAAGACGCCGCACCAGCCGGCGCGGCGCGTTGTT
>JBEBXE010000278.1:0-4741 GCA_040391705.1 Aerobium aerolatum
CTGGACCGCACCGGCATTTTCTCCCTCGGGTTCGAGGTGAACAACATGTTCGAGAAAATCGGTGCCCCAGGCATTTACACCGGAGCCTCCAAGCTCTTTCCGGGCAGGGATCAATCTCAGCCCGCCAGCCGGTACGCGGTGCGCTCGGCGGTCGGTGGCTTCCTTGGACCTTCATTCGGCACCGCCAACGACCTCATGACGGTCGGCAATGCAGGTTTTCGAGCGATGCGAAATCGAGGCGACCCTGATTTGGCACCAAGCGATATCGGAGCCATGCGCCGCCTGACCCCGTTCGCCTCCCTGCCCTATTGGCGCTGGGCCATCGACGGGATGCTGGTTCCCGAGTTGAAAGAAAACGTCTCGAAATAGGAAAGGTTATCACCATGGCACGCACACCGAAGACTCAGACCACGATTGCCGAACTGGCTTCGAAAGCGAAAACAGCGCTCGAACATCTGGAAGTCGTCCAGAAGATCGAGGCGGCGCTCGATGCAGAGGAAGAAGCGCTCGACGCTCTGGAAGCCTCTCGCGGCGATGTTGTTCTCAGCGGCACTAGCATCGATGAATATCACCAGCAAATCCGCGATGGCGTCGAACGGATAAAGACGCTCTCTGCCGGGCAGGCCAAGGCGCAGAAGCGCTATGAGGCGGCTTTGGCACAGGAGGCCGAACAAAATCTGATCGAGCGCACGGAGGCCGTCAAGGCCAAGCAGGTGCCGGCCCTGACAGAGGCATATCGCAAGCTCCACACCGCCATGGAAAGCCTGCTTGCTGTCACGGCAGACATCGAGTCCCTTGGAGGTGAGATCGAAAACCATAACGGCCTTGTGGAAATGCGCGGGCGTCCCGACCTGGCTGTATCCATCGGTGCGATCAAGGGCGCTGCCAAGCTTGGACTTGGGCTCAATGAAACTGCCATTCCGGTATTGGAACAGGCACCGGACGAGCCGGGAGCGGCCTTCGCTCTGCGACAGGCGAATGCACAGCACCGTGCGCTGCGTCAGAACGAAATCAGTGATCCGATCAAGACCTTGGGCCTGGATGCTATGATCGCCCTTCAGAGGGCTGCACTGGATATGGGGGCACATGAGCAAGCCAGAAACTTCCGGCTGGTCAGCGTCCAGAAGTACCAGATGCCGGATGGCCATGTGGTCGAGAAGTTCATCGATGCCGATCCGGCCTACAAGACCCGGCATCACAAGGTACGGATGGATGGCGTAACTGCCGGTTATATCCCCGATAAGCCCCAGCTTGGCACCGCTTCGGCCAAAGCATAGGCGGTATCATGAAGGCCCTGACGCCCAAACAGGACAGGTTTGCCCGTGTCTACGTCGAGACGGGCAACGCCTCTGAAGCCTATCGGCAAAGCTTCAGCGTACGGTCGAATACGAAACCGGAAAGCGTGTGGCAGGAGGCATGCCGCGTGCTGGCAAAGCCCGCCGTCGCCGCGAGGGTCATGGAGTTGCAGGAAGAAGCGCGTCAGCGAACCATGGTCACGGTCGATGACCTTACCGCCAAGCTGGAAGATGCCCGCCTGCTTGCCATGTCCGACGAGAAAGGCGCGGCGGCGGCTGTCTCGGCCGTCATGGGCATGGCGAAGCTGCACGGCCTTCTGGTCGAGAAGCACAAACTTTCTGGCCGCGTCGATGGCGTCATGAGGTTTGAGGTGGATTGGGCGACGGCGGCAGATCGGGCCAAATCCCTTGGAGGGCATGGCGATGTCTGATCGGGTTTATGACGCCTTGTCACCCGACGAGGTTCCGCGCTTCCTCGCCTATCTGAACAAGCAACTGGACGCTGCCGGCCTTGTCATCGTGCCAAGGGATATTTTGACGAAGGAACAGCTTGCAGCGCAAAAACGCATTGCCGTGCGGGAGGAAGTCTAGCTCGGAGAGATGGAGCCGTCCGAATGCACCGATAATTTCCGGTGCGAAAATTTGCGCTGGATGCTGTCTATCTCGGTCTGGCGGCGCTTATCCTGATCATTGCGGACCAGATAATAGATCCCCGCCCCGAGCAAACAGCAGAACCCCACGCCCAATATGAACATGGGATGCTCGCCATTGGCATAGGCACCGCCGGGAAAAAGGATGGACCCGAGAGTCATCAACCCGCCTGCGCCCGCGATATAAAGGTACAGCCCCTTTGATCCGTACCAATCGCCCGCTTCCTTATTCAACTGGCGATAGCGCTCGGCCAGTCTGATAAGTTCTTCGTCCATAGGCCCGCCTCTCCCTCGCCCCGATATTGCCGAAAGCAATGGGGAGAGACAAGCTGTCGAGCAGAATTAGTGCGGTATCACTTTAGCCGTACGCCGGGGTTTCCGTGGTTAAGGAACTCAATCCCGGCGTTCTCAAGCACTCGCATGACAGCGGTAATCTTGTCCAGCCCGCTCGTAAGGGTTTGTGCTCCGCGCTTTTCCATTGCGCTTATCGTGTTGACATTAACCCCCGCTCTTTCTGCGAGTGTGTGCTGATCCATTCCAGCCAAAGCGCGAGCAGCCTTCAACTGATTGCCAGTGGTGAGCATTCGATTTCCTCTAACATAGCTGACTAGGAATAAATCATAGTTTGCTGTTGACAGCAATGCCTCAGTTGGATCATAGTGAACTAGGAATTAAAACTAGCACATGAGGAAACAGCCATGACGAACGACGCCACGCGGGCGACCGCTGAAGCTTTGCCTGAAACTCCCAAGCTTTCCGAGGCTCGGGACATTCTCACCCGCCTTAAAGACCTAAACGAACTGATGTTCATGGCCGGCGAAGGGCTGTTCACGACAAGCCGGAGCGCGGCCAGCGCTATTACTGCCGGCTGCGACGAGATAGCGAAGAAGCTGGTGGAAGTATGCGACATCATCGATGCGCAGAAGGGCGGTGCGGCATGAGCATCACCCGTCGCCTTTTCATCCTTAACGCCGCTGCCGTTGGCGCTGCCGGTGCAACTATAACCGCCGCAACAGCCGAGGCGGCACCGGAGCGGACGCCTTATGAACAAGCCGTCTGGCATATCCGAGAGCTTGAACGGCTCATTGCCGAAGATGGCGGGATCAATCCGATCATCTTAGTGCAGGGCACGTACGGCCCGAGAGACTTCAGGGCTCTTTGTCTTAATTCCTATGGGGAAATGAGGTTCGACGGCGATATATTTCGCAGAGACACGGCACAAGCACGTGGAGATGCGGCATGAGCGCTGACTCATTCGCGAATGTCGATTATCTTGGCGAGCCCGTCATCATCAGCCGGGGCTACCAGCTTTGCGCCCTGCTTAAGGTCTGTGAGCTGGCTGCTTCTTCCCTCGAAAATGTTGGTGAAGGCCCTTATCGCGACAGCATTACACGAAACCTCTCCACCGCGATGGAACTGGCAGAGGGCATCGCGTCAGAATTGCTCATTGCCCTTGAACAGGCCAAGTCTCGCTGCATCAGGGGAAGGGGTTGAGATATGAAAGAACAGCCCTACACCCGAGACGACCTCGACGCAGATATCGTCTACCTCTCGCATCTGATCGACGTCACCTATGACCGCTGGACCGATGGTCAGCCCGAGGAACGCGGGCGAGACTTTCACATGGACAGCTTGCTTCTGATCGTTCGCAACATGGCGCGTGATTTGATCAAGAAATCAGACCGGACGGAGGCACGGCCATAACCTATCTCGACCTGCTTTTCGTCATCACGATTAGCGCCGGCGTGATCGCGCAGCGCCTGATCGCGGGCTAATTGTGTCCCCTAGACATATTTGTCCCGGCTGCTTCGGTGGCCGGGTCATCTAAGAAAAAATAGCTGCCAATAGCTGCAGAGAAAAACCTGCAAGCAACAACCACAGCGCCCCGGTTGATAGATCGCGAGGCGTTCCGTTCTCGTAGTCTGATCGGATTTTTCTGCTTATCTCATCGTAACTAAGGTTGATGGAAGCTTCATCCAGCAAGCCAGGATGGACTTGAAGTGCCATCGGGGGCAGTCCCATGGTTTGCCGGAACTTTGAGTGCATTGCGTCCATTGCTGCCGATCCAATCTTTTGGCTAGCGAAATGTGCCCACAATCGGCTGCTTTGAAGAAATCCGCCTGATTGGTTTACCTTCTCAAACCGATTTCCTAGCTGTTCCAAGGCCCGCAACGCCGCACGGCGTTGGCTCTCAGCTTGCGCCAGACGTGCCTTCAAAAAAATCGGAGTCCAAGGCTTAATCAGCAAAAGCGCGGCAAAGAATCCACAGACAAGACCGCATATATTAAGAATCTTTGTGTCAATCATTCTTGCCCCTACATGTCCCCTTAGCGAGTTTCTCTCAGTTTCGAGGGGAAATGAAGGGGGCATCAGCGCCTAAGACCTTGCGTGGCGTTCCCGCTCTCGCCTGCCGCTTTGCCTTCGCGATCCGCGCCAGATCATCCTTGTCCTTCTCGCGGCGGCAAGCCTCATGGGCCGGGGCGCAATTCGTGTTCACGTCAGGCCCGAGCAAGCCGAGGGCACGGATATGCTCTATGGTCCACCGGTCCCGGTGCCGGTGGATCGGCTTGCCGCACAGGCAGCAAAGCGCGATGTGGTGCCCTGTGCAATGCTCAGAGAAAATTGCCTGCCGCCGCTTTTGCGACATATGCCGACGCGGTGTCCCAACAACCATAGCACTGTACTTTCATTTGTACGTTGAAAGAGGAAAAACCTCTGGAGCTATTGGAAATCATGGGGTCGTGGCAGAGGGGGTGGGATTCGAACCCACGGTGACATCGCTGCCACGCCGGTTTT
>JBEBXE010000279.1:0-4732 GCA_040391705.1 Aerobium aerolatum
CAGCCGATCTGGTGCTGATCCCGGTGCAGCCATCTCCTTTCGACGGCTGGGCCTCCGCCGAGATGCTGGCGCTTCTGGACGAAGCACGCATCTATCGTCCTGAACTGGCCGCCCGTTTTCTGCTGAACCGATGCGCTGCGCGCACCGTCATCGCCCGCGAAACGGCTGAGACACTGGCGGACCAAGATCCGCCGTTGCTGGCCACGACCATCGGCCAGCGCGTCGCCTTTGCTGAAGCCGCACAAACTGGGCGACTGGTCTCAGAGACCGATGGCGGCGAACGGGCTGCACAGGAGGTCACAGCGCTGGTGGCCGAGATCGATAGCCTCGGGATCGGGAGGATTGTGCGATGACACGTCCACCCGCCAAATCCGGCTTCGCATCGCGTCCGGGTAATCCCGATAGCTGGGTCAGGGCCGCCGATGCGCCGGCAACCGGAAAGATGGCTGCCGAGGCGTTTACCGCCCGCCTGACCATCGACATCACACCCGAACTGCGCGGGCGCATCAAGGTGGCCGCTTTCCGGCGCGGCGTCACCGTCGCCGTGATGCTGCGCGAGCTGCTGGGCCGCGAGTTTCCACCCACCGAAGGAGACCGGCCATGACCGGCAAGACCGGGCGTGGTGCGCATGAACATCCGCTGGCGGACGGTCCAGCGCCCTTCACCACACTTGTCGAACTGGCCTTCCAGAAGCGGAAGGTTGAGCACTGGATACGCTTCGGCCACAAGAGCTTTGAGCAGATCATCGACCGCCGCCGCAGTCTCGTCGGCTTCGCACCCGAAAGCACCTTCGCCTTCGTCCGCTGGGCCTCCAACGATTACGGCACCATCGTCTCGCGGCTCGACATCCTGCGCGCTGTCGGGCGTGGCGAGCCGTTCCAGACCGTGCCCTTCGTTCGCCCCGGCGGCGAGATCCTGCTGCGTATTGATGGCTGGCCAAAGGTGCAGCAAGCGCTGGCCGCCATCGACGCCGTGGACGCGCTTGGCGTCGATCCTGCGGATGCTGCGCCGGACCATTGGCGGCACGTCCACAACCGCATGATCGCCGGTCAGGACCCCAACCCCTACACGCCGGAACGCCATGCCGCATGGGTCAGCCGCCGGAGGATCGCACCATGAGCCGCCGTCATATCCTTGCCGTGTCCATGCTGGCCGTCGGCACGCTTGTCGCCACGGCGGTTGCCGATCTGCCAACCCGGCTGATCTGGAATGCGACTGCCAGCGCGCCCATCGGCTTCTACACAGTTGCTCCCGCCGATGCGCTCGAAGTTCCCGAACTGGTCGCCATCATGCCGTCTGAGCCGCTGGAGCGGTTCATGGTCGAGCGCGGCTATATCGGACGCGGCGTGCCGTTGCTGAAGCGTGTCCTCGGCCTGCCGGGGCAGCGCGTCTGCCGTAACGGTGCGACCATTACCGTCGATCATGTCGAGATGGGGGACGCGCTGGAGCGCGACCGCATGGGCCGCGATCTGCCGGTCTGGCAGGGCTGCCGCATCATCGGCGACGGTGAACTCTTCCTCATGAATTGGGACATCCGGGACAGCCTCGACGGCCGTTACTTCGGACCTGTTCCCGCCAGTTCCGTCATCGGCCGGGCGCTTCCGCTCTGGACCGATGAGGAAGGCGATGGCCGCTACGAATGGCGGGCGGTCACGCATTGAACCCACGCCAAACCCACCAACACAGGAGACATACCATGCCACAGATCGGTCAATTTGCGCGTGACGCATCCGGCTTCGCCGGTCAGCTCGTCACGCTCACCATGAAGCGCGATCTCGTCATCGTGCCCGCTGAACATTCCGATGCGGAGAATGCGCCGGACTATCGCGTCCATTACATTGAGCATGACGGTCCCGAGGTCGGTGCTGCATGGAAACGCACCGGCGAAAAGGCTGGCGAATATCTCTCGGTGCTGCTCGACGATCCCGCCTTGCCGCAGCCGATCCGCGCCAACCTGTTCCGCGACGACGATGCAGGCTCGTCATGGTCGCTGCACTGGAGCCGCCCGCGGCCCCGCGAAGATCGGGACTGAGATCATGCGATCCCGCGCCCTTCTTCTCTTCACGGCCCTTCTGTCGGCTGGCAGCGGATTGACGCCTGCATTTGGGCAGGTCACGCCGCAACCCGCGCCTGTCACCGCGCATCCCCATGCTGCGTTCATTGCCGAGGCGTCACAGCGCTTCGGCATTCCAGAGCACTGGATTCGGGCCGTGCTGCGTGTGGAAAGCGCGGGCGATGTGCGCGCCATCTCATCGGCGGGTGCAATGGGACTGATGCAGGTCATGCCCGATACCTGGGCGGGCCTGCGCAGCCGCCATGGCCTCGGGCGCGATCCTTACGATCCGCGCGACAACATCCTCGCAGGTACGGCGTATCTGCGCGAGATGTGGGACCGCTATGGCAATGTCGCGGCCATGCTTGCCGCCTACAATGCCGGTCCCGGTCGCTATGACGAGCATCTGGCGACAGGCCGCACTTTGCCCGCAGAAACACGCGCCTATGTCGCCACGCTCGCACCTGTTCTTGGGCTTGCGACTGCGCCTGATGTGCCGACGATCGTGCCGCCGCCACCGCCGGATTGGCGCGAAGCTCCGCTCTTCGTTGCGCAATCCAGCGGCAATTCGGCGGCGGCCAATCAGCCGTCGAGCGACGTCCGCGCAACCGTTCCTATGCGCGTTTCCGTCGATCAGGAGCCGCAGGACGGCGGCATATTCGTGGCCCGTGCGAGCAATGGAGATGCGCCATGAGCATGGCGTCTCCACGCACCTTCGGTCCGCTTCCGGTGTGCAGTCAGGCAAGGGGTCGCCTGGCTGCATTCCCGGCAGGAAGGGCAAAAAGGGAAAGAAAGGCGGAGGGCAAGATAAAGGAAACCGGCACCCTGTCGGACCGGTTTCGGGGCAAGCCCTTGTCTGCACACTGTTCTGGGGCGCGGCGCACGGCACCATGCTTTTGGGTCTCGCGTGCCGCGATATGGCGCAACGCCTTGTCTTTGCGGGGTTTTGGCCAGCACTCTAGCCGGATATCGGCTGATGTTCGGCCGTCACGGCGTGGGCTGCGTTCATGAGCGGCGACGACGAGAATCGCTTCCGTCCGAAGCCCGGTCGCATCAGGTCCGACGTGCCGAAGACTGGCAAGGCGAAGAGCTTTCTGACCCAAGCCAAAAAGCTGGCGCGTCAGCACAGCAACAGCCCTGGACGATCATCGTCATCGGCATCACGCTTTGCATCCGGTTCGGCCGGAAGGAGTGGGAAGGCGCCGCGCGCAGGCAAAGGGCCGGGCGTCAAGCGCGGCCGCGGTGCGGCCTTCGTTCGCGCCCGAAGCCTGTCGGGCGGCTGGCGTCACAGCGCGGCCGGAATACGCCGGGTTGTCGTCAAAACCCGTTATGTCCAGAGTGCCGGGAAGAACGGCAAGGGAGCTGCCCATCTGCGTTATATCCAGCGTGACGGAACCTCCCGCGATGCCGAGCGCGGCCAGCTCTACTCGGCGACCGAGGACCGCGCCGAACCGCAAGCGTTTCTCGACCGCGGCAAGGATGATCGCCATCAGTTCCGCTTTATCGTTTCGCCTGAGGATGCGGCCGATCTTTCCGACCTCACGGAACACACACGCGATTTGATGAGCTGCATTGAGGCCGATCTTGGAACGAAGCTCGACTGGGTGGCGGTCAATCACCACAATACTGGCCATCCTCATGTCCATGTCATCGTTCGGGGTAAGGACGAGCTGGGCGAGAATCTGGTCATCAATGGCGACTATCTCGCCAATGGTATTCGTGAGCGGGCAAGCGAACTGACCACGCTGGAACTCGGCCCCGTCACCGAAATCGAACAAAGCCGCAAGCTGTCTGCCGAAATCGACCAGGACCGCTTCACCCGCATTGACCGCGCCATGACCGAGGAGGCCGATGAACGGTTCCTCGATCTGCGCCATGAGCCCGACGACCCGCGCCGTCAGTTCAACCGGACATTGCGGCTGCGCCGTCTCGCCAAACTGGAAAAGATGGGGCTGGCCACGCAGCACGCTCCCGGCGTCTGGGAGCTTGGCGCGAAGATGGAACCGGCGCTGCGTGAACTCGGTGAGCGCGGCGACATCATCCGCACTATGCACAAGGCGCTGAAGGCCGATGGGCTGGAACGCGATCCCATGACCTTCCAGCTTCATGATGCAGCGCCGTCGACACCCATCACCGGCCGCGTCGTGGACAAATACCTCACCGACGAGATGGGTGAGAACCTGACCCTCGTGGTGGATGGGATCGATGGACGCACGCATCATCTTCCCGGCATCGATCCGTCCCGCGTCGAAGACGCCCGGATTGGCAGCATCGTCGAGATCGGCCCCGCCGATACAACGCAGCGCCCATCCGATCGGACCATCGCTGCGATCTCGGAGAATGGCATTTCTCGCCCGAGCCGCCACCTCGAACAGGCGAAGTTCGAGGGGCGTGTGCCGGGTGGTGATTATGAGGGCTATATCGATGCCCATGTCCGTCGGCTGGAGGCGCTACGCCGCGGCGGGATCACTGAACGGATCAATGCCGACCAGTGGCTCATTCCTGAAGATTTTGAGAGCCGCGCCGCTGCCTATGACGCCGGGCGCAACCGCCAGGCCAGTGTCCGTGTCGTTTCGACCCTCGATCTGGAAAAGCAGATCGGCGCCGATGGCGCGACCTGGCTGGACCGGCGATTGATCACACCGGACACTTCGGATCTTACCCCGGCGGGCTTCGGGC
>JBEBXE010000280.1:0-4709 GCA_040391705.1 Aerobium aerolatum
TACATGATCTGCACGCTGTCCAAGCATGCCGCGGAAGCCAAGGGCTATGCCGACGCGTTGATGCTCGACTGGCGTGGTCAGGTTGCCGAGGCCACCGGCGCCAACGTCTTCTTCGTCAAGGATGGCAAGCTGCTGACGCCGACGCCTGACTGCTTCCTCGACGGCATCACCCGTCGCACGGTGATCGGTCTTGCCAAGCGTCGTGGCATCGAAGTCGTCGAGCGCGCGATCATGCCGGAAGAACTGGCAGGCTTCGAGGAAGCGTTCCTGTGCGGCACCGCCGCCGAGGTGACGCCGATTTCCGAGATCGGAAAGTACACGTTCACGCCTGGCCAGATCAGCAAGACGCTGATGGACGACTACATGGCGGAAGTGCAGCCGAAGCGTGCTGCTGCTGAGTAATCACTGACATTTCGAGTGGATAAGGGCCCGTGCGCATTGCGTGCGGGCTCTTTTTTTTGACTTTGAGGCAATTGGAGCGTTCCATCGAGATGCCGACGCTTGAGTCGGCGCTACGGAGGGACTTATCGTGGACGCTCTACTTCCAATCATTACCCAGTTGATTGCTGGTGTCATCGGCGGGCAGGCCGTGGGTGCAGCAGTCAAACAGGCAGCAATGAGCCAGTTGCCGAAAATTCTGAGCGGCGCGATTGGCGGCGTTGCCGGTGGGCAACTGCTTGGCCTCGTCCTCGGCGGCGGTGCCGGTGTCGATGCTGCTTCGGCAGGCGCACTCGGCGGCTTGCTCGGCGATGCAGTGGGCGGCGTCGGTGGCGGCGCGATCCTCACCGCAATCGTCGGCGCGGTGATGAAGAACCGCTAAAGCATTTTGCAGGCCAGACGGCCTCCGTTTGGCATCGTACAAATGCGGCTATAAACGACATTGGGCGATGGCGAGCCATCGCCCCATTTTCACGAGGGCCGCGTCCCGCAGAGGATGTGCGCAAACTCCAAACCGGATTCCACTTCTCCATCCGATGTTCTAGGCTCTCCTCAACAAAGGAGATCATGATGGGTGAATTGAGAGCCGGGGTCATTCCCGTCACGCCGTTCCAGCAGAACTGCACGATTCTGTTCGATGAAGTTGAAAAGCGCGGCGTCGTCGTCGATCCGGGCGGAGACGTGCCGCGCATTCTTGCCGCGCTGGCGGAGAGCGACATCACCATTGAGGCGATCTGGATCACCCACGGGCATATCGACCATGCCGGCGGTGCGATGGAGCTCAAAGAAGCGCTCGGCGTCGACATCATCGGCCCGCACGCGGCGGATGCGCCGTTGCTGGCAAATCTGGAAAATCAGGCGACGCGATTTGGCCTGACCGGCGACGTGCGCAACTGCACGCCCGATCGCTATCTCACGGAAGGCGAAACCGTGTCCTTTGCCGGGCACGTGTTCGAGGTGCTGCATTGTCCGGGGCATGCGCCGGGCCACGTCGTGTTCTACAATCGTGAAGCGGGTTTCGCCCATGTCGGCGACGTGCTGTTCCAGGGCTCGATCGGCCGCACCGATCTGCCGGGCGGCGATCACGACGCGCTGATCCGTTCGATCAAGGAAAAGCTTTTGCCGCTCGGCGACGAGATCGGCTTCATCTGCGGTCATGGCCCGGGCGGACGCTTCGGCGACGAACGCCGCAACAATCCTTATCTGGTGTAGTCGACCAAACGGTCGTCTGGCACGAAAAAAGGCGCGTCATGGACGCGCCTTTTTTATGTAATCGCTAGATCAGCACATCAAAACGTTGGGATGTGCAAACATCCCGTTCCGGCTTGGCAACGATGATTTTGCGGGCTCAGAGAGGCGTCAGATTGACCGCCTTCGGGCCTTTGCCGCGCATGTCCGGCTCCGTTTCGAAGCTCACCTTCTGGCCATCCTCAAGGTCTTGCATGCCGGACGCCTGCACGGCGGAGATGTGAACGAACACATCCTTCTGTCCGTCGTCCGGCGTGATGAAGCCGAAGCCTTTCGCATGGTTGAAAAATTTCACTGTTCCGCTCTGGGGCATGGGAAGCTCCTATCTCCCGCTGTTTATACGGCACGGGTGTGGCGCACCCGCATGGTCTCGTGCATTTACTGGGGGAGAAGAAACGGCTTGCGTCGCGCCGGGATTTTGCCAAAATCCTCTCATTTCGCGGTCGTCCCGGTCTGCCAAGCTTGTATTGGTCTTGCTTCGTTGATGTCGCACCAGGGCATCCTATTCCAGTCTCCGGGCCGGCAAATGCCCGAACAGCGCGAAGTCTCCTTCATTTTTTTTCGCTCGGCAAGCAAAAGATTTTCCGATCTCGGAGGATACTCTTACGCGGCGCAGTTCTTCTGCGGCGTTAGGTGGGGTTTCTATGCTTAGCGCACACGGAAACGTTGCGGAAGCTCCGGCGTCGAGACTGGTCGTGAACCGGATCGGCAGGATCGTTGGTGCCGGTTGCGTCGAAACGAAGAGTAGTGGCGTCGATAAATCAGTTGCGACTGGACTAGCCTGTTCTTGTGCTTGTCACGTTTCCGTGCGATGAAAGGTCTGTTCGGGCATTTGCTGACCCGGAGACTGGACCGTTGCATACGACCTTTCCCCGACGTAAACTCTCGACGCCTATGACCCTGCGCATGGAGCGCAGACCAGCTTACCAACGGGAACAGGAGCTTTCCCTTATGGCCCAGACCGGCACTGTAAAATTCTTCAATGCAACCAAAGGCTTCGGCTTCATCACGCCTGACGACGGCGCGAAGGACGTTTTCGTCCACATTTCCGCTGTCGAGCGTTCGGGCCTGCGTACACTGGTCGACGGTCAGAAGGTGACGTTCGACATCGAGCCGGACCGCATGGGCAAGGGCCCGAAGGCTGTGAACCTGACCGCATCCTAAGTGCTGCGAGCGCCGGTCTGCCGGCGCGTGATGATTTCCGAAGCGGCGCGAGCAATCGTGCCGCTTTTTCTATAGGGCGCACGCGGCGACTTGGCTTCCTCCTGACAGCCTCCTGTCAGCAGCGGCGGGGTGTCATGGTGTTGCCATGGTCTGGCCCTTCCCATTCCATCAGACTCTGCCCATATTCCGGCCATGGCCAAAGCTTCTGATAAAAAGACCACTTCGCGCGCGAAGGATGACGGGTTCGGTGCGCGGTCGCGCAAGAGCCCGCTGACGGATTTCCTCGATGCTTCGGAGCCGCTGGATACCAGCGGTTTCGGCGAAGCGCCGCAGGCGGCGTTGTCGGGCACGCCGCTGACCGGCTCGATCGCTGATTGGGCCGAGCAGATCGAGCGCGAGGCAGAAGCACAGCCGGCGGCCAAGCCGAAGAAGAAGATCCCTGAGCGTTCCTCCAGCGCGACCCGTTCGGCGCGCGGTACGTCGATGGGCGGAGCGGCTTCGCCGAAGGAACGCGCCGCTGCCGGCCTCAATCCGGTCGCCGGTCTGGATATCTCGCTGGAGGACGTTGGCCAGCTGTCTTCATCCGGCGTGACGGCGACCGTGGCGGCCCTGTCTCGCCTGATCGAAGGTGGCGACCCGAATTTGCGCCAGGAAGCGTGGGTCCCGCACCGTCCCGCGCGTCCGGAGAAATCCGAAGGCGGCATCGAGTTCCGGATGGAAACCGAGTTCACGCCGTCCGGCGATCAGCCGACGGCGATCCGGGATCTCGTCGCCGGCGTTGCAGAGCTGGAACGCACGCAGGTCCTGCTGGGCGTCACCGGCTCGGGCAAGACCTTCACCATGGCCAAGGTGATCGCCGAGACGCAGCGTCCCGCGCTGATCCTGGCACCGAACAAGACGCTGGCGGCCCAGCTTTACGGCGAGTTCAAGAGCTTTTTCCCGAACAACGCGGTCGAGTATTTCGTCTCTTATTACGATTACTACCAGCCCGAGGCGTACGTTCCGCGTACCGACACCTTTATCGAAAAGGAATCGTCGATCAACGAGCAGATCGACCGCATGCGCCACTCGGCGACGCGCTCGCTGCTGGAGCGCGACGACGTCATCATCGTCGCCTCGGTGTCGTGCATCTACGGTATCGGCTCGGTCGAAACCTACACCGCGATGACGTTCCAGATGGAGGTCGGCGACAAGCTCGACCAGCGTCAACTGCTCGCCGACCTCGTCGCGCAGCAATACAAGCGGCAGGATATCAATTTCACTCGCGGCTCGTTCCGGGTGCGGGGCGATACCATCGAGCTGTTCCCGGCCCACCTTGAGGATCGGGCCTGGCGCATCGCCATGTGGGGCGACGAGATCGAGACGATCACCGAGTTCGACCCGCTGACCGGCACCAAGACCGGCGACCTGAAAAGCGTCAAGATCTACGCCAACTCGCACTATGTGACGCCGCGCCCGACGCTGAACCAGGCGGCCAAGCTGATCAAGGAAGAGCTGAAGTGGCGGCTGGAGGAACTGGCGCAGGCAGGGCGACTGCTGGAGGCGCAACGGCTTGAGCAGCGCACGCGGTTCGACCTCGAGATGCTGGAGGCCACCGGCTCCTGTGCCGGCATCGAGAACTATTCGCGCTATCTGACTGGTC
Source organism: Aerobium aerolatum (assembly GCA_040391705.1). Taxonomy (GTDB): domain Bacteria; phylum Pseudomonadota; class Alphaproteobacteria; order Rhizobiales; family Rhizobiaceae; genus Aerobium; species Aerobium aerolatum_A. The sequence continues at coordinate 4,493 of JBEBXE010000280.1, forward strand.
GTCGCCCCGGCGATCCGCCGCCGACGCTGTTCGAGTATGTGCCTGACAACGCCATCGTCTTCATCGACGAGAGCCACGTGACGGTGCCGCAGATCGGCGGCATGTATCGCGGCGACTTTCGGCGCAAGGCGACGCTGGCCGAATACGGCTTCCGCCTGCCGTCGTGCATGGACAACCGGCCGCTGCGCTTCGAGGAGTGGGACGCGATGCGCCCGCT
>JBEBXE010000281.1:0-4695 GCA_040391705.1 Aerobium aerolatum
TGAACCTCTCCTGGCCACCTCCCCGGCCCGCCACCTCGCGGATTGTGCAACGACATGACCCAGCTCAAGCTTGCCGCTCTCGACGCAGAAGATCTCAAGATCATCTCGACCTACGTTCAGGACGCGGTGATGAAGATCGGCGACCTGACCTATCGCGCCAGCGAGAAACTCTTCCTGATCGAGCTGAATCGCTTCGTCTGGGAGAACAAGTCGGGCTTTCTCAACCGCAACAACGAGCGTCGGCGCAGCGTGCTGCATTTCGAGCGCGTGAGCGGGATTCGCACCACGGGCTTCTCGCGCGACGACAAGGATGACATCCTGTCGTTGCTGGCGATCCGTTTCGAGCAGGCGACGGACACGCCGGCAGGCGTCATCGAGCTGACCTGCTCGGGCGGCGCGGCCATCCGTCTCGATGTCGACTATGTCGAAGCACGCCTGACCGATCTCGGCGCAGCCTGGGAAACGCAGTCCCGGCCGGCCCACAAGAACTGACCGGAGTTTTTTGCTTCATGCCTCTGCGCCTTGATTTCACCGACCCCGATTTCGAACAAAGCTTCACCGCCTTTCTCGCCACCAAGCGGGAAGTGTCGGCGGACGTGGACGCCGTGGCGGCCGAGATCATTGCGCGCATCCGGGCCGAAGGCGACGCAGCCCTCATCGACTACACCAAACGCTTCGACCATCTCGACCTGACCGAGACCGGCATTGCCGTCAGCAAGGCTGAGGTCGACGCAGCGGTCGGCAGCGTCGATCGCGACACCTATGCGGCGCTGGAACTGGCCTATGAGCGCATTGCCTCCCACCACGCCCGGCAGATGCCACAAGACGACCGCTACACCGACGCCATCGGCGTCGAGCTTGGCTCGCGCTGGACCGCCGTGGAGGCCGTGGGGCTCTATGTTCCCGGCGGCACCGCAAGCTATCCGAGTTCGGTGCTGATGAACGCCGTGCCGGCCAAGGTCGCCGGCGTCGAGCGCGTGGTGATGACGGTGCCCTCGCCGCGCGGCGAGCTGAACCCGCTGGTGCTGGCTGCCGCACGGCTGGCCGGCGTCTCCGAGATCTATCGTGTCGGCGGCGCGCAGGCGATTGCAGCGCTTGCCTATGGCACTGAAACCATTGCGCCGGTCGCCAAGATCGTCGGGCCGGGCAACGCCTTTGTTGCCGCCGCCAAGCGGCGGGTGTTTGGCACGGTCGGGATCGACATGATCGCCGGCCCGTCGGAAGTGCTGATCCTCGCCGATGGCGACAACGATCCGGCATGGCTGGCAGCCGACATGATCGCGCAGGCAGAGCACGACACCGCCGCGCAATCGATCCTCATCACCGACGACGCAGGCCTTGCCGATGCGGTGGAGGCCGAGATGGAGCGCCAGATCGCGCGCCTGCCGCGCAGCGAGACGGCAGCTGCCAGCTGGCGCGATTTCGGCGCGATCATCCTCGTGCCCGACCTCGAAGCGGCCGTGCCGCTGGCCAACCGCATTGCCGCCGAACATCTCGAACTGGCGATGGACGACGCCGAAGCCTTCGTGCCGAAAATCCGCAATGCCGGTGCGATCTTCATCGGCCGCCACACGCCCGAAGTCATCGGCGATTATATCGGCGGCTCGAACCACGTATTGCCGACGGCGCGCTCGGCGCGGTTCTCGTCGGGGCTGTCGGTGCTCGATTTCGTCAAGCGCACCTCGATCCTCAAGCTGGGTCCTGACCAGCTTCGCGCCCTCGGCCCGGCGGCCATTGCGCTTGCACGCGCCGAAAATCTCGACGGCCATGCAGCCTCGGTCGCCATCAGGCTGAACCCGGAAAGTTGACGCCATGAGCGGGCGCGACGCAAAGGCAAGACTGGCCGATGTCACGCTGGACGAATCAATCGGCCGCTCGACACCGGACGTCGAGCACGAGCGCGCCGTCGCCATCTTCGACCTGATCGAGGACAATTCGTTTCGGCCGGTCGGCGACGATGGCGGGCCCTACCGGCTGCGCCTGTCGCTGGTCGACGCCAAGCTGGTGTTCAGCGTCAGCCGCGAGACCGACGAGCCCGTGGTCACCCACATCCTGTCGCTGACGCCGTTCCGGCGGGTGGTGAAGGATTATTTCATGATCTGCGAAAGCTATTACGACGCCATTCGCTCGTCGACGCCGTCGCAGATCGAGGCGATCGACATGGGACGGCGCGGCCTGCACAATGAAGGCTCCCAGACCCTGATGGACCGGCTGAGCGGCAAGATCGACGTCGACTTCGACACGGCGCGGCGGCTGTTCACCCTCGTCTGCGTCCTGCACTGGCGAGGTTGAGGCTTGGACGGGTCGAGCCGGCTTCCACGTTCCATCCTCTTCCTGTGCGGCATGAACGCGATACGCTCGCCAATGGCCGAAGCGCTGGCGCATTCCATCCTGCCCGCCGACATCTTCATCGCCTCGGCCGGCGTCCGGGCGGGCACGCCCGATCCGTTCGTCGACGCGGTGCTGGCGGAAAAGGGCCTGTCGCTGGCCGAGCGCCAGCCACAACGGATGGACGACCTCGAGGATGCCTATTTCGAGCTGATCATCACGCTGGCGCCCGAGGCTCACCACGCTGCGCTCGAGCTGACCAGAACCACGTCGGTCGACGTCGAATACTGGCCGACCGCCGACCCTTCCGGAGTCACCGGTCCACGTGATAGGGTGCTTGACGCTTACCGCGACGTGCGTGATCGGCTGGAATCGCGCATAATAAGCCGTTTCACGGCCAGAACGCCCGATTAAGCGTGTTCACAAAGCCGACCTAATCATGTAGGTTCCGCGCAACTTTCCGGCCCTGTTGGCCGGCACAGTCAATCAACAAAGGTATCGGATGCCGAAGGAAGAAGTACTCGAGTTTCCGGGTGTGGTCACTGAACTGCTGCCAAATGCCATGTTCAGAGTGAAGCTCGAAAACGAACATGAAATTGTCGCACATACGGCTGGCCGTATGCGCAAGAACCGTATTCGCGTTCTGACAGGCGACAAGGTTCTTGTCGAAATGACACCCTACGACCTGACCAAGGGTCGCATCACCTACCGCTTCAAGTAAGCGGTTCCTATCCCGCTTAGGTTACGGGTCTCCTATGAGCGTTATACAGAAGCTTGTGCTGGCCTCGGGATCGCCCAGGCGGATCGAGCTTCTGCAGCAGGCAGGCATCGAGCCTGATCGCGTCGTCGCCACCCATGTGGACGAGACGCCGCTGCGAGCCGAACATCCGCGTTCTCTCGCCAAGCGGCTCTCGGCGGCCAAGGCCCAGAAGGCTTTGGAAACGCTGCAGAAGGAAGACGCAAGCCACGGGTTCATTCTTGCGGCCGATACGGTCGTGGCCGTCGGCCGCCGCATTCTGCCCAAGGCCGAACTCGCCGACGAAGCGTCGAACTGCCTGCAATTGCTGTCGGGTCGGTCGCATCGCGTCTATACCGGCGTTTGCCTGATCACGCCGGCGGGGAAACTGCGCCAGAGCCTGGTCGAAACGCGCGTGCGCTTCAAGCGCCTGTCGCGCGACGAACTGGACAGCTACCTGGCTTCGGGAGAATGGCGCGGCAAGGCTGGCGGCTATGCCATCCAGGGCTTTGCCGGCAGCTTCGTCGTCAAGCTCGTCGGCTCCTACACCAATGTCGTCGGGCTGCCCTTGTATGAAACGGTGGGCCTCCTATCTGCAGACGGCTATAAGGTTCACCTCAACTGGGTTGCGGGCGCAAAGGCCTGAGCGATGACAACATCTCCTGAAAAAGACAATGTAACGCCGCTGCGCGCGCCTCGTCCCTGTGCCGAATGCCGCCAGCCATCCTCGCGGGCCTACTACCCGTTCTGCTCGCAGCGCTGCAAGGACGTCGACCTCAACCGCTGGCTTTCAGGCGCGTATGCGATTCCCGCTACCGAGGAAGAAGCCAACATTGACGAGGACGGCGAATAATTTTTGAGCGGGCCAGTTTTTCTGGTCAGCCTATCTGGCTGTTTTTGCCGTATTTTTGCGCTTTTCCTGCGCGAAACGCGGGCCTGAGACGCCGAAATGCCGATGCCTTCCCGCAGCCGGGAAAATAGTCGGTAAAACCTCTCTCTTCGCGCTGGACAGACGCGAATCTCGTGTTATAACCCACCCGTTTCCGGCGGACACCAACTCCGCCGACAGAAGGTCGCTGCAAGTCAACGATCTTCGGTAATGCCCGGATAGCTCAGTTGGTAGAGCAGCGGATTGAAAATCCGCGTGTCGGTGGTTCGAATCCGCCTCCGGGCACCACTCCAAAATTTCTTCAGCTTCGCTCGACAAGCTGTTCTTTGCTAAACTCCGCCCGACGCTCCCTTCACGGCAGCGTCATCCAGCCGAGCTATCTTCAGCGGTATTCTTGAAATTACCGGTGCCGCCACCCATTTCTGTCGCATTCTGTTCCATGAATTTTGCGGCACAACGCACCTTCATAAAAAGAGGTTTCGACATGCTCGAACACATCGACACCATTACCACTGCGCTATCTGCAGGCACCAACCCGGTCACCGCCATGCGCGCCGCGTTCGGATACTCGCTTGAGGATCTGGCCGTCACGTCAGGCCTCGCGACGACCGAACTTGCCGAGCTTGAGGCCGGTGGCACCGACCCGTTGAAGCTTGCCCGCCTCGCATCGGCGCTGGGTCTGCCAGAAGGCCTCGTCTCCTGACATCGCTGCGCGTCCGTTCCGGACGCGCCCAAAACACGC
>JBEBXE010000282.1:0-4684 GCA_040391705.1 Aerobium aerolatum
GTGCCGTAGATCGCGTCGGCGCGTTTTTCGAACGAATCGGTGAACATGCGAAAGGCGCGGTCGAACATCGCGCCCATCAGCGCGCCGAGGATGCGGCTTTTGAATTCGTAGTCGATGAAGAAGTGCACTTCCGCGCCGCCGTTCGCGTTCGGCTCAAAACGCCAGATATTCGTCAGGTATTTGAACGGCCCGTCGAGATATTTGACGTCGATGCGGTTTTCGGCCGGCTTGAGCACGACCTGGCTGGTGAACGTCTCGCGGATCGCCTTGTAGCCGACCGTCATGTCGGCGACCAGCAGCGTCAGGCCGTCGCGTTCGCGGCGCGAGCGCACGCTCAGCGCCTCGCACATCGGCAGAAACTCCGGATAGCGCTCGACGTCCGCGACCAGCGCGAACATTTTTTCGGGCGAATGCTGGACGACGCGCGTCGTTTCAAACTGCGGCATGACGAAAGGCGCTACGCGGTTGCCGAAAGCTTCTTTTCGCGTGCCGCGCGCAGCCTGGCGAAATCGTCGCCAGCATGGTGCGACGAACGCGTCAGCGGGCTCGACGCCACCATCAGGAACCCCTTGGTGTAGGCGACCGTCTCGTACGACTTGAATTCGTCCGGCGTCACGAACGCCTTGACCGGATGGTGCTTGCGCGACGGCGCGAGATACTGGCCAAGCGTGATGAAATCGACGTCGGCGATGCGCAGATCGTCCATCAGCTGCAGCACTTCGTTGCGCACTTCGCCGAGCCCGAGCATGATGCCGGACTTGGTGAAGATCGTCGGATCGAGTTCTTTGACGCGCTGCAGCAGCCGGATCGAATGGAAATAGCGCGCGCCGGGCCGCACCGTCAGATAGTTCGACGGCACAGTTTCGAGGTTGTGGTTGAACACGTCGGGACGCGCGGCCACCACCGTCTCCAGCGCATTGGCCTTGTCCTTGCGCAAAAAGTCCGGCGTCAGGATTTCGATGGTCGTGTCGGGCGACGTTTCGCGGATGGCATAGATCACGTCGGCAAAGTGCTGCGCGCCGCCATCGGCGAGATCGTCGCGGTCGACGGAGGTGATCACCACATGGCTCAGCGCCATCTGCTTGACCGCCTTGGCGACATTGGCCGGCTCGTTGGCATCGAGCGCGGTCGGAACCCCGGTGGCGACGTTGCAAAACGCGCAGGCGCGGGTGCAGATCTCACCCATGATCATGAAGGTCGCGTGCTTCTTGTCCCAGCACTCGCCGATATTCGGGCAGCCAGCCTCCTGGCACACCGTGACCAGATTGTTGTTCTTCACGATGTCGCGGGTTTCGAGATACCCTTTCGACACCGGCGCCTTGACGCGGATCCACTCCGGCTTGCGCAGCACTTCCTGATCGGGCCGGTGGGCCTTTTCAGGGTGGCGCGGACGGGGCTTGTCGACAAGGTTCAGTACGGTGACCATCTAGCTAAAGTCCTCTTGGTGCGGCTGATATAGGCAATTCAGGCAGCGAATGAAACCGCCCTGCGCATCCTACATGTTCAGCACCCGTCCGTAGGCGTCGAGCACGCTTTCCTTCATCGCTTCCGACAGCGTCGGGTGCGGGAAGATCGTGTGCATCAGCTCTTCCTCGGTCGTCTCCAGATTCATCGCAATGACAAAGCCCTGGATCAGCTCGGTGACTTCCGGGCCGACCATGTGCGCGCCGAGAAGCTGCCCGGTCTTCTTGTCGAAGATCGTCTTCACCAGTCCCTGGTCGTCTCCAAGCGCTACCGCCTTGCCGTTGGCCATGAACTGGAAGCGGCCGACACGAATGTCGTACCCGGCTTCTTTCGCCTTGGCTTCTGTCAGGCCAACCGAGGCGACCTGCGGGTGGCAGTAGGTGCAGCCCGGAACCCGCGTCTTGTCGAGCGGGTGGACGTTGAGTCCGGCGATCTTTTCGACGCAGATGACGGCCTCGTGCTCAGCCTTGTGCGCCAGCATCGGCGGACCGGCGACGTCGCCGATGGCGTAGACGCCCGCGACATTGGTGCTGCAATAGCCGTCAATGGCAATCGCGCCACGCTCGAGCTTCACACCGATGGTTTCGAGGCCGAGGTTTTCGGTGTTGCACTGGACGCCGACGGCGGAAATCATCCGGTCAGCGGTGATCTTCTCGACCGAACCGTCCTTCTTCTCGACATGCGCGGTGATCGAATTGGCCGATTTCTCGACCTTCGTCACCTTGGCGTCGAGGATGAACTTCATGCCCTGCTTTTCCAGCCGCTTCTGCGCGAACTTGGAAATCTCGGAATCCTCGACCGGCATGATCTGCGGCAGCAGCTCGACGACGGTGACGTCGACGCCCATGGTCCGGTAGAACGACGCGAACTCGATGCCGATGGCGCCCGATCCCATCACCAGCAGCGACTTTGGCATTTCCGGCGGCACCATCGCCTCGAAATAAGTCCAGATCAGCTTGCCGTCCGGCTCGATCCCCGGCAGCGCGCGCGGCCGCGCACCCGTTGCGACAATGATGTGCTTGGCGGTGTAGGTGCCCTCGCCCTTGGTGTTCTTCGGCGTCGGAGCCTGCGGCTGCATGATCGCCTTGGTCGTCGTGGCGACGACGATCTCATTGGGCTTGGTGAACTTGGCCTCACCCCAGATGATGTCGACCTTGTTCTTCTTCATCAGCATGCCGACGCCGCCATTCATGCGCGCGGCGATGCCGCGCGAGCGCGCAACGATGGCTGGCAAGTCGGGCTTGGCCCCGGAAATGTCGATGCCATAGGCCTTGCCGTCGCTGGCCAGATGCATCACCTCGGCCGAGCGCAGCAGCGCCTTGGTCGGAATGCAGCCCCAGTTCGAGCAGATGCCGGCGAGATGCTCGCGCTCGACAATCGCAGTCTTCAGCCCGAGCTGGGCCGCACGGATAGCCGCAATGTAACCACCCGGCCCTGCACCGATGATGATGACGTCATATGTGTCGGCCACAGGCGCTCTCCTCAGTCAAAGTCCAAGCATCATCCGCACGATGGGCTCAAGCCCCTTGCCGATGGCGCTCGTGTTGTGTTCATCAAGATGGATGCCGTCGATCGCCGACGCCTTGGCGACCGAACCGGCATCGAAGAAGCCGCAACCCGCGTTGTCGGCAAAGTCGGAATACAGGCTTGCCAGCATTTTCGAATGTTCGACACCACCGGCAAACATAGCTGCATATTCAAAATTTGCCGTGTCGCACAACGGCGGCGGCGACACGATCAGCACCTCTGGTGGTTCAGTCGTGCCGTCGCGCGTCGGATTCAACCGCACAATCTCCACGAGACGGCGAATGCCCTGCATCGCAGCAAGCGCAGTGCCGGCAATCGCCGGCTTCATGTCGTTGGAGCCCAGCATGATAATCACCAGATCCAGCGGGGCATGCGCATACAACGTGGTTGGCAGGATGCGCACGCCATTGCGGTCGCACGCGGCCAGATGTTCATCAAAAGCCGTTGTGCGTCCGCGCAGGCCATCGGTGATCACCTGCACATCCGGCCCAAGAGCTTTTTGCAGCACGTTGGGCCAGCGGGAGTCGAACGGATGACGCCCGCCGGTTGCCGGATCGCTGCCCCAGGTGAGGCTATCGCCGTAGCAAAGAATGCTCTTCATGGTGCGCCCCAGCCCTTCAGACATAAATTGGCCGACCCCATCAGCGCAGATTGCGCAGGCCGAGCGCGATGAACAGGAACAGCACGCCGTTGGACAGCAGTTCCACACCGAGCAGGATGCCAAGAATGCTGGCGGCCGACATCGGGAAGTCGGCGAGGATCATGATGCCAAGCACCAGCGAGACGATGCCCGAGACCAGTACCCAGACCCAGCCGGTCACCGGCCGCAGCGAGAACGAGTACATGATCTTGACGACGCCGATGGCCAGGAACAGCACCGCGACCAGCAGCGTCAGCGACACCATGCCGGCGAGCGGATTGAAGATCAGCGAGCCGCCGATGATCAGCGTCAGCAGGCCGAACAGCAGCGCCCAGATGAAGCCGCCCCAGCCCTGCACCTGAAACGCCTGAACGATCTGCACGATGCCAAGGAGGGCAAACACCCAACCCGCCATCAGCGTTGCGGCCAGCGTTGCCGCAAACGGGTTGAGCAGCGCCAGCACGCCACCGACCAGCGAGATGACAGCCAGCAGCGCCATCCAGATCCAGGATTTCCTCAGTCCATCTTCATGCACGGTCATGGTCATCGCAACAGCCTCCACATCAAGGTCGGACACCATTGTCCGACCTTCAGATCGCCGTGCGTCCCTGCGGACGCCGAACCATATGATAGAGCATCGCAAACCGCAGTGGGCTTACACCGCGATGCTCTAGATCAGCATGCTGAGCGGATTTTCGATCGTGCGCCTGAAGGCAGCCAGCATCTCTGCGCCGAGTGCCCCGTCCACTGCACGATGATCCGTCGACAGCGTTACCGACATCACATTCGCAACCACCACCGCGCCGTTCTTCACAACGGCACGTTCTTCGCCCGCGCCAACGGCCAGAATGGTCGCATGCGGCGGGTTGATGACGGCAGCGAAGTCCTTGATGCCGAACATACCGAGATTCGACACCGCCGTCGTCCCACCCTGATACTCTTCAGGCTTCAGCTTGCGATTGCGGGCGCGCGACGCCAGATCCTTCATCTCGTTGGAAATCACCGACAGCGTCTTTTCGTCGGCCTTGCGGATGATCGGCGTGATCAGCCCGC
>JBEBXE010000283.1:0-4683 GCA_040391705.1 Aerobium aerolatum
ACCGGCGAGGCATCGGGCGATGGCCGTGCAATGGCGGCTGCCGAAGCTGCGATCGCCAACCCGCTGCTCGACGAAACCACGATGAAGGGTGCCAAGGGCCTGCTGATCTCCATCACCGGCGGTCGCGACCTGACCCTGTTTGAAGTGGACGAAGCCGCAACCCGTATCCGCGAAGAAGTCGACCAGGACGCCAACATCATTCTGGGCGCGACGTTCGACGAGGAACTCGAAGGCGTCATCCGCGTCTCCGTCGTTGCCACCGGCATCGACAAGGTTGCAGCCGACATCAACACGCCGCCGCTGACGATCCGCGCACCGCAGAAGCCGGCCCCGCAGCAGCCTCAGCAGCAGCGTCCGATCGAAATCCGCACCGCGCCGGTTCAGAACGACGTGCCGCGTGATCCGGTTGCAGAAGCCATCCGCGCCGCGGAAGCCAATGCAGAGTTCGCCGCGCGCCAGCAGCAGGTCGCGGATGCCGACTTTCGTCCTCAGAGCCGGCTATTTACGCCCGCCGCCGAAGCCCCGATGATGGCGCAGCCTGAGCCGGTCCGTCATGCACCGGCACAGCCGGTCGCGCACGCACCGCAGCAGATGGCGCCCGCGCCGCAGCCGCGCATGCCGCGCATCGAAGACTTCCCGCCGGTCGTTCGTGCGGAACTCGATGCACCGCATCACCAGCAGGAACACGAGGAACGCGGGCCGATGGGCTTGCTGAAGCGTCTGACTGCCGGGCTCTCGCGTCGCGAGGACGAAGGCGCCAAGTTGCAGCCGGCACAGCCGCGTGAAGCGCGTCTGCGCCAGCCCGAGCAGCGCCGTGCCCCAACCGCCGACGCGCAGCTCTATGCGCCCAAGCGTGGCCAGCTGGACGATCAGGGACGCCTTTCCGTGCAGCCGCGCGCCGCACAGGAAGACGACCAGCTCGATATCCCGGCTTTCCTGCGCCGTCAGGCGAACTGAGGAGAGGCCCAGCTGGTGCCGGTTCTCGCAATCATGTAACACGCTGTTTCAGGCGGGCGCGGAAGCGCTCGCCTGAAATTTTAATTGCCTATGTACATCAGTATCTTGTGCTTTTTTTTCAAAGTGAGCCAAGGCGTAACACAGAGTAAAAAACCGTGATTTGGACTCTCCCTCTCGGACCACTATCTTCGCTTCCAATCAATAATCGGTCATGGATTCGTGGGGTTGAGGGTCCATTGGCTGAGCTTCAAATCACAGTCGCAGTTGCGGCCTTTCGGGTTTAATCCGGGACGGGTTTATGGGGATCGACTTGTACGACTACCAGACAACGCTCAAGTCACGCGTATCGTTGTCGGGAATCGGCGTTCATAATGGAAGTTCTGTTTCCATTCATTTTGTTCCTGCTGATCCAGATACCGGTATCGTTTTCGTGCGCACCGACGTGCCAGGCGAGCCTGTGGAGCTTCGCGCGCTGGCGTCCGAAGTCGGCGGCACCGACCTGTGCACCATTCTAGGAAGCCCTGCCGGTGTGCATGTGGCGACGGTCGAGCATCTGCTGGCCGCGCTGTCGGCCGTCGGCATCGACAATGTCCTGATCGAGATCGACGGCAATGAAGTGCCGGTTCTCGATGGCAGCGCCGCGCCGTTCGTCGAGGCCTTCGATCAGGCCGGCATCGAGCAGCAGGCGGTCAAGCGCCGCTATATCCGCATCCTCAAGCCGGTCCGCATCGAGAATGGCGCGTCGTGGGCGGAATTCCGTCCCTACAGCGGCACCCGCTTCGAGATCGACATCGATTTCGAAAGCCCGGCCATCGGCCGCCAGTCCTACGCCGCCGACATCACGCCGGACCTGTTCCGCAGCGAAGTCGCGCGCGCCCGCACCTTCGGCTTCATGAAGGATGTCGAGCGTCTCTGGGCTGCCGGCTATGCGCTGGGTTCGTCGCTCGAGAATTCCGTGGTGATTGGTGACGACAACCGCGTCATCAACATGGAAGGCCTGCGCTTTCCCAACGAGTTCGTCCGTCACAAGATGCTCGACGCGCTGGGCGATCTCGCCTTGGCCGGCGCGCGGTTCATCGGCTGCTTCCGCTCCTATCGCGGTGGCCACAAGCTGAACGCGCAGGCGCTGCGTCGCCTTCTTTCCGACCGCTCGGCGTTCGAGATTGTCGAGACCGGCCGGCGGATTCGCGGACGTGGCGCCGAGATGATCGCCGTCAACGCCCCGGTTTACGCCCCCTGGATGATCTGACATCACTGTTTTGACCTGTGGATCGCCACAAAAAAGCGCCATTGCGCCACGACAAGTTGCCCAGCGGCGTCAGTTCAATTAAGACTGCCGCACGTTGGCGTCGTGTTGGAGAGCGGACGTTTAGTGTCTGCATATCCGGGATGCGTAAGTTTCTAGGCCAGAGAGCGATTACCCGACATGAATGAATTCCGGAACGCCGTTTTCCAGGGGCCTTTGGGCAAGGTCGGACTTGTCGCTCTGACGCTGTCGCTGCCTTTGCTGGTTTCGGCGTGCGCCAGCGACAACAAGATGGACCTTACCACCTACGTCGAAAGCGTTGAGCCAGCGGATACCGTTTACAATCAAGGCCTTGCCAACCTCGAAGCTGGCCGCATGAGCGAAGCCGCGCGCAAGTTCGAGGCCGTCGACCGCACCCATCCGTATTCGGAGCAGGCGCGCAAGGCGATGGTCATGGGCGCGTTCACCAATTACCGGATGGGCAAATACGAAGAGGCGATCGGCGCTGGCCAGCGCTACGTGTCGCTCTATCCCAACACCGACGACGCTGCCTATGCGCAGTACATCGTCGGCCTCAGCTACTTCCGCCAGATCAACGACATCACCCGCGACCAGCGCGAATCGCGCCGGGCGATCGAGGCGATGCAGGAAGTCGTCGAACGCTGGCCGACCTCCGAATATGTCGACGATGCGAAGGCAAAGATCCGTTTTGCCCGCGATCAGCTCGCCGGCAAGGAAATGCAGGTCGGACGCTATTATCTCGAGCGTCGTGAATACATTGCCGCGGCCCGTCGCTTCCGCAATGTCGTCGAGACCTATTCGAATACCAATCACGTCGAGGAAGCCCTCGCACGTCTGGCCGAAACCTATTACGCGATGGGCCTTGCCTCGGAAGCGCAGACCGCTGCCGCCGTGCTTGGGCACAACTACCCCGACAGCCAGTGGTACAGGGATTCCTATGCCCTGCTGCAGTCCGGTGGTTTGCAGCCGCGCGAAAACAAGGGATCGTGGCTGAGCCGAGCGGGTTCGCTGATCGCCGGCACCTGATCCTCACGCGATGCTCGCCAACCTGTCGATCCGCGATATCGTTCTGATCGAACGGCTCGACATTGATTTTGCGCCGGGTCTTTCCGTGCTCACTGGTGAGACCGGCGCAGGCAAGTCGATCCTGCTCGATTCCCTGTCGCTGGCGCTGGGTGCGCGCGGCGACGCGTCGCTTGTGCGCCACGGCGCGACTCAAGGCGCGGTCACCGCTGTCTTCAACGTTCCCGTCAATCATCCGGCCCGCGAGATCATCCGCGACAACGGCCTCGACGATGATGGCGACATCATCTTGCGCCGCATCCAGTCGGTCGACGGGCGCAGCCGCGTCTTCGTCAACGACCAGCCTGCCAGCGTCGCCCTGCTGCGCGAGATCGGCCGCGCGCTGGTCGAGATCCACGGCCAGCACGATGACCGCGCTCTGGTCGACGGCGATGCCCACCGCGACCTGCTCGATGCCTTCGGCGGCCATGTCGGCGCTGCCCGCAGCGTCGGGCGTCTGTGGCGCGGCTGGCGCGAGAACGAGCAGGCGCTGGCGCGGCTGCGCGCCAAGGTGGAAGCTGCAGCCCGCGAAGCTGATTATCTGCGCTCCTGCGTCGACGAACTCTCCAAGATCGATCCGCAGCCCGGCGAGGAAACCGATCTGGCCGAGCGCCGCTCCCACATGATGCGCGCCGAAAAGATCGCCAGCGACATCACCGACGCGCAGGATGTGCTGTCGGGCCAGAACGCCGGCGTGCCGCAACTGGCCAGCCTGTTGCGGCGTCTGCAGCGCAAGGCTGCCGATGCGCCGGGGCTGCTGGACGACATCATCAAATCGCTCGACGAAGCGCTGATCTCGCTCGATTCGGCGCAGGTCGCCGTCGACGAAGCGTTGCGCGCCGCCGAATTCGACCCGCGCGCGCTCGAGCAGGCCGAAGAACGCCTGTTTGCCCTGCGCGCCATGGCCCGCAAGCATTCCGTCAGCGTCGACGATCTGGCGGCGCTGCGCGACACCATGTCGGCCGATCTGGCCGATCTTGACGCCGGCGAGGAGCGCGTGGCCGGTCTTGAGCTTGCCGCGCGCGAGGCGCGGGCAGCCTATGATGCGGCGGCGGCTCTGTTGTCGCAGCAGCGCAAGGCCTCGGCCGACGCACTGGCCAAGTCGGTGATGAAAGAACTGCCGGCGCTGAAGCTCGAGCGGGCCGAGTTCCTGGTCGAAATCACCTCCGCGCCCGACGACCGCGCCGAATCGGGCATCGACCAGATCGAGTTCCGCGTCCGCACCAATCCCGGCACGCGTCCCGGCCCGATGATGAAGGTCGCCTCCGGCGGCGAGCTGTCCCGTTTCCTGCTGGCGCTCAAGGTGGCTCTTGCGGATCGCGGCTCGGCTCCGACCCTCGTGTTCGACGAGATCGACACCGGCGTCGGTGGCGCGGTGGCTGACGCCATCGGCCAGC
>JBEBXE010000284.1:0-4678 GCA_040391705.1 Aerobium aerolatum
GTTGGGTGGAAGCCGAACGCAAATGGCATACGCGGTGCCGACGCCAACGAGGTTCCCCAGATTGAGGAGCACCGCCTTGGTCAGATCCGATCCGGTCATGAGGTCAGCGGCGAGATAGGCGGCGGCGGCGGCGAGCCATCCCGATGGCCGGGCAGAGTCAGGCCGTAACAGCAAAATGCCGAGCATGACGGCGTTGGCAGGCCAGAGAGTGGCAAGGAACCCGACGGGGCGGGTGTAGATGCCAAACAGGCAGGCATAAAAAACCAGCAGCCCGAGGAGTACGGGATCGCTGGGCTGCAGGCGCCATTTTCTCGCTTCCTCCGAAGGAAGCACCTCAGTATCCGGCGCCATCGCCCCTCTCCTGATGCTCAAGGTATCGGCAATGTACCGCAGGTCGGAAAAAAATATAGGCTAATCTGAATCGGATGCAGGCTGCGTCGTGGCGCAAGGCCGGATCGTCTGGTTCTGTCGTGCGAATTTTATGGCCCGCCACGTGGCCTCCATGTCTTGACTTAACGCGTCTCCGGTCCAGTTACCTCAACTCTACAGGCGGCCGAATGAGCACCCTCAAACAGACCGATCCCCTGCCATCAGCCAGCCCGCCCGACGCGGTCGACACGCGCTTTCCCGACCATTTGTCGGCCATGGCAGCGGCCTTCCGGGTATCGCCCATGCGTGGGCTTTTGCTCTGGCTCACCACCGCCGTCTTCGTTGTCATTGTGGCGACATCCTATGGGCAGATCATACTCAATCGCTGGAACCAGCCCTTCTACGATGCGCTGCAACAGCGCAACCTGCCGCAACTTATCGCCCAACTCATTGTCTTCGCACAGATCGCGGCCGGGCTCCTGGTGCTGAATGTGCTTCAGGTATGGCTCAATCAGATGTTGCATCTGCGGTTGCGGGAGGCACTGACCCGCGATCTGATCGGCGAATGGCTTCTGCCCAAGCGCGCATTTCGGGTGGCGCAAACCGGGCCGATTGGAATCAACCCCGATCAGCGGCTTCACGAAGACACACACCGCCTCAGCGATTTGTCCGTCGATCTCGGCCTCGGCCTGCTTCAGGCCGGAATCCTGCTGCTCAGCTTCGTCGGGGTCCTGTGGTCTCTTTCCCAAGGGTTTGTATTCGATGTGTGGGGCTCGCAATTCCAGATCCCTGGATACATGGTCTGGGCCGCGTTGCTCTATTCGGGGACAGCGTCATGTCTGAGCTGGATCATCGGCCGGCCCCTGATCGTCTTCAACGCCAACCGCTATGCGCGCGAAGCCGACCTTCGCTACGCGCTGGTGCGCGTCAACCAGAAGCTTGAAGCGATTTCCCTGGCCGCTGGAGAAGCACAGGAGAAACACCGGCTTGAGCTCGATCTGGCCAACCTCATCGCTGCCACGCGCCGCATCGTCTACGCCACGACGCGCGTGACCTGGGTGACAGCCGGGTATGGGTGGATCACCATCGTCGCCCCGATCATCATCGCTGCTCCGATGTATTTCGGCGGCCATTTGACGTTCGGCGGGCTGATGATGGCGGTCGGCGCGTTCAACCAGTTTCACGCCTCGTTGCGGTGGTTCGTCGACAATGTCAGCTCTATTGCGGATTGGCGCGCAACCCTGATGCGCGTCGCATCCTTTCGCATCGCGCTGCTGCGCTCTGATAATGCAGCCGTGCCGGAGCGCCACATCGACGTCACCACCTCGGCAGGGCCAGTGTTGACCCTGGACGAGCTTGAGATCGACTCTCACTCAGGCGCCACCCGCCTTTCGGAGCCGCATGTCGCAATCCATGGCGGCGATCGCATTCTTGTCGCTGGTGCGACTGGCGCGGGAAAAACGCTTCTGACGCGCGCCATCGCCGGCCTGTGGCTTTCCGGCAAAGGCCGCATAGGCCTGCCCGACGATGAAATTACGTTCGTCGTGCGCGGTCCCTACCTGCCACCCGGTACACTGCGGGAGGCACTTTGCTATCCGCGCAAGGTCGACAGCTATGCCGACGAGGTGATCATTGCAGCCCTGAAGCGGGCAGGACTTGGAAAACTGGTGCCAATGCTCGGCGCGCAATTCCGATGGAACCAGATATTGGGCGATGACGAACGCCGCATGCTCAGCCTGGCGCAACTGCTGCTGCATCGCCCGAAATGGATCGTCATCGATGACATCAACGATTTCGCCGAAGGAGAGGCTTTCGAGATCACGCGTTCAATATTTCAAAGCGAGCTTAGCCACGCAGCCATCATCGCGTTTGGCACGGCAGACAGGCTGCAGAACATCTTCACGCGAACCCTGACTTTGGAGCTTGTGAGCAGGCCATAAGCCGACAGGGGGTTGCTCCACCCACGCGGCAGCGACTAAGTTCGCAAGCGCATCGTACGAGCGCGATCATCCGTAACCCTGCCGGAACAGGACCCTGATCAATGCTGGCTGAACTGTATGTGCCGGGCAACAGTCCGCTTCATCGGACACCACCCCAGTACATGGTCCTCGGGCTGGCCGTGTTCTGCACGCTGCTGTTCCTCTACAGTGGGTGGGGCGTCCTCGCTTCTGCCGCTGGACTGGTTCTCATCGCCTTCCTCATCGCCGGTCTGCGATTGCGCCACGCGGTCGCCGCTCTGCGGCCGTTGGTTTGGGTTTTGGCGTTTATCTTCACGGTCCATGTGCTCACCACGGATATCATCCAGGCGGCATTCGTAATTGCCCGGTTTATGGTGATGATCCTTGCGGCCTCGGTCGTGACGCTGACCACCCGCACCAGCGAATTCGTTGACGGCATCCGCGCGCTGCTGAAATACGCGCCGTCGTGGGTCCCCACCGATCGTATTGCGCTGGCGATCGCGCTGACGATCCGCTTTATTCCATCCGTGCGCCAGACGCTGGCCGAGGTGCGGATGGCGCAGAAGGCACGTGGTCTGGAGCGAAGCCTGACGGCGACGCTCGTGCCGCTCGTCGTGCAAACCCTGAAGACCGCAGATCAGGTCTCCGAGGCCCTGGAAGCGCGCTCCCCAGAACCGCTCTGAAAGAGCGCCAAGGCCTGTCCTACAGCTGCGACCGGGCGACGTAGTCGGCGATCACCGTGGATGGCGCGCCATCGCCGACAAGAATTCCGTCGGCGAAATGCAGAACGCGGTCGAAATCCGCGAGCAAATCGAGGTCATGGGACACCATGACCACGTGCTCATCGAGTTGTGCGATCGTCTCCATCAGGAGGTTCTTATTGCGCAGGTCGAGCAACGTCGACGGTTCGTCGAAAACGATCAGCTTCGGTTTCATCACCAGAACCCCCGCCAGCGCGATCAGCTGACGCTCGCCACCGCTCAACTGGTGCGTGAAACGGTCTCGCAGATGCACGATGTCAAACCGGGCCAGTACCTCGTCGATACGTTCGCGCATGACCGGCGTCGGAAGCTTGAGATTCTTGAGGCCGAACTCCAGATCCTCTTCGACGATCGGATAGACGATCTGGTGTTCCGGGTTCTGGAACACGAAACCGACATTCCGCCGCAGCTTGCCGCCGGCCGGATCACCGTCCCACGTCACCGTCCCGGTGGTCGGCTTTTCCAGGCCATTGAAAAGGCGCGCGAACGTGCTCTTGCCGGAGCCGTTGCGGCCAATAATTCCCACCCGTCGCTCGCTGACACAGATATTGATGTCAGCGAGCACAGTTCGGCCGGATTTCAGCACGGAGACGTTGGAGAAGGTGATCATACGGCCGCGTGGTGCTTCGACACGATCAGGCGTGTGCAGTTGGGGCGATGATCGGATAGGAGCGCTTTACGATCACAATCACCACGGCAGCGATGTAGCACTTGATGATGTCACCGATAAAGAATGGCAACGACCCGATGAACGCTGCCGACACGGAGATGTCGGCGACAGTCGCACTCCATGGAATGCCGATCGCATAGAGAGCCACGATTCCGCCGGTTGCGCAGATCAGGAGCGCCTTGAACGTCGTCAGGCTAGCCCAGAACCGCTCGACGAGAAGTCCGATGACGAGCGCTGCGAACACCCAGCCAACCAGATACCCTGCGGTTGGTCCGAAGAAGACCGCGATACCGCCGCGTCCACCCGACAGCAGTGGCAGACCCATGGCGACAAGCGCGAGGAACAGGACCATCGACAGCGTACCGCGACGCGCGCCCAAAATGCCACCGGCCAGCATCGGCCCAAGCGATTGCGCTGTCACCGGCACGCCGACAACCGGCAGCATGAGTGGCGGAAATACCGCCAGACCAGCCATGATTGCGGCAAACAGGGCAATAAGAACGACGTCGCGCATGTCTTGATTCTCTCGATAAATGGCTACAGCTGCGGGTGGAGTCATCTGTGGCGAGACCAAATCCAGTTCTCTCGCCGCTCATGAATGGCAGGGTTTTTCCAACCGCCACCTTCGTTAGCCGCCGCGTGTGGATATTTCAATCTTGTATATCGATGCGATCACGGATGGCCATGATCGTGGCTGTCATGGTCGGCGCGCCGATCCATGCCGAACCCGAGAATTCGGATGCTTGCCTCGACCCCGTGCTTGACTGGGACCAAGCCATCATGCATCCCCACACGCGCGATCAGGCCTTCCATTGAAATAGCCGGCGTAGTTCAGCGGCACCCTCCCAGATGACGACGCCGCTCTTTGACCCGCCACCCTGGTCAACACTAGAAGGAACGCGCGATGCGAGGGACAGGTA